>NZ_OBDX01000055.1:0-13680 GCF_900215185.1 Pseudomonas sp. LAMO17WK12:I10 | reverse complement strand
ATTGCTGATAGCGGGATTGCCAAGCCTTGGTCCTGCTTGCCGCCATGGCGGCGTTGTAAAGCAAGCGTCGGGTTTCCGAGTCGCCTTGCTTGCTCAGCTTGCGTCGACCGTTGTAACGCCCCGACTCCTTGACCCGTACATCCAGGCCCAGGAAGGCGATAAAGGCATCGCTGCTGCGGAACGAACCCCGCAGAAAGGCCAGATTGAGTGCGGCAGCCGTCAGTGGGCCGATCCCTTCAATGGCTTGGCAACGCTTGGCCTGCTCCGCCAACCCCGCCTCTTGCAACGCCTTGTTCAGCTCTTCATTGAGCCGTACCTCCAGACGCTTCATGCGTTCCAGTACCGGTTTAAGCTCCCGGGCCATCTGTAGTGGTCAACTAATCCCGGACCTACCCAATGACTTGGGACGAGCAGTCGATCCTCTTTGGAGAGCTACCGACGCACCTGCAAAAGATGGCCCTGTTCAAGGTGAACACGGGTTGCCGGGAGCAGGAGGTCTGCAAGTTGAGATGGGATTGGGAAATCCAGGTGCCGGAACTGGGGACCAGTGTTTTTCTGATCCCTTCCGACTTCGGCGGCCGTAACGAGCGATCCGGCGTGAAGAATGGCGACGAGCGCCTGGTGGTGCTCAATGCCGTGACCGACCCGGGCAGGTCGGCCGGGCCGTCGATCAGGTTGATTCGATCGCCCAGGTGCTGGCCGAGGGCGGACTCGCCGATCTGGCCGGAGAAATACTGCTCGTACTCGAACTGGTCAGAGCTGGCCTGACCGTTAACACCGATCCCGGTCGGATACCAAGGACCTATGTTGCCGGTGCGATCGACCAGGCGCGCCCAGAAGAAGAACGAAGCACCCGCCAGGATGCCCTGCATTTCGTGCCGGGCCTGCGGATAGGCGAAGTCGCCCAGCTTGATCGCGTCTGCAAGCGACGTGGTCTTGCTGTACCAGATCTCGGTGCGCTGGGTGTCCTCGGCACCCGCAGGGAAGCCCCAGTCAAGGCGGATGCCATAGACCAGACTCGTTGGGGTCAGGAACGATACCGACGGCGGCTGGCCTTCCTTGCCCTTGAGCTGGGTCAGGCTCGACGCCTTCCAGATCGACGAAATGTCGAAGGCGCTCACTGCCCGTACCCGGGCCAGATAGGAGCCGGCATAGATCCCGGTCACGTCGACGCTGGTCGCGCCAGTGCGCTGCACCTTGATCCAGTTCCCGCTGTCCTTGCGCCATTCCACGTCGTAGGCCACAGCACCGTTCACCGCGGGCCACGAAATGTTCATGGTACTGACGGCAATGCCCTGGTCGACCGCGTAATTCGAGGTCAGGGTAACGCTCGCCGGCGGCGGCACGACGGTGATCGGGATAACGCTGATCGGCCGCTCTTCCAGCCGGGCGCCGGTGTCGATGTGCGCGAATTTGCTCGGGTCGTACTGCACCGCTGAGATTTCAAACACGCCAGGCTCTGGCCTGGAAACGCTGGTGACTCGATATAGCGGAATGGCCAGGTCGTCTGCATCGAGCGCCCATACCAACTCCGCTTCTGGCGCCTCGGAATAGGCCGTGGTGACGGTGATCTGACGACCACTGACTAACTGCACTGTGCGGCCCTCACACTTACCGTTGGGCAGATTGAGAATCAGGCGGTCGCCGGCCTTAGCTTGGGTATCGCGGTCAAGGGTGATCACACGCCCAGCCACCGCACTGATGCGGCCGCCCACTGCCCGACCGGCAAGCAGTTCATCTGCCACGGGGATCACATAGCCGGGCAAAGGGATGCGCCCATCAAGGCCCACCTTGAAGCTGATGCTTCGATCCTTGGAGTTGGTCAGCAAAGCCCACTTGCCGCGGCGCTGAGCTTCCGATTCCCGGGTGCAGCCGATCGCGCTGATCTCCAACGGGCTGTCGCCATAGCGCCGCTGAAGCTTGGCATCGGTCACTGAGGTGACGTCGGTGTCGTAGTTGTTGGCCGGGTTGTCGTAGCTGATCAGTGCGCGACTGTAGCGAGTGCGCTCCGACGCGCTCGAGTAGGTGAACTTCCCATCGACAACGTTGGCCCGGGTATAGGCGAAGTCGAAATCGGTGTCGCGCGGCATATCGGACAGGCTGAACACCTGGCCCTGGGCCCAGTAGGTCATCCCGCGATAGATCGCCGAGATATCGCGCAACAGGCTCCAGGCATCGGCCTTGCTCTGCAGATTCAGGTTGCAGATGAAACGCGGCTCCTGACTGCCCTTGCCGTCCGGTACGAGCTGATCGCAGTACTGAGCGATCCGGTACAGCTCCCACTTGTCCACCTGCCAAGGCTTGATGCGACGACCCAGACCAAAGCGATCATTAACAGTGATGTCGTAGGTCATCCAGGTCGGGTTATCTGTCCAGGCCTGCTTGAAGCTGCCGTCCCAGATGCCGGTATAGGTTCTGGTCTCCGGATCGTAATTGCTCGGAACAAGAACCTTCTTACCCTTACACCTAATGGTCACCGCAGGAATGTTGCGGAACTGCTCCGCCGAAAACTCAATGTAGAGCAACGCAGTGTTCGGATACCGCAGCTTCGCGTCGATCACCTCGGTGAAGCCCGCGATGTTCATGGTGTCGGCAATTTTGTTGTTGTTCTGGTTCGGGGTGATGCGCGTCACCCGCAGGAGCCAGCCACTGGTGGCTGCAGGCAGATTGATCCGCCGAGTACGCTCGTAGTTGCTGGTGGTCTTGCCGTCCACGGCCTCGAGCAGCACCTGCTGATAGGCTCCGCCATCGGTGGCCACCTCGACCTTGTACTCGATCCGGTATCCATTGACGTTGCCGCCGGAATCGACCGACTGAAGGGCTGGCCAGGCGAATCGAAGGCGCACAGCCGACAGTTCGATATTGCTGATCGCTCGCACCCACGGCGTGCCACTGCGCAGCTCGATGCCAAGCGTGGTCTCGTTCTCCACCGAGGGAATGCCCTGGATGTAACCCTGCTCTACCGAACCACTGCGGAACTCCCACTTCACGTTCGGGAAGCTCATGTTGCCAGCAGAGTCTTGCAGGGGGGTGTTATCCAGGTAGATGTCCTGGGCAGTCGGCACCCCAGCAAACTCCCCCTCCCCCACAGCAATCAGCATCTTGGCCACAGCGACAGATCGCAGGCTGTCGGGTGCCTCGGTTGGCTGCTTCGGCTTGTCGGAGCCACCTTTGGCACCGTAGATATCCAGCTTCTGTGCTGCGTCCATGCTTTCCTCCAGGCATAAAAAAACCGCCTCATGGGCGGCGTGTAATGCTTGTTACCGTTAAAGGATCTTGTCCCAGGGGATGTTTCCAGCCAGATATGCAACAGCCCAGAAGAATCCCAATGCGCATAAGAGGATGAACCGCCATGCGGGCATCTTCGTCGCCATCTCTCGTACCTCTCTTATGATTTTGCTATAGTCCAATGACTTTCTTCTCCATATCCAGATTATGGTGAGGGACACAAAAACCCCCGGTACGCGCCAACGTCCGGGGGTTTTGCTTTTCTGTCCCGGCGATCACTTGATCTTCATCGGGTCAGGGTGTCGGTTTCCCGACTATTTACTCGCCCCGGTTCTAGTGAGGGATTTTGCTTCCCGGGAGCGACCAAAGACTTTTAATCGAGTTTAAAGACTCACATCTGATCCTCGGCGTAGATTGCAGCGCTGATGATTGCCCCGCCCCACCGGCGCTCGCCATAGCAGAGCGGTACTGGGTTACCTGAGGCGGTGGTGTTCCTGGCGCTACCGAAGGCATAGCCAGGCGTGTTCTCGGGGGCTGCGCTGGTCTTCAGGCCTTTGGCTTGGGGGCTGAGCATCTGGATCACGCCGCCAGCGGTAGAGGCGATACCTGCCGCATATAGAGCAGAAACTGCTGGACCAGAAAAAGCACCGAAAGGATTGAAGTACGCCAACGCGATAAGAACCACCCCCACAACGGTCTGCAGCACTCCCGCTCGCTTGCTTCCAGCAATTACTGGAACAATCTTCAGTTCCCTAGTGCCGCTAAGACCGAACTCTTTTTCTCCAACGTTCTTACCGTTACGAAAGATAGCGAACCGCATTCCGAGATTCGAAAGCCTAACCACTTCCTCTTTGAAGCCTGAAACAGTGACCTCCAAGGCCTTGAACACTTCGACGGCAGTTCCATTGTCCAAGGCGCGGTAATGGACCTTTTCGAGACCACGCCACATGCGCCCAAGTAGTTTGATTTCTGTCCGAGGCGCGTAGTGCGCTGCTGTAATTGACATTTCATACCCCCATAAAAAAACCGCCCGAAGGCGGTTTGAATTTACATATTCATGACCCTACCGGGCGCAACGCTTAACGACATCGGTCACGCGATCTGGCGGAGATTGCCAGGTTCGGTAAAAGCGGTAGGAAACTGTTGACCCCGCGCCATTAGAGGAAACGTCGGCGACATGCCAAGGTGTTTCTGAATTGGGGGCAACAACAGAGTACCGGCTCCCCAATTTCTGAAGTTGCCCACCCACAGTGCCACCGACCAACGAAGTGTTTTGCCATCCATCTTGGATGCACTCTGCTACTGTTTCCGCACTTTTTACCGAGTCAATCGACAGTAGCAGCGGGTTCTGCCTGATGTCCTCGACAGTCGAACACCCTGCTAGCAAAACTACAATGATCCCACCAACACCCTTCAAGCTATTCCTCCTCATCCCCGCCCTCTTCTTCATCGTATTCGAATTCGGTTTCCATTATTGCTACCAGGCTACGTGGAACTCTGCCCTCAAGCTCGCTGAACGACGTGCCGTTCTTCCCATGCATGTAGGGGATATCTTCAAGAAGCTTCAGCTTTTCGCGAAAGTCGATATCCATAGCACCAATAGATTTCACGACTAGCAAGAACCTTAGATAGTCACCTCCGTCACTCGGGATATATCCAATCTCAGAGGCCATGTTGCTTGGCATTTCGTCGATATCTATCCCAAGATCCCGCCAGGACTTGGTCCTCGGAGTCCATATCCCTTGCCATGGTTCTTTGATGATTTTAGGGAGAATTTCTGGTGGAAGACTCTCAATTCTGCCGTGCTGCTCCAGCACCGATAGCGAGTTTCGGCATTGCATAGTCGCAACAAACTGGTAACCCACAACAGTATCACCAGGAGGAAGCATCGATTTATACGGCAGCCTGGCAAATCTGTCTTCGAATGGGGAGTACGACTCCACTACGAACCTAGCGCGCCCGTCTGCACCGATTACTCCAGAGTCAAGTTTAGTGACAACGATTTTTTCAGAGCCATCCCAGGGCTTTGGTTTGAGCGTCTCAGGCGCAAATAAAGAGCGGAGATACTCCTCATCCTCGCCAGCGAAGCGCAAGGGGAATCGAAGATAGAGCATTGCACCGCCCTTGGTGACGTTTTCAAGAGCGTGAACGCCATGCTTTTCAATCGCAGTTTCAATTTGTCGCTTGTCATCGCTCGTCAAGCGATAGCATTTACGATCGGCAGGGCTCACCGGATCGCCAGGTTCAAGCAGGTAAGGTTGAACCAAACTCAGCGTGTTCACATCAAGAGCATCCGTGTTCAAAGTAGGGAAACTCTACCACTGACATATTGCCTGGCAAAACGACAACGCCAAAACCCCGCCGAGGCGAGGTAATGGTTTGTACGAGGTTGGTTCTAGCGCGTAACGCCGCCGGTGATCACCGCGGGAATCCCAGAGCGAAGCTGATCAGCCAGCCTAGCCAGCATCTCCTGCACCGATTCCTTCCAGAGGATTTGCTGAACTGGCTTGCCGTCGCTGTGTTTCTTGCCGGTGTCGGTGATGACCGCGAACAGCTTGCCATCAGGCGTCACTTCCCAGCGCTTCTTCCCTGGCTTGTAGATGACCTGGTGCTGGAGTCCGCAGTCGGCAAGCAACTTGTTCATGCTCACTGCGCTCATTCCGAACCTCGCGCCAAGCTCCGTCGGCGTGTAGTTCAGCTCCTGGGACTCGTTGACCAGGCGCTTGACCCCAGCCATTTCCATCAGGTCGATACCGATGGCGGAGCGGACCATGCTGTTGGCGCTCAGGATGGCCTGATTGCCTTCAAGCCCCAGACTCTCGGCGATGCGCTTGGCGGCGTCGAAGTTATCGGCCGCAACGGGCAGGCGCCGCTCAATCGGTATCGACTCATCGTTCGCCGCCGGCGGCTGCGCTCGATGGTTAACCGCATACCCATCATTCCAGTATGCCCAAAGGGCGTCGTCGCACTCGTTCTGATAGTCGATGATTGTCTGCCGAATGCTCTCATCGACCTTTTTCGGGTTGACGCTATACATCCAGGCAGGAAGCTTTTTCAGCGGAAGGCACACCACCTCCCTTGCTTGGTCGTCCCCAGGAAGCTGCGTAACCATATGGGTGATGCAGGTCTCGAACCGATCTACCAGCTTTCGGTGCTGAGGTTGCCAGGCCATGCCCATACCTTCGACGATGGGCCGCATGGGTACGAATGGTTCGTCGTGATGCTCAACGATGAAAAGGTTCGTGCCGTGAAACGGAACAGTCATCAGCGCATTCATGCTGCGTCCCCCACCTTGATCGCATAACGGTGCGGCTCATCAATGACGCAAGCAAGTCCGCGAGCGAAGCTGGCGATTTCCTGCATTTTATTGCGGTAGGTGCGAAGCTCCCACCAAGCGCCATCGACCTCGTAGCCGGCCCTGCGCAACTCAATGAGAATCGCCTCGCAAGGCGTGTTATCACCACGGATAGCACGAAGATCATGAAGAGACACGTCGAGCCATGCGTGGCCGTCCCCGCGCGACTTAACCATTTCAGGCTTGTGACGAGCGAGAACTTCAACTGGGTAGTGGATGCTCAATGGCTGTTTGGCCTTGGCTTCCTCCTTGCCCAGGTATTCGCCCTCAAGCGCATACGCCGCGATGAAATTACAGGCTGACTCGAACTGGTGTGCCGGAATCAGCTCTGTGCGCGGAACATTGAAGCGGGTATGCAGTCGGCTGTGCATGGTAAGCGTGAAGCTCTGGCGCTTGTCCGCCTGCACCGCTTTACCTTTGTCCCTGATGAGGCCCTTGATGACGCTCAGCTCGCTCATGCCAATCAGCTCATCCATCAGCGTTGCCATCTTGGAATGCTTGTCTTCGTAGCGACCATGCTTGCGTATGGCAGGCAGCACCTCACCGGCAAGCCACATCTGAAACGGCAAGGCCTTTGGCTTATCGGAGCGGCCAATAAAGAAATACAAGCCCTGCTCGGAAAGCATCAGTGCTTGCTGGGTTCCGCCAAGGGTGTGCAACCGATGCACACGCTTCCACTGATCTGGAACGTGCGCTGCAGCTCGGGCTGGCTTGTAGCTGTCGGTGTAATCCAAAGAGCGCAAGATGTCTTGCACTGAAAACCACGGATCACTACCAACGAGCAACGTACGAACCTGCTGCTTACCGAAATTGAATGGGATTACGTTTGTGCTATTATCCGACATGACGATTTCTTCCTCGAAGTTGATCTCGTTTCCCGAAGCCCTGGTGTCCCCACACCGGGGTTTCTTCGTTTTAGGCATTTGCCTTTTCTCCAGCATCCTCGATCTCCTTTAGTTTCTTCAGCTTGTAAAGCACCTCGCCCGTGAAAGAGCGCACCGCCTGCTGCGCGTCAGACTCCAGCCACTCCAGCACCTCCATGGGAAACTTGATCCCTCGAACCTTGCCGTCTTGCCCTTTTGGTCTTGCCATTTTCATCACTCCAATTGCCTGATTTTCAAAAATCATACAACTCAATATATCTCATGTAAAAGCAATTTTAAGCATAATTTGAAAAATACCGCAGCTCGCCTCATTATTCTTTCGCAATTCCTCCAGCACATCCGTGAGTCGCGCACATGAGCTTTGCCTCCAACCTCCAGTTCCACCGCATGAAGTCGGGCATGAATCAAAATCAGCTCGCAGAAGCTGTGGGGATCACGGCATCTCAAATTTCGCGCTATGAGAATGGGCTTGCTCATCCGAGAATTGCCGTGGCTCACAAGATTTCCGAAGCACTCGGAGTTCCATTTGAGTTACTCACAGCGCATATCGATCTCAGCGGAAAGCCCAAGAACAGAAAAAATACAGGTCGTACCAAGCTTGAAGTAAAAGTGAAAAATGACGGGGACGTCTTAACCCTGTTGTCGCTAATGGATGAGGCGAGCCTAAGCCAGGCAATACAGGGGTTTCTTGACGATTACGTCCAGGAAGTTCTTGAGGATGAGCCCCGCCTGCAGGAAGCCATTCGCACTTATAGGCTTGCAGAGGTGAAACTCCTTTTTGTCGGCAACCCAGAAGATGACTCCGACAATTGAACCCTTCTAGGCCCAGCTGGGCTTTCTCACACATACGCAAGGATGCGAGCAATGCTTTCCCTCAGGAAGCCCATTTCCAAAGTCCTGATTGCTGTGATCGCAACGGTTGGCGGCGCCTTCCTAGAAGCGTCAACTGACCTCATCAAGAAGAATTTCGAGCCAGCCTTGGTCGGCACCCGGAACTCACTTGAAGACTGGTTCTCTCCGCTACCGCATGACGCGCTACTCGGAATATCTTTAGAGACCTACATGCCCTCAGCATCAGGCGATAAGCCCTGGGCAGAATCCGTCTCGGCAACTATCCCTGCGAAGCGATGCCGTGACACTGGTTGGCCAGGCATCGTCCGCGCCTTCGACCCATCTCCAAATGGTCACAGCACGAACGCAGTCATCACCATCCGCTGCCGGCCATCCGGGCGGGTAGAAGTAGCTCTCGCACCTCAGAGCGGCGAGACAATTAAGATCTACGAGGGCCGATTCAAGGACGGTGACAAAATAGGCTTCCCTGGGGTACCAGGAAGCTATTATGCAGGGGTGCTCACTATGCACAGGCTCGAAACCAATAAGCCCGAAGGGCCGTGGCAGCCAGTCAATGAGTGTCAGGTTACCAACACCTGCAAGCCTGATGATTTTCGTGCGAACTAACCACTACTGATTTGATAATCAAGGAATGACATGAGCCACATTAAAGCCCGCGTCGAAGCCCTCCGAGAGCTCGTCAAAGAAATCAAAAATGTTGAAACCATCTTCGAGCGCGCTGCGTTGTTTGCCGCGATCCGAGTGATCGCCGACGACCTGTGCGAGGACGAGGGTCTCGATGGCTATGCTCATGAGAAAGCGTACAAGGTCAAATGGCATGCCGGCGCAGCGCTCGGCTTCGATGAAACCAACGGACACCCGTTGTCACAACATAGAGTATGGGCATTGGGCGAACTGGGCTCACTAGAGTCCGTCACGAGTTGATCATCACCAAGCACTGCCCTGCCCAGTTTCTTTCATGCTTGCCAGAACTAAAAAGCCCATATCAGTGGGCTTTGTTTGCTAGGGCGACGATCAGAAAACGGACGTGATCTCGATGACCGCAAATTTCTGACCATCCCCGACAGGTACCGAACACATGGTGCGGCGGCCTTCATCGTCCCAATCTATTTCTACGCTGACTGCGGAGACCTCAGTAACTTCAAAGGGGCGCACGAAATAGCCTGGCACCACTACTCCCTCATCCTCGCAAGCAGCCAGGACTAGCAGATTCGGGTCCAGCTTTTGTAACTCTTCGATGAGTTCCTTCACCCTCATTGATGATGCTCCTTTTAATGAGTCGGCTAATGCCGAGAAGCGTAAGCGGTTGGCGATCCCACCTTGCGTAATCACGCGATGTAACCGCCCGCAGTCCGCTCGGTATGTCGAAGGGCGTAGCATATGTTCTGGATTGGATCGTATGGTCAATGAGTGGTTTAGGAGTTGTTCCCTTTGAAATTCGATTTAACTGAACAAGACACAAGATATGCAGGCGTGGCAGACCCTGCCCTCGGCCATATTCCAAACGATCTGATAGCTGCTATCCAGGATGTGTACACGCCGGCGGGAATGCAATTGACGGATCTGGCTCTACGCGAGACTGAGAGTGCCGAGTATGGTGCCTCCCGTTTTGGCCTCGACGGACACACCATTGTCTTCCGTGTGGCTAAAACAACGCCGACGAAGATTGGACAGTTCGTCACAATATGGAAGCGCCCGATGTCAGGCAGCATCATTGCACCTCTCGATATCGATGATGGCGTTGCCTTTGTTGTGGTGAGTGTGTTCGATGCAACGCATCGCGGACAATTTGTTTTCAACCAGAAGATACTGGCATCAAAGGGCATCATGGCGATTAACGGTAAAGGCGGTAAGCGCGCTATCCGCGTTTATCCACCTTGGGTCAAACCAGTCGCCAAAGAGGCCGTTAGGACACAGCAATGGCAACTACGTTACTTTCTTCCTCTTGAACAAAGCGGAAGCGCTGATTCCGTGCGGGTGCGTCGGCTCTTTGAAGTTTAAGATCCTTATTCGTCATTCTTGAGCGTTCTGGGTAAGCCCGGCGTCCACCTATGCGGCAGCAACTGATCAATTTCACTCGCCCGTTGCGTCGGCAGGCGCGTGAGGACGCCCTTCAAATAGGCATACGGGTCATTCCCATTGAGCCGTGCTGACTGGATCGCATACGTAGCAGCTTACGTTTGGGCCGACAGCGGCGGCGAACCTGCATGTATTGTTGGGCAGTACGTACCGAATAGCGGCTACGGGCCTCTTGGTTGCGACACAGCTCTCGGCTTATGGTCGAGGGCGCTCGGTTGATCAAGCGGGCGATCCTTCGCTGACTAAAGCCTTGAACTAGGCCACGCTGGATAGTGACGCGTTCTTCGATGCTGAGTTCGTGATAGGACATAAGGGCAACACCGTACCGAAATGGTCAGGTGTTGCACTCAGTTTTTGCGGCCTCCGTGCGTATCTGAAAAATGTGCTGAGCTTAAAATTAATTTTAGTTGATTTGAAGGTTTTCTTTTATTAGGGAAAGTTGTTTCATTTCCCTGTCCCCTTGTTCATTATTGAAAAGGCACATGATTGGCTTGTCCGGGAACTTCTCAAACAATGGAAGGATCTGGGTTTTATTAGTAGCTAGATAGTCATTTGTCTGAGCAGCGCTGTTGTTTTCGAATTTTGATGAAAGATCAATATATATAGCGGATATTGAAGAGTAATAGTCACCCTTGGGAAGGAAAAGAACTTCACTTAGGTTAGGGTCGTATTGGGTTGTAGCTTGAATATGATGAAAGTCTGCCAGCCTTCCTTTTTCTATGTGTTTTTTGATAGCTGCAAGATCCTCTTTTGCCGACGCCCTCTCAATAACCTCTCCAGTTTCTTTATTTACTTTAAAATGTTTATCTCTGAAAAAACCACTCTCGGTAATCCCACTGGAAAACGCCTTGTAATTGAAGGCCTGTATATCCTTATGTCGTGAGCCTAATGTATTGTGCTGGCACGGAAATGCATTTTGCACATCGATAGTGTCAGGTGAAAGTATAGCGCCAAAAGAAATATTCGGCAGGGTTTTTGAGCTGATATGATCATTTAGAGACTCTATATCTATTTCCAAATTCTGTTTGTCACTTTCAACTTGGCAAGATTCCAGCTCTTTGAGCAAATCCTCGCGATACTCTATAAGATTCTGATTGTTGATGTTTGATCCTGATGCGCCAAAAAGGACGTCCTTACACTTCTTGAATAGAGCTGTTCCAGAAAAATTTACTGTGCCGTTGGTTTCTTGTCTGTATGAGGTTTTTCTTTGTTCGGATTTTTCATTAAGCACGTTAATGTTAAAATCATCAATGGAGGTTTTTCCGGAAAAAGACGAAACAAGGACTGGCTCACAACCTTCATTAAATCGTCTCTCTATTTGCTCGCCATGTAGGTATTTTACTACTTGTTGACTTGGTAATTCATGCGTCGCAGAAGCTAGCTCGTCAAGTATATTTTCCGGAATCAATCGCAAGCAACCAATATAATCTGGTGCTCCACGAACAGCCATGAGGCAAATATTCTTGTTCTCTGGAAGGCTTTTCAGAGAAAGACCAGACAAGTCGATTTTGTCTTCTTTGTTAGCAATGGCTTTATTAATTATGTTTCCAGCTGCTACCGCGTCTAGATCAGTCGAGCTGCGAATCCATTCTCCAACGGCACTCACTCGCTCATCAGTGCCATTTAAACCATTATTGCAAAATTTTATAACACTCAAAGCACTGTATGAATTTTCATATATTTTCACGTTTTAACCTATTGATTCATAAAGTCGGGGGTAGCAGTCAATCTAGCATGAACTAATAGCGTATTCGTTTGCGGACTTCTGTCAAAATTCGATCTTTTATTAGAAACTCTCTAAAACTGCTGCAGGGTGTTCTCAGTCAGGCTTGCGAAATAACGGCAGATACAAGACTCAATATGGCCTGATAGTTCCTGGCTAATCGTTCGTATCGAGTCACAATCCGGCGGAACTGCTTCAGCTTCAGGACGAAACGCTCCACCAGACTGCGCGCCTTGTAGAGATGCCAATCCAGTCCGCGAGGGTGCCGACGATTCTTTTTGGAAGGGATCACTGCCAGAGCCCCCATGCTCTGGATTACACGGACGAAAGCTTCAGAGTCGTAACCTTTGTCTGCCAGGACGGACTCGGAGGTGAAGCCCTCAATCAGTGCTGCGGCTTGCTCATATTCCGAAGCTTGTCCCGGTGTTGGCAGCAGGCGCAGTGGGTTACCCAGGGCATCCACTAAGCTTGGCGATCAAGCCAGGCTTGCCAGTGAAGCTCCGGCGATAGCCTGGCCCGACTTTGCCTGAGAACTTCATGCGGTCGATCTCAACCCCATCATCCAAGATTGCGACCTCGGCTTCAGCGCCGCAGAGAACGCCGCCGGTAATGGTGAAGAGGTCGTGAATGGTCAGCATGTAGCGCTGGTTTGGCTGCATACAGCCCTCCTGCTGCCAGATAGGCAGTGAGAAAATGAATTGAAGGATTCCCCAGTCCTTTGCCTGCAAGCCCAAGGACTGGGATTGCGCCAATTTCGGCGCGTTTTAAAGACCTCGGAGGTCAGCATGGCAGGTAGCAAGAAGGTGACACAGGAACTTAGGAGTGCGGTAGCGCAGCTAACCAGGCAATGCGCGCAATAGGCACTACCGGCCCGTCCACACAAAACATCACGAGCGCCTTTAACCATCTGGTCGCAGCAATTCAGAACATCGACGAGCGCTTGGTGGAGCTGGAAGAGAAAGCAGACTCCACGTTGAACTGAAGACACGCCGCGGCCCGGTCATGCCTATGCCTCATCGGGTCGCAACATTTACTTCTCGCAATCCACCCGAAACAATACATCGCTATCGCCGTAATCAGGGGAATTCAAGAACAAGGTCTGGCAGTCAACATTGAAGATTCTCCCACCCTCAAAGATCGGCTGATTGCCGTATTTGGCGCGCAGCGCAGCAATCAGCTCACACTTGATGAGAGTGAACTGCTCGGTGCGATAGTGCGTAATTTCTACAATCTTAGTCATACCCTTTTCCCGCGGCCCTGCCGCATCATGTGGTTGGTTGTGCATCTTTGTGCCTGAGGATCAGGCGCGTTCGATCGAGCCAGGGCCCGCCGAAAACGATGATTTCGCTTGGCCGGCCATACAGGTGGTGCAGTAGGAAAGGTCCAGGGCCGAATACCTCGGCCGCCTCCCCGGGCAGCTGCGGATCCGGGTCGAGGTAAATCCCCGCGTGGTTCGGGTGCGCGGTGCGCCCTATGGACATGACGATCATGTCGCCGCGTTGCGGCTGGTCCACTCGCACGAATCCCGCCGCTTCATAGGCCTGCTCGTAGAGGCTCGG
>NZ_OBDX01000004.1:0-320997 GCF_900215185.1 Pseudomonas sp. LAMO17WK12:I10 | reverse complement strand
GGCGACATCGATGCCAACGATGGGTGTTTGTATTGTCATGAGACGCTCCCGCGGACAAGATAAAACGACCTGTCGGGGACTCGCGTTTGGCGCAGGCTTGTAGATATGGTCGGTCTTGAGGGGCTACTCAAGCCGATGGATTCCTTATCGGCGCTTGTGATGAACGCGAGAGTGGGGGAATTCTCCTACCGTCTGGCTTGCAGAAGCGAGTTAAGTCCCTCCACCCCGACAGGCCCACCTTAAGACATACAAGCGAGCTTGCTCGCGATGCCCCCATTTTCGACGGGCGAAAAAAAGCCCGCAGTGTGAGCGGGCGAAAGACCAAAGAAGCTATTTGCGCAGGCTTCGTGGGGGGAAAGTCCTAGCTTCCTCTGTAGGTCGAATAGCTGTAGGGCGAAATCAGCAGCGGTACGTGGTAATGCTCCTGCTCGGCCGAGATGCCAAAGCGCAGCACCACCACATCGAGAAACGCAGGTTCGGGCAGTTGTACGCCGCGGGCACGGTAGTAATCACCGGCATGGAATTGCAGCTGGTAAACCCCGGTGCGGTAGTCATCGCCTTGCAGCAGCGGCGCATCGCAACGGCCGTCGCTGTTGGTCAGGGCACTGGCGACCAGTTCCAGCCGCGTACCTTCGACCCGGTACAACTCGACCTTGATGGCGCTGCCTGGGCAGCCATGCGCGGCATCCAACACGTGTGTAGTCAAACGTCCCATTGATTCTGCGTGTCTGTGCGCGTTCACACGTCCAGACCTCGCGCCTCCTGAAGTCAGTTGATAAGGAGACCGCACCGTTTCGGAGCACGAAAGGATGCGGCGAGGAATTTATTAAGACACTTTTAAAAAAAATTGTACACAATAAAAATCACCCATTTCCGGGTACTTCGAGCAAGCCCCCGTATTCCCTTGATTAGCGGCTACACCATGAGGACAGAAGACTTTTCATCCATTAGCTGACCAACCAGGCAGGTTTCTTGCAGTACCCAGGCATGAACACAATCGATGAAAAATGCAAAAAATCGGGCTTACAAACCGAATGAAAAGTTGTATACAATCAGCCCATCGCTGTGACGTCAGCCTGTCCTTCCCCCCAGGCCCCGCCACGCCACCGTTATCACGATAAGAAGGAAGACTGCAGTGAGCGCTGACTACCCACGCGACCTGATCGGTTACGGCTCCAACCCTCCTCACCCTCACTGGCCGGGCAATGCCCGCATCGCCCTGTCGTTCGTGCTCAATTACGAAGAAGGCGGCGAGCGCAATATCCTGCACGGCGACAAGGAGTCGGAAGCCTTCCTTTCGGAAATGGTCGCCGCCCAGCCCCTGCAGGGCGAACGCAACATGAGCATGGAATCGCTCTACGAGTATGGCAGCCGTGCCGGCGTCTGGCGGATCCTCAAGCTGTTCAAGGAATTCGATATTCCGTTGACCATCTTCGCCGTCGCCATGGCCGCCCAGCGCCATCCGGACGTGATCCGCGCCATGGTCGAGGCCGGCCACGAGATCTGCAGCCACGGCTACCGCTGGATCGACTATCAGTACATGGACGAAGCCCAGGAACGCGAGCACATGCTCGAAGCGATCCGCATCCTCACCGAAATCACCGGTGAGCGCCCGCTGGGCTGGTACACCGGCCGCACCGGCCCGAACACCCGGCGCCTGGTGATGGAAGAAGGCGGTTTCCTCTACGATTGCGACACCTACGACGACGACCTGCCCTACTGGGAAGCCAACAACCCGACCGGCAAGGCGCACCTGGTGATCCCCTATACCCTGGACACCAACGACATGCGCTTCACCCAGGTCCAGGGCTTCAACAAGGGCGACGACTTCTACCAGTACCTCAAGGATGCCTTCGACGTGCTGTACGCCGAAGGCGCCGAGGCGCCGAAGATGCTGTCCATCGGCCTGCACTGCCGCCTGATCGGCCGCCCGGCGCGCCTGGCCGCCCTGAAGCGTTTTATCGAGTACGTTAAAGGTCACGATCAGGTGTGGTTCACCCGCCGAGTGGACATCGCCCGCCACTGGCAGCAAACCCATCCGTTCCCGGGGGCGGCGAAATGAGCACCTTCCAAACCCTGAAACCCTCGACCCTGAGCCGCGACGCCTTCGTCAAAGCCTTCGCCGACATCTACGAACATTCGCCATGGGTCGCCGAAAAGGCCTTCGACCTGGGCCAGGATGCCTCGATCGACCGGATCGACGTCCTGCACCAGCGCATGAGCGATATCCTGTTGAGCGCCGACTACCAGAGCCAGCTGGCCCTGATCAACGCTCACCCGGACCTGGCCGGCAAAGCCGCCGTCCAGGGGCAACTGACCGCGGCCAGCACTGAAGAACAGTCTGGCGCGGGTATTCACCAATGCACGGCCGAAGAGTTCCAGCGCTTCACCGAGCTGAACGACGCCTACAAGGCCAAGTTCAAGTTTCCCTTCATCATGGCGGTAAAAGGCAGCAACCGGCATCAGATCCTCGCGGCGTTCGAAGCACGCATCCACAACTCGGTGGACACCGAATTCAGGTGCGCACTGGCGGAGATCAACAAGATCGCCCTGTTCCGATTACTGACTCTTTAGCGAGCAGCCCCTGTGCAAAGTGCAAAGCACACAGGGCCAGCAAGCATCCCAAGCCACTCTATAAAAAGGCAGACAAGAAGAATGAAAGCTTACGCCGTACCTTTCGAGAAGTTCGTCAACCTGGCCGACGCCCGCCTGGGCACCAAGATCATCTCGGTGACCGATGACTGGTTCGCTGACGCCAACCGTCTGTTCCAGCCGACCCCGGCCGTATGGAAGGAGGGCGTTTTCGATGACAACGGCAAGTGGATGGACGGCTGGGAGTCGCGCCGCAAGCGCTTCGAAGGCTACGACAGCGCGGTGATCCGCCTGGGCGTGCCTGGCCAGATCAAAGGCGTGGACATCGACACCTCATTCTTCACCGGCAACTTCCCGCCATCGGCCTCCCTGGAAGCCTGCTTCCTGGCCCAAGGCGAACCGAATGAAAACACCCAGTGGGTGGAAGTGCTGTCGGCCGTCGAGCTGCAAGGCAACAGCCACCACTACCACGAGATCAGCAACGACCAGGCGTTCAGCCACCTGCGCTTCAACATCTACCCGGATGGCGGCGTGGCCCGTCTGCGCGTGCATGGCATTCCGTACCGCGACTGGTCGGCGGTCGGCGACAACGAGCAGATCGACCTGGCAGCCGCCCTCAACGGCGGCCGCGCCCTGGCCTGCTCCGACGAACACTTCGGCCGCATGAGCAACATCCTCAACCCGGGCCGCGGCATCAACATGGGCGATGGCTGGGAAACCGCACGCCGCCGTACCCCGGGCAATGACTGGGTGATCGTCGCCCTGGGCCATCCGGGCGAGATCGAGAAAATCATCGTCGACACCCTGCACTTCAAGGGCAACTACCCGGACAGCTGCTCGATCCAGGGCGCCTTCGTCAAGGGCGGTACCGACAGCCAGATCGAAACCCAGTCGCTGTTCTGGCGTGAACTGCTGCCGAGCCAGAAGCTGGAAATGCACGCCGAACACACCTTCGCCGAGCAGATCAAGGCCCTGGGCCCGATCACCCATATCCGCCTGAACGTGTTCCCGGACGGTGGCGTCAGCCGCCTGCGGATCCTCGGCAAGGTCGCGAAGTCGAAGTAATGCTGCGCCCACAGGAGCGAGGCTGCTCGCTCCTGTGGGAAAGATGATTCACCGACAACAACGAACTCACAGATTAAGAAGAACAGCATGCGCACATTGATGATCGAACCGCTGAGCAAAGAAGCCTTCGCCCCCTTCGGTGACGTGATCGAAACCGACGGCAGCGATCACTTCATGATCAACAACGGTTCGACCATGCGCTTCCATCGTCTGGCTACCGTGGAAACCGCCACGCCGGACGACAAGGCGATCATCAGCATCTTCCGCGCCGACGCGCTGGACATGCCCTTGACCGTCCGCATGCTGGAGCGCCATCCGCTGGGCAGCCAGGCTTTCATTCCGCTGCTCGGCAATCCCTTTCTGATCGTGGTCGCGCCACTTGGCGATGCACCTGTATCGGGCTTGGTCCGCGCCTTTGTCAGCAATGGCAGGCAGGGCATTAATTACCATCGCGGCGTCTGGCACCACCCGGTGCTGACGATCGAAAAGCGGGATGACTTCCTGGTGGTTGATCGCAGTGGCACAGGCAATAACTGCGATGAGCATTTCTTTGAAGAGGATGAGTGTTTGATCCTCGCCCCCCACCAATAAGAGAAGGTCTGATCACTCGACAACAAGGGTGACAGGCGAGAGGTAAAGACTGTGGAAGCACATCTGTTGGAATGGCTCAACCTGAGCGTGCGTTGGGTTCACATGATCACTGGCGTGGCCTGGATCGGCGCGTCGTTCTACTTCGTCTGGCTGGAAAACAACCTCAATCGCGTCAACCCCAAGGACGGCCTGTCGGGCGACCTCTGGGCGATCCACGGTGGCGGCATCTATCACCTGGAAAAATACAAGCTGGCCCCACCGTCCATGCCGGAGAACCTGCACTGGTTCAAGTGGGAAGCCTACTTCACCTGGATGTCGGGGATCGCCCTGCTGTGCCTGGTGTTCTACTACAACCCGATGCTCTACCTGGTAGCGCCCGGCAGCGGCCTGACCGGCCCTGAAGGCGTGGCCATCGGCATCGGTTCGCTGATCGCCGGCTGGTTCGTCTACGACTTCCTCTGCGACTCGCCCCTGGGCAAGAAACCCGCCCTGCTCGGCTTCATCCTGTTCGTGCTGTTGATCGCCGCGGCCTATGGCTTCAGCAAGGTGTTCAGCGGTCGCGGCGCCTACCTGCACGTCGGCGCCATCATCGGCACCATCATGGTCGGCAACGTGTTCCGCATCATCATGCCGGCCCAGCGCGCGCTGGTGGCCGCCATCGCGGAAAACCGCACGCCGGACCCGACCCTGCCGGCCAAAGGCCTGTTGCGTTCGCGCCATAACAACTACTTCACCCTGCCCGTGCTGTTCATCATGATCAGCAACCACTTTCCGAGCACCTACGGCAGCCAGTACAACTGGTTGATCCTGGCCGGGATCGCGGTGCTGGCAGTGCTGGTGCGTCACTACTTCAACACCCGCCACGACAGCCACAAGTTCGCCTGGACCCTGCCGGTCGCCGCCCTGGGCATGATCTGCCTGGCCTATGTCACCGGCCCCGCGCAAATGGCCAACAGCCCGGAAGTGGCCAAGGCGCCGGCGAAGATCGAGTACCAGCCACTGCCGGAAACCGCCATTGGCGGCGGCGCCAAGCCTGAAACCGCCGCGGCTCCGGCAGCTCCGGCAACTCCCGAAGTGGCCCCGGCACAAGCGTCCACGGCGGCCTTGGGCCCGACCTTCGACAAGGTGCACAACGTGATCCAGGAGCGTTGCACCGTCTGCCACTCGGCCAAGCCCACCAGCCCGCTGTTCAGTGCCGCGCCGGCCGGCGTGATGTTCGACACCCCGGAGCAGATCAAGCTCCAGGCCCCACGCATCCAGGCCCAGGCAGTCGCCAGCCAGATCATGCCGCTGGGCAACATCACCCAGATGACCCAGCAGGAACGTGACCTGATCGGTGCCTGGATCAACCAGGGGGCACGCACCAACTAGTACCGCGATGCCCGACGACCGCTATCGCGGGCAAGTCGGATCGCCGCCCGCTCGCCCCTACAGCTCATGCAATACCTGTAGGCGCGAGCTTGCCCGCGATCAACCGCCACGCGGTTGGCCTGCTGCAAAAAAGCTGTTCGCAACCACACAGCTTTCTAATCACAAGAATAAGAAGATCCGAGGTGTTGCATGTCCGCGTTAAACGAACCGCGCATCCCCGACGCACCCGCCATTGCGCGACTGCCTCTTTTGCAACTGATTCTGGTCGGGTTGCAACATGTTCTGTTGATGTACGGAGGCGCCATCGCGGTGCCGCTGATCATCGGACAGGCCGCGGGTCTGAGTCGTGAAGAAATCGCCTTCCTGATCAATGCCGACCTGCTGGTCGCTGGCATCGCCACCCTCGTGCAATCCCTCGGCATCGGCCCCATGGGCATCCGCATGCCGGTGATGATGGGCGCCAGCTTCGCCGCGGTGGGCAGCATGGTGGCCATGGCCGGCATGCCGGGCATCGGCCTGCAGGGGATCTTTGGCGCGACCATCGCCGCCGGTTTCTTCGGCATGCTCATCGCGCCCTTCATGTCCAAGGTGGTGCGCTTCTTTCCGCCCCTGGTCACCGGCACCGTCATCACCTCCATCGGCCTGTCGTTGTTCCCGGTCGCGGTGAACTGGGCGGGCGGCGGTAGCCACAATGCCGAATTCGGTTCCCCCATCTACCTGACCATCGCCGCGCTGGTGCTGGGCACAATCCTGCTGGTGCATCGGTTCATGCGCGGTTTCTGGGTGAACATTTCCGTGCTGATCGGCATGGGCCTGGGCTACGTGCTCTGCGGTCTGATCGGCATGGTCGACCTCAGTGGCATGGCCCAGGCACCCTGGGTGCAGGTGGTCACTCCGCTGCATTTCGGCATGCCGCAGTTCCATCTGGCGCCGATCCTTTCGATGTGCCTGGTGGTGGTGATCATCTTCGTCGAGTCCACCGGGATGTTCCTCGCCCTGGGGAAAATCACCGGCCAGGAAGTCACCCCGCGCATGCTCCGCCGCGGCCTGCTGTGTGATGCCGGCGCCTCGTTTTTCGCCGGTTTCCTCAACACCTTCACCCACTCTTCGTTCGCCCAGAACATCGGCCTGGTGCAGATGACCGGCGTGCGTTGCCGCTCGGTGACCATAGTCGCCGGCGGCCTGCTGATCGTGCTGAGCCTGCTGCCCAAGGCGGCTTTCCTGGTGGCCTCGATTCCCCCGGCGGTACTGGGTGGCGCGGCTATCGCCATGTTCGGCATGGTGGCGGCGACCGGGATCAAGATCCTCCAGGAGACCGATATCGCCGACCGGCGCAATCAACTGCTGGTGGCGGTGAGCATCGGCATGGGCCTGATTCCGGTGGTCCGCCCGGAGTTCTTCGCCCACCTGCCCTTGTGGATGAGCCCGATCACCCACAGCGGAATCGCCATGGCCACCCTCAGTGCGCTGGCCCTGAACCTGCTGTTCAACATCCTGGGCGGCACCGAACGGGCCGCCAGCAACGCCCGACACGTCCACCAGCATTGAAGCCTGGACGGGGCGGCCCGATAGCCGCCCCTGCTTGACCGTCGATACCCGAAATACACGCACGACAGGCAGACCCGGCACCGCGCCCGGTCGCAGTCGGCGGCTGCCTGCGCCTTGACAATAAAAACAAACAGGGAGCAACACGATGAGACATGCACACGCACGCCTGCTGCTCGGCGGCGCACTGCTGGCCACGACCCAGGTCATGGCCGGCGACCTACTGCTGTGGCAGACCAACAGCCTGACGTACCTGTATGGCAAGAACTTCGCGATCAACCCGTCGATCCAGCAGACGGTGACCTTCGAACACGCCGACCGTTGGAAATACGGCGACACCTTCCTGTTCGTCGACAAGATTTTCTACAACGGCGAGGAAGACCGTAACAAAGGTCCCCACGCCTTTTACGGCGAGTTCAGCCCCAGGCTGTCGTTCGGCAAGATCCTCGACCGCTCATTCGCCTTCGGCCCGGTCAAGGATGTGTTGCTGGCCATGACCTACGAATATGGCGAAGGCGACAGCGAGGCCTATCTGATCGGCCCCGGTTTCGACCTGGCCGTTGCGGGCTTCAACTATTTCACCCTGAACTTCTACCGCCGCCAGACCGAAGGCCCGCGCCCCGGCGACGGTGTCTGGCAGATCACTCCCTCCTGGTCCTACAGCATTCCGTTGGGCCGTTCGAACCTGTTGATCGACGGCTACCTGGACTGGGTGGTGGACAACGACCGGAACGACCGCGGTACCTACCACGCCAACCTGCATATCAACCCGCAGATCAAATACGACCTGGGCAAGGCCCTGCGCCTGGGCGAAAAGCAGCTGTATGTCGGTCTCGAATACAGCTACTGGAAAGACAAATACGGCATTCAGAACAGCGCCAACCTGGACACCAATCAGAACACCGCCAGCCTGCTGGTGAAGGTGCATTTCTAGAATGACCGGCAAACGTGCCCCAAAGTTGTTTCAAGTGCGCTATTGCAGAGCACTTGAGCAAGGCCGTGGGAGTCAGTATTCTCCGCGGCCGCCTGAATCCGGTGAAAAAAAAAGGCCGGATTTAAAACCTGACCGGAAAGCCAACTTATCCCGGCCTCTGGGAAGTACCAAGGCGTACCGAGTTAAAACCGAATTCACTCTCGATCGACTGTATTCGTACAGGCGCGCGGGAGTTTTTGCGCTTTTTTTTCGCCTTGGCTCAGCTCTTGCTATCAGCAACAAAGCTGACCGATCGGATGATTTTTCAGCCACTAAAAGGTGCCACACCAGAGCACCGGCTTTTAAAGAAAAACGTGGAACCACTTACTTTTTGGGAGCAACCGAATGAACCGCATCTGTAAAGGCCTGATGCTTGCCGGATCCTTGCTGGCAGGGGCCCAGGCCACCGCCGGCGACCTGCTGCAATGGCAGAACAACAGCCTGACTTACCTCTACGGCAAAGACTTCGCGATCAATCCAGAGATCCAGCAGACCGTTACGTTCGAACATGCCGATGCCTGGAAGTACGGCGACAACTTCCTGTTTATCGACAAGATCTTCTACAACGGTAAAAAAGACGGCAACGTCGGCCCGAACACTTATTACGGCGAGTTCAGCCCGCGTCTTTCGTTCGGCAAGATCTTTGATCAGAAGTTGGAGTTCGGCCCGATCAAGGATGTATTGCTGGCCATGACTTACGAGTTCGGCGAAGGTGATAACGAGTCCTACCTGATCGGTCCGGGCTTCGACCTGGCGATCCCCGGGTTCGATTACTTCCAGTTGAACTTCTACAACCGCCAGACCGAAGGCAGCCGTGCCGGCGACAATGTCTGGCAGATCACTCCGGTCTGGTCCTACACCATTCCCGTGGGCAGTTCTGACATCCTCATCGACGGTTTCATCGACTGGGTGGTGGACAACGACAAGAATGCCAAAGGCGAGTACCACGCCAACCTGCACATCAACCCGCAGATCAAGTACGACCTGGGCAAGGCGCTGAAACTGGGCGACAAACAGCTGTATGTCGGTATCGAATATGACTACTGGAAGAACAAGTACGGGGTCAAGGACACCCCCTACTTCGACACCGACCAGAACACCGCCAGCCTGCTGCTCAAGTACCACTTCTGATGCAGTGAGCGCCGTTCCCGTGCTGGCCGCGGGAACGGATTACATCGAATAAATCGATAGCAACGTGCCGATATTCGCAACCATCGATCAGTTGAGCTGGCATAGCATGTCGCTCATTCCAACCTGATCAGGAGTTGCATCTATGACTCAATTTCGCACAGTACTCAGTGTCCATACCGGCCAGCCCGCTTCGGACGGCGCCGGCGTCAGACTGACCCGGGTCTTCGGTGGCCAGGGTGTCGAGCGCTTCGACCCGTTCCTGATGCTCGATGAATTCGGCTCGGAAAACCCCGACGACTACATCGCAGGTTTCCCGCCCCATCCCCATCGTGGCTTCGAAACCGTCACCTACATGCTCGAAGGCCGCATGCGCCACGAGGATCACCTGGGCAACGTCGGCCTGCTGGAAGGCGGTGGCGTGCAATGGATGACCGCCGCCAAGGGCATCATCCACAGCGAGATGCCGGAACAGGAAGAAGGCGTGATGCGCGGCTTCCAGCTATGGCTGAACCTGCCGGGCAAGCACAAGCTCGACAAGGCCGGCTACCGGGACATTCAACCCCAGGACATCCCCCGCCTGACCACCGCCAATGGCGTGGAAGTGGTGGTGATCGCCGGCCGCTTCGATGACGGCCAGGCGCAGCAGACCGGCGCCGTCGAACGGCCGGACACCGAGCCCCACTACTTCGACCTGCGCCTGCCTGCGGGCGCCAGCATCAGCCCGCGCCTGCCTGAAGGGCATCGGGCCCTGCTGTACGTCTATGAAGGTCAGATCGACCTGCCCGGACATCCGCAACCGGTCGCCAGCAGCAAGCTGGTGCGCCTGTCCGACCAGGGCGAGATTCAGTTGAGCAGTGCCGACGGCGCCCGTGTGCTGTTGATCGCCGGCAAGCCGTTGGGCGAGCCGATCGTGCAGTACGGACCGTTCGTGATGAACACCCGGGAAGAGATCGAGCAGGCATTGCGGGATTTTCGCGACGACAAACTGACGGCTTGAGCCACGCAGGCTCAAAACCGCTATCGAGGGCAAGCTCGCTCCCACACAGAGGCAAGTTTTCTGTGAGGGCAGGCTTACCCTCGATGCATTTAGACGGTCGCGACTTCTGCCGCCAACCCCAGGAACCGCCGCAGCTCGTCGCGCTTGGCCAAGGCATCGCTGCGCCCCAGCTCGATCAACTCGCTGCAATATCCCGCCTCGAACAGCAGGTAACTCAAGACCCCGGCACCGCTGGTCTTGGTCGCCCCCGGCCCGCGCAGGAACAGGCGCAATGCCGCCGGCAGCTCATGCCGGTGACGCGCGGCGATCTCGTCGATCGGCTGGCTGGGTGCGATCACCAGCACCTCCACCGGCGCCACGCCCAGGGTGCGGACGGGCGTGCCCGACGGCAGCAGATGACTGAACTGGTTGAGTCGCTGCAAGAGCTCGATGTCGCTCTCCAGGCTGTCAATGAACGTACTGTTGAGCATGTGGCCACCGATCTGCGCCAGCGTCGGCTGCTGCCCGGTGTAGCTGCGTTGCTGGGGCGCCTGCGGATCGATGCCACGGGGGTTGCCGCTGACCCCGACCACCAGCACCCGGCTGGCGCCCAGGTGCAACGCCGGGCTGATGGGCGCCGATTGCCGCACCGCGCCGTCGCCGAAAAACTCCTGGTCGATTTTCACCGGCGCGAACAGCAGTGGAATCGCCGAGCTGGCCAGCAAGTGCTCGACCGTGAGTTCGGTGGGCAGGCCGATACGTCGATGGCGCAACCAGGCCTCGATGGTGCCGCCGCCCTGGTAGAAGGTCACCGCCTGGCCCGATTCATAACCGAAGGCCGTGACCGCCACCGCCTGCAGATGCTTTTGCGCAATGGCATGACGAATACCGGACAGCTGCAGCTTATCGTTCAACAACTGCCGCAGCGGCGCGCTGTTGAGCAGCGCCACCGGGACCGGCGCGCCCAGGCCGAGCAGGCTGTGGCCGACGAACCGGGTAGCCTGGCGGATCACCCCGGGCCAGTCGCTGCGGATCACCTGATGGCTGCGAAAGCCCTGCCAGAACGCCGTGAGACGCTCGATGGCCGCGGTGAAATCCAGCGCGCCGCTGGCCAGGCTGACCGCATTGATCGCCCCGGCCGAGGTCCCGACTATCACCGGGAAGGGATTGCTCGCCCCCGCCGGCAGCAACTCGGCAATCGCCGCCAGTACTCCTACCTGATATGCCGCACGAGCCCCGCCGCCGGAAAGAATCAATCCTGTGACCGGTTCCGCTGGGCTCATCGCTACACTCCATGACGCTGAAAGGGCTTTCAATCTAGCGCGATAAGTTCAACCGCGCTTCTTATACAGCTTCGGCTCGCCTGGCGGGCGGCTCTTGAAGCGCCGGTGCGCCCACAGATACTGCTCCGGACACTCGCGCAGCACACCCTCGATCCACTGGTTGATACGCAGGCAATCGGCCTCTTCGGTCTCACCCGGGAAATCCTGCAACGGCGGGTGAATCACCAGCCGATAACCACTGCCATCGGCCAGCCGCTGCTGAGTGAAAGGCACCACCAGGGCCTTGCCCAGCCGGGCGAACTTGCTGGTGGCGGTGACCGTCGCCGCCTGGATGCCGAACAGCGGC
Source organism: Pseudomonas sp. LAMO17WK12:I10 (assembly GCF_900215185.1). NCBI lineage: Bacteria > Pseudomonadati > Pseudomonadota > Gammaproteobacteria > Pseudomonadales > Pseudomonadaceae > Pseudomonas > Pseudomonas sp. LAMO17WK12:I10. Next base: position 309,124 of record NZ_OBDX01000004.1, on the reverse strand, counting down.
ACGAATACGCTCTGCTTGGCGCCGTAATCCTGGTCCGGTGCGTACCAGATGGCCCGCCCGGCGCGCAGCAGCTTGAGCATGCCGCGCACGTCTTCACGCTCCACCGCCAGGGAATCCAGATTGTGCCGCTCGCGGCCACGACGCTGGATGAAATCGAACAGCGGGTTCTTGTGCTCGCGGTACATGCCGTCGATGGTGTGCTGCTGGCCCAGCAACGCCGCGCCGACTTCCAGAGTGGTGAAGTGCAGGGCCATGAGGATCACGCCCTTGCCTTCCAGCTGCGCCTGCTTGAGATGCTCCAGGCCTTCGACATGGGCCAGGCGCGCCAGGCGGGGCTTGGACCACCACCAGCTCATGGCCATTTCGAAAAAGGCGATGCCGGTGGAGGCGAAGTTTTCCTTGAGCAGGCGCTTGCGCTCGGCGGCGGACTTTTCGGGGAAACACAGTTCCAGGTTGCGCTTGGCGATCCGCCGGCGCTCACCGGCCACCCGGTACATCAGCGCGCCCAGGGCACGACCGATCCACAGCAGCAACGGATAAGGCAGCTGGACCACCAGCCATAGCAGGCCCAGACCCAGCCACAGCGGCCAAAAACGGGGATAAAGAAATGCAGCTCGAAAACGCGGGCGATCCATTACAGATTCCGGACAGACAACAAGGTCGCGCATTCTACATCGGTTCGACCCGGCTTGCGGCCTGCGGGCGTTCTCGTTATAAGTCTCGGCACTTTTAGTGACAAGCCGCTTTATGCCGACCATGAGCCAAACCGAATCGCAAGACCTGGATCCTGTGTTCCAGTTGAAGGGCAGCATGCTGGCCATCACCGTGCTGGAACTGGCCCGCAACGACCTCGAGGGCCTCGATCGCCAACTGGCGGCGAAGGTCGCGCAAGCCCCGAATTTCTTCAGTAACGCCCCGCTGGTGCTGGCGCTGGACAAGCTGCCGGCCAGCGAAGGCGCCGTCGATCTGCCCGGCCTGATGCGCGTCTGCCGTCACCATGGCCTGCGCACCCTGGCAATCCGCGCCAGCCGCATCGAAGACATCGCCGCGGCGATCGCCGTCGACCTGCCCGTGCTGCCGCCTTCCGGCGCCCGGGAGCGGCCGCTGGAACCGCAGGAAAGCGAAGCCCGGAAAAAGCCTGAAAAGCCGCCTGAGCCGACCATCAAACCCACCCGTATCATCACTTCGCCAGTACGCGGCGGGCAGCAGATCTATGCCCAGGGTGGCGATCTGGTCGTGACCTCCTCGGTCAGCCCGGGTGCGGAACTTCTGGCCGATGGCAACATCCATGTATACGGCCCGATGCGCGGTCGAGCGCTGGCCGGGGTCAAGGGAGATACCAAGGCACGGATTTTCTGTCAGCAATTGAGCGCTGAACTGGTGTCCATCGCCGGCCAGTACAAGGTTTCCGAGGACCTGCGGCGCGATCCGTTGTGGGGTGCCGGGGTCCAGGTCAGCCTGTCGGGTGACGTGTTGAACATCACACGTCTTTAACGGATACTGCCGCATTTTCCAAGCATCTCTAAAACGTAGCGAATACGGCTCAAACGAAGTAGGAGCAGGTGTTTACCGACCTCCAGCCAAGGCTGTCCGACTGCAGTAGTTTTCAAGAGATGTTTTTCAGGGGCTAAAAGTCCTTTTTCCTTAGGGGTGAAACACCTTGGCCAAGATTCTCGTGGTTACATCCGGCAAGGGTGGTGTGGGTAAGACCACCACCAGCGCCGCTATCGGTACCGGCCTCGCTCTGCGCGGCCACAAAACAGTCATCGTCGACTTCGACGTCGGCTTGCGTAACCTCGACCTGATCATGGGTTGCGAACGTCGCGTGGTGTATGACTTCGTCAACGTGGTCAACGGCGAAGCCAACCTGCAGCAAGCCCTGATCAAAGACAAGCGCCTGGAAAACCTCTACGTACTGGCCGCCAGTCAGACCCGCGACAAAGACGCGCTGACCCAGGAAGGCGTGGAAAAAGTGCTGATGGAGCTCAAGGAGACCTTCGAATTCGTGGTCTGCGACTCCCCGGCCGGTATCGAGAAAGGTGCTCACCTGGCCATGTACTTCGCCGACGAAGCGATTGTCGTGACCAACCCGGAAGTTTCCTCGGTACGTGACTCCGACCGCATGCTGGGCCTGCTGGCCAGCAAGTCCAAGCGCGCGGAGAACGGCGAAGACCCGATCAAGGAACACCTGCTGCTGACCCGCTACAACCCTTCGCGTGTCAGCAACGGCGAAATGCTTGGCGTCGAAGACGTCAAAGAGATTCTCGCAGTAACGCTGCTGGGCGTGATTCCAGAATCCCAGGCAGTACTCAAGGCTTCCAACCAAGGCGTTCCGGTGATTCTCGATGACCAGAGCGACGCCGGCCAGGCGTACAGCGATGCTGTCGACCGTCTGCTGGGTAAAACCGTGGAACACCGGTTCCTTGATGTTGAGAAGAAGGGATTCTTCGAGCGCCTGTTTGGAGGTAGGTAATGAATCTTTTTGACTTCTTTCGTGCCAGCAAGAAAGTAAGCACCGCGTCGGTAGCGAAAGAGCGTCTACAGATCATCGTGGCGCATGAACGCGGCCAGCGCACTACCCCTGATTACTTGCCTGCCTTGCAGAAGGAACTGGTGGAAGTCATCCGCAAGTACGTCAATATCGGGTCCGATGACGTGCATGTCGCCCTGGAAAACCAGGGCAGCTGCTCGATCCTGGAACTCAATATCACCCTGCCTGATCGCTGATCGATTCGGCTGGAGCCACGGCGGCTCGGTCCCTCGGTTTTTCTACAGGAGCACACGCGCTCCTGTAGAAGCCGGGTCGATCGAGCCGCCGTTGGCGTTTGTTACGAGGCTGTTTTAATGCCGCTGTCGAATATCCGCATCATTCACCAGGACGCCGCCGTCCTGGTGGTGGACAAGCCCACCCTGCTGCTCTCCGTGCCCGGCCGGGCCGATGACAACAAGGATTGCCTGATCACCCGCCTGCAGGAAAACGGCTACCCGGAAGCCCGCATCGTCCATCGCCTGGACTGGGAAACATCCGGCATCATCCTACTGGCCCGCGACCCCGATACCCATCGCGAACTGTCCCGGCAATTTCACGACCGCGAGACCGAAAAAGCCTACACCGCCCTGTGCTGGGGCCAGCCAGAACTGGACAGCGGCAGTATCGACCTGCCACTGCGCTACGACCCGCCGACCAAACCGCGGCACGTGGTGGACCACGAATTCGGCAAGAACGCCCTGACCTTCTGGCGAGTGCTGGAACGCTGCGGCGACTGGTGCCGCGTCGAGCTGACCCCGATCACCGGGCGCTCGCACCAGCTGCGGGTGCATATGCTGTCCATCGGCCACCCACTGCTGGGCGACGGCCTGTACGCGCATCCGCAAGCGCTGGCCGCCTGGCCACGCCTGTGCCTGCACGCCAGCATGCTCAGCTTCACCCATCCGCAGAGCGGCGAACGCCTGCGCTTCGAGTGCCCGGCACCGTTCTGATCGAGAGCGGCTACCCCAGCGGGACGCCCCTCGATTGAGGGGCATACAGGAAAAATCCGATCAAAATTGAAGATTAATCTGAATAATTTGTTATGAATTTGTGAAAAAAATATTAAAATAGTGGCTATTCGACATTAAGGCAGGAAGCCCTCGTGCTCAGCAGTCAGCCATTTCAACGCGATTACCCTTTCACCTTCTGCTTTCTGAATACCACCCTGCACCTTCGCGAAAAACCTTCGGCAGACGCCTGCACAGCCCTCGAACAACTCATCCGCCAACGTCACGCACACAAACAGACCCGCGCCAGCGCCCCCTTGGCGACCGGCCAGACACCGCTGTTCGCCAAGGTGCAGCCCCTGGATACGCTCAAGGCGAAAGTTCGCGTCACCCTGGGCAAGCCCCAGCGCAACGGTCGCTTCGACTGGCCACTGGAAGAGCTGATCAACACCGTCGAAGCCCAGCGACGCGGCGTACAGATGTCCGACCTTGAAGGATTCGGCTATACCCGGGATCGCCTGGGGCTGGTACAGGAATACTTCATCCTTACCCGCCTGCTGGATGATTACGTCGACGGCGTACAGTGGTTGCGCAACAACCCGGACAAGATCGAGCCTTTTATCCGCGATGCATTCGGCCTGCTGCACTCCCTCGCGCAAAAGAACATCACCCACATGGATTTCTGGGCCGGCAACATCATGATCAGCCCCCAGGCTCCGCTCAAGGCCATCGACTTCGAGAACTGCTTCGCGACCATCACGCCCCATGCCAGCGAAACCCTGGGTTTTCAGTTGGGTTTCTTCTATCGCCGCGAAGTCTACAAACTGATCACCGAAGCGCAGTACGATGCGCTGGTGGAGGAATACCTCGATCAACTGCCAGGCATTTGCGCAGAGAAATTCAATGAGGTTTACCAGGCCAGCAAGCATGAATATGTGGGTCGCAAGCAACGCCGCGAAGTATTCCTCAAAGGCAACCTGATCACCGGTTGAGCCGTTTTCCCTGCCGCGATGAATGTTGTCTCCCTCAACGGCATTGCGCCTGCAATGCCGCGAGCCGATACGGTAAACTCGCGCCACTGCTGTCTGGAGTTACTTATGCGCGAAGAGTTGAACCAGGGCCTGATCGACTTCCTCAAGGCCTCCCCTACCCCTTTCCATGCAACCGCCAGCCTCGTACAACGCCTGGAGGCCGCGGGCTACCAGCGTCTCGACGAGCGCGAGCCGTGGACCACCGAAGCCAACGGTCGCTACTACGTCACCCGCAATGACTCCTCCATCGTGGCCGTCAAGCTGGGGCGGCATTCGCCTCTGCAAGGCGGGATCCGCATGGTCGGCGCGCACACCGACAGCCCGTGCCTGCGGGTCAAGCCGCAACCGGAGCTGCAACGCCAGGGCTTCTGGCAACTGGGCGTGGAAGTCTACGGCGGCGCCCTGCTGGCGCCCTGGTTCGACCGCGACCTGTCGCTGGCCGGCCGCGTCACCTTCCGCCGCGACGGCAGGGTTGAAAGCCAGCTGATCGACTTCAAGGCGCCCATCGCGATCATCCCCAACCTGGCGATTCACCTCAATCGCGAGGCCAACCAGGGCTGGGCCATCAATGCCCAGACCGAGTTGCCGCCGATCCTCGCGCAATTCGCCGGCGACGAGCGGGTCGATTTCCGCGCGGTGCTGACCGACCAGCTGGCCCGCGAACACGGCCTGAACGCCGATGTGGTGCTCGATTACGAGCTGAGCTTCTACGACACCCAAAGCGCGGCGGTAATCGGCCTGCACGGCGACTTCATCGCCGGTGCGCGCCTGGACAACCTGCTGTCCTGCTACGCCGGCCTGCAAGCCCTGCTCAACGCCGACACCGAGGAAACCTGCGTGCTGGTCTGCAACGACCACGAAGAAGTCGGCTCCTGCTCGGCCTGCGGCGCCGACGGCCCGATGCTCGAGCAGACCCTGCGCCGCCTGCTGCCCGAAGGCGACGAATTCGTGCGTACCATCCAGAAGTCGCTGCTGGTCTCGGCCGACAACGCCCACGGCGTGCACCCCAACTACGCCGACAAGCACGATGCCAACCACGGCCCGAAACTCAACGCCGGCCCGGTGATCAAGGTCAACAGCAACCAGCGCTACGCCACCAACAGCGAAACCGCCGGTTTCTTCCGCCACCTGTGCATGGCCGAGGAAGTGCCGGTGCAAAGTTTCGTGGTGCGCAGCGACATGGGTTGTGGCTCGACCATCGGCCCGATCACCGCCAGCCACCTGGGCGTGCGCACCGTGGATATCGGCCTGCCGACTTTCGCCATGCACTCGATCCGCGAACTGTGCGGCAGCCACGACCTGGCTCACCTGGTGAAGGTCTTGAGCGCGTTCTACGCCAGCCGCGATCTGCCGTAAGCCCCGTGTAGCCGCTGCCGCAGGCTGCGAAAAGCCCGAAGGGCTTCAGCGATCTCAAGATCCTGCGCCTGTTTTTACAGGTGATCGCAGCCTGCGGCAGTGGCGACAAGGGTGCCGAAGCATTTCTGATGCACATCAACCCGAACCTCGCCAAAGCCACCTAGACTTAGGACTATCCCCTTCCGACAAGGCTGTCGCCATGATCTCGATGTCTTCGTTCCACGCCATGCTCATTCCCATTCTCTCGGGAATGATCCTGTTGGCCATCGGCTACAACTTCCGCGACAAGAACGCCGGTATCTTCAGCATGTGGGCCGGTATGCTGCTGATCCTCGGCACCGTGATCTACAAAATCCTCGCCAAACTCGCCGAATAAATCCGCCGTCCAGGCTCGCATTGGTATTGGCTGCCTCGTACACTCGGTCGATCCGCTTTTTCTGAGGTTGATCGCCCAGTGTTTGCTCGTCTTTCCGTTCTGCCCTACTGCCTGTTTCTCTGTCTCCTGACACTGTTGCCGCTGTCATCGGCCCAGGCAGTGGGTTTGCCGGGCCTGCTCAACAGCGGCAAAACCCAGCCACAAGCCGAGCTGCCCCTGGGGCAGTCGCTGGACGAAGTGATCAAGTCCCTGGAAAACGACCAGCAACGCACCCAGTTGCTGACCGACCTGAAAAAGCTCCGCGACGCCACGAAGAAGGCCCAGATGCCCGCCGAAGAAGGCGTGCTCGGCCTGATCGGCGGCACCCTGTCCAGCTTCGAAAAACAGTTCTCCGGCGCCGACAGCCCGATCACTCGCTGGTCGAACGAATTCGATCAGGCCCAGGATGAACTGGCGGCCCTGATGCTGCCGGCCAGCGAATGGCTGCCGATCATCTTCGCCTTCGCCCTGATCCTGATGGTCTGGAGCCTGCTGGCGGCGGCGCTGATCTGGCTCAGCCACCGCCTGCGCGAGCGTTTCGGTCTCACCGAAGAACTGCCACAACACCCCAAGACCTGGGACCTGCTGCGCTTCGCCCTGCGCAAACTCGGGCCCTGGCTGATCGCGCTGATCATGACCGTGTACATGACCTACAAGCTGCCATCGTCCCTGGGCAAGGACCTGGCCATGGTCCTGGCTTATGCGCTGGTGGTCGGCACCTGCTTCTCGGCGATCTGCGTGATCGCCTTTTCCGTGCTGGACGGTCCGAACCGTCACCGCGCGCTGTACATCCTGCGTCGCCAGGCGTTCCGGCCGCTGTGGCTGATCGGCAGTTTCGCCGCCTTCGGCGAGGCCCTGAGCGACCCGCGGTTGATCGCCAGCCTGGGCAGCCACCTGGCGCACACCGCGGCCACCTTCGCCAATGTGATGGCGGCCTTGTCCACCGGGGTATTCATCCTGCGTTTCCGCCGGCCGATCGCGCACCTGATCCGCAACCAGCCGCTGTCCCGCCGCCTGACCCGCCGCGCCCTTAGCGACACCATCGAGATCATTGGCACCTTCTGGTACCTGCCAGCGCTGGTGCTGGTGGCCATTTCCCTGTTCGCCACCTTCATTTCCGCTGGCGATACCAGCACCGCCCTGCGCCAGTCGCTGATCTGCACCGTACTGCTGGTGCTGTGCATGGTGATCAACGGCCTGGTGCGCCGCCATTCCCTCAAGCCCCAGCGCGGGCACAAGCGCCACGCCCTGTACTCCGAGCGCCTCAAAGGCTTCTTCTACACCCTCGCCCACCTGATGGTATGGCTGGTGTTCATCGAGCTCGGCCTGCGGGTCTGGGGCATGTCGCTGATCCGCTTCACCGAAGGCGACGGCCACGAAATCAGCGTCAAGCTGTTCAGCCTCGGCGGCACCCTGCTGTTCGCCTGGCTGATCTGGATCCTCAGCGACACCGCGGTGCACCACGCCCTGACCCGCTCGCGCAAAGGCCTGGCCAATGCCCGGGCGCAGACCATGATGCCGCTGATCCGCAACGTGCTGTTCGTGGCGATCTTCATCATTGCCCTGATCGTCGCCCTGGCGAACATGGGCATGAACGTCACGCCGCTGCTGGCCGGTGCCGGGGTGATCGGCCTGGCCATCGGTTTTGGCGCCCAGTCGCTGGTGGCCGACCTGATCACCGGCCTGTTCATCATCATCGAGGACTCCCTGGCCATCGACGACTACGTGGATGTCGGCGGCCACCTGGGTACCGTCGAAGGCCTGACCATCCGCACCGTGCGCCTGCGGGACATCGACGGCATCGTGCACACCATCCCGTTCAGCGAAATCAAGAGCATCAAGAACTACTCCCGGGAGTTCGGCTACGCGATCTTCCGGGTGGCCATTCCGTACAACATGGACATAGACGAAGCCATCAAACTGATGCGCGATGTCGGCCAGAAGATGCGCACCGACCCGCTGCAACGGCGCAATATCTGGTCGCCGCTGGAGTTCCAGGGGGTGGAAAGCTTCGAGTCCGGCAACGCGATTCTGCGCGCCCGCTTCAAGACCGCGCCGATCAAACAATGGGAGGTGTCGCGAGCCTTCAACCTGTCCCTCAAGCGTCACCTCGACGAAGCCGGAATGGACCTGGCCACGCCACGCATGAGCGTGCAAGTGATCACCGCCGGCGGCGGGCCCCAGCAAGAGGAGTAAGGCGTCCGGCCGCGCCTCGGCAAGGGCGCGGTCGCACTCTCCAGGGTTGGGGGCGGTCACAGGTTCTGGCACCTGAGCAGCACAACACTAATCATGGAGAGAGTCCCTATGCAGCTATCCGCTATCGCCCAAGCCTGCCTGATCGGCGTCCTGGCCTTGTCCGGCCAGGCCGCCAACGCTGTCGACGACAGCGCTATGGAACAGGCCCGCCAGCACATCGCCGAACAGGCCAAGGCCCTGGAGCCGACGCTGCTGGAAACCCGTCGCGATATCCACGCCCACCCGGAACTCGGTAACACCGAACAGCGCACCGCACAGCTGGTAGCCACGCAATTGCGCGCTCTGGGCCTGGAGGTCAAGACCGGCGTCGCCCGTACCGGTGTGGTGGCGGTGCTCAAGGGCGCCCTGCCCGGCCCCACCGTGGCCTTGCGCGCCGATATGGACGCGCTGCCGGTCAAGGAAGTCGCGGACCTGCCGTTCGCCTCCAAGGCCAAGGGGCGCTACCTGGACAAGGAAGTGGACGTCATGCACGCCTGCGGCCACGACGCCCACACCGCCATCCTGCTGAGCACGGCGAAAATCCTCAGCGACATGCGCGAGCGCCTGCCCGGCACCGTGGTGTTCTATTTCCAGCCCGCCGAAGAAGGCCCGAGCGATTTCATCCCCGACGGCAAGAACATCTGGGGCGCGAAGATGATGGTGCAGGAAGGCGTGATGCAATCGCCCAAGCCGGACGCGGTGTTCGGCCTGCATGTCTGGGCCGGGATTCCGGCCGGGCGCATCGCCTATCGCCCGGGCCCGACCCTGGCCAGCTCCGACGACCTGCGCATCAGGATCCTCGGCAAGCAGACCCACGCCGGCCGCCCCTGGGACGGCATCGATCCGATCACGGTCGGGGCCCAGGCCATAGTCGGGCTGCAGACCGTGGTCAGCCGTCGCACCGACATCTCGTCGTTTCCCTCGGTGGTCAGCATCGGCACCATCAACGGTGGCACGCGCTACAACATCATCCCCGAGTCGCTGGACATGAGCGGCACCATCCGCTCCTACGACTACGGCATTCGCCAGAAGCTGCACAGCGATGTGCGCCAGACCGTGGAAAAGATCGCCGAAAGCGGCGGCGCCAAGGCTGAGGTGACCATCATCGAGAAGTACGACCCGACCATCAACGACCCGGCCCTGACCGAGAAGATGCTGCCGAGCCTGCGCTGGGCGGCCAGGGACGATGTGGTGCAAGGCCCGCTGGTAGGGGGCGCGGAGGACTTTTCCTTCTATGCCAAGGAGGCGCCGGGGCTGTTCGTGTTTCTCGGCGTGACACCGCGGGACCAGGACATGGCCAAGGCCGCGCCAAACCACAACCCGGGGTTCTTTGTCGATGAATCGGCGCTGGTGGTGGGCGTGCGTACCCTGGCGTCATTGACCACCGATTATCTGTTTGCCGGGGCCAAACCTTAAGGATTGGCCCCCTGGCGTCATCGCGAGCAAGCTCGCTCCCGCACCGGGAGCGGGCTCAGACCACATCGACACCGACATGGATCGCGTCGTGGCGCCAGAACTCCAGGTCGCAGTCGATCAGGCGCTGGTGCTGGTCGTAATTGACCCGGGCGATCCGCAGCCCGGGACTGCCGGCCGAAACCTTCAACGCCGCGGCCGCCTCCACCGGCAAGGAGGTCGGCACGATCTCGAAGCGCACCCGGCCGTAATGCAGGTCGTAGTGCCGGGCATACAGCTCGGTGATCGACTGGTTCAGGTCGAAATCGAGAATGCCCGGAAAGTACTGCGGATTGAGGTAGTGCTCGACATACAGCACCAGGCGCTCGTCGATGCGTCGTACCCGACGGATCTGGATCACGCTGGACAGCGCCGGCAGTTGCAGCCAGGCACAGACCGCCGCTGAAGCCGGTTGCAGGCGCGCCGAAATCATCTCGGTCGACGGCACCCGCCCCTGGGCGCTGACCATCGCGTGAAAATGGCTGCGCTGCATCAGGTTGTAGGCCAGGCGTGGCGGCGAGACGAACCAGCCGCGCCGCTCCTCGCGGTAGATCTGGCCCTGGGCCTCCAACTGCAACAAGGCTTCGCGCACGGTAATCCGCGTAGTGCCGAACAACTCGCTGAGCTTGCGCTCGGCCGGCAGCTTGCTACCGGGTGCCAACAACCCGTGATCGATCTGTTCCTGCAGGACCTGCCCAATGGCTGTCACCGCCTTGACTGCCTCTTCGCGCATCAACGTTACCTATCTGGACTAGACCAGCACTGTTTCAGGGCAAAACGTGCCAGGGAAAAAGGCCCTCAGCCTTCACCGAGAGCCTAGGCACTGCATATGACTGACAGATGACAACACCGCCAAATGGCTGTGCCAGACGCCTGCAATTGGCTGGCCAAGTCCTTTCATATCAGCTGTTTAGCCCTGGGCTACGCTTATCTCGCAGACCCGTGCCGGACACTCGCAAACGCCTTGCAGGACTGATGCCGACATCAAAGTGTCATCCAGCCGGCTTAAATTGGCTCAGGTATTGCTGACCTAGACCAACAACGTTAGACAAACACAGCGTTGAACACGCCCAAAGGAGCTTCGGATGAAACAGCTTTTCCTGGCATCACTGTTAGGCTCGACCATCGCCCTGTGCACCGCCGCCATGGCCGCCGATACCGACTTGAAGACCCTGGAAGCCGCGGCGAAAGCCGAAGGCGCCGTCAACAGCGTCGGCATGCCCGACGACTGGGCCAACTGGAAAGGGACCTGGGAAGACCTGGCCAAGCACTACGGCCTCAAGCACATCGACACCGACATGAGCTCGGCCCAGGAGATCGCCAAGTTCGCCGCCGAGAAAGACAACGCCAGCGCCGACATCGGCGACGTCGGCGCGGCCTTCGGCCCGATCGCGGTCAAGCAGGGCGTGGTCCAGCCTTACAAGCCAAGCACCTGGGACCAGGTCCCGGACTGGGCCAAGGACAAGGACGGCAACTGGGCGCTGGCCTACACCGGCACCATCGCTTTCATCATCAACAAGAAGCTGCTGCACGGCTCCGAAGCCCCCAAAAGCTGGGCCGACCTGGAGAAAGGCAAATACAAGGTCTCCATCGGCGACGTGAGCACCGCTGCCCAGGCCGCCAACGGCGTGCTGGCCGCGGCCATCGCCAAGGGCGGCGATGAAAAGAACATCCAGCCGGCACTGCTGATGTTCGCCGAAATCGCCAAGCAGGGGCGCCTGTCGCTGGCCAACCCGACCATCGCCACCATGGAAAAGGGTGAAGTGGAAGTCGGCGTGGTCTGGGACTTCAACGGCTTGAGCTACCGCAACAAGATGGTCAACAAGGACGACTACATCGTGCTGATCCCGTCGGACGGCTCGGTGATCTCCGGCTACACCACCATCATCAACAAATACGCCAAGCACCCGAACGCGGCCAAGCTGACCCGTGAATACATCTTCAGCGATGCCGGCCAGATCAACCTGGCGCGCGGCAATGCCCGTCCGATCCGCGCCGAGCACCTGACCCTGCCCGCCGAAGTCCAGGCCAACCTGCTGCCCAACGAGCAGTACAAGAAAGTCACGCCGATCAAGGACGCCGATGCCTGGGAGAAGACCTCCAAGGGCCTGCCACAGAAATGGCAGGAAGAAGTGATCATCAACATGCAGTAATGCTGCATCTGTAGGAGCGAGCTTGCCCGCGATCCAGGCGCCGCGGTCGTCCTGGAACCGCGGAGATACAATCGCGAGCAAGTTCGCTCCTACAGGCACCTGGTTGTCTTGCGGAGTCCTTCCCCATGTCACACAACGTCATCCTTGTCGTGCTCGATGGCCTCAACCATGAGGTCGCCCGCCACGCCATGGGGCACCTTCAGGCCTATGTCGGCGCGGGACGCGCCGCGCTGTACAAGCTGGAATGCGAACTGCCGGCCCTGTCCCGACCGCTCTACGAATGCATCCTGACCGGGGTGCCACCGATCGACAGCGGCATCGTGCACAACAACATCTCGCGCCTGTCCAACCAGCGCAGCATTTTCCACTACGCCAGCGCCGCCGGGCTCGGCACCGCCGCCGCGGCCTATCACTGGATCAGCGAGCTGTACAACCGCTCACCGTTCAACCCGGCCCGGGACCGGCATACCGACAACAAGAAACTGCCGATCCAGCACGGGCATTTCTACTGGAACGACCACTACCCCGATTCCCACCTGTTCGCCGATGCCGAACACCTGCGGCTGCGCCATGCCCCGAACTTTCTCCTGGTGCACCCGATGAACATCGACGACGCCGGGCACAAGCACGGCCTCGACAGCCCGCAGTACCGCAACAGTGCACGCGCGGCCGACATCATCCTCGCCGATTACCTGCAAGGCTGGCTCGACGCCGGCTACCAGGTGCTGGTGACCGCCGACCACGGCATGAACAACGACCGCTCCCACAACGGCCTGCTGCCGGAGGAGCGGGAAGTGCCGTTGTTCGTTCTCGGCGATGCGTTCAGTTTCAGCCCCGTCGCCACGCCGGATCAGACCGAGTTGTGCGGCACCATCTGCGAGTTGCTCGGCGTGCCCCACGACAAACCTGTATGCCGGGAGTTGCTGAAGTGAATGCATTCACCCGCGGCAAATGGCTGGCGATCCTGTGCCTGCTGCCCTTTGCCCTGTTCTTCATCGTGTTCCAGATCGCTCCGCTGCTCTGGGTGCTGATCAATAGCCTGCAATCGGAAGAGTTCGGCTGGGGCCTGGCCAATTTCAACAAGATCTTCAGTTCCAGGTTCTATCTGCAGGCCATCCAGTACAGCCTGGAGATCAGCTTCTGGTCGAGCGTGTTCGGCATCGTCATCGCAATTCTCGGCAGCTACTCGCTGCGCCGGGTCGACTCGAAGCTGCGCAACTTCGTCAACGCCTTCGCCAACATGACCAGCAACTTCGCCGGCGTGCCCCTGGCGTTCGCCTTCATCATCCTGCTGGGCTTCAACGGCAGCATCACCATCATGCTCAAGCAGGCGGGGATCATTCAGGACTTCAACCTGTACTCCAAGACCGGCCTGATCATCCTCTACACCTACTTCCAGATCCCCCTGGGCGTGCTGCTGCTCTACCCGGCCTTCGATGCCCTGCGTGAAGACTGGCGCGAGTCCGCGGCACTGCTTGGCGCCAGTGGCTGGCAGTTCTGGCGCCACATCGGCCTGCCGGTGCTGACCCCGGCGCTGCTGGGGACCTTCGTCATCCTGCTGGCCAATGCCCTGGGCGCCTATGCCACGGTCTATGCACTGACCACCGGCAACTTCAACGTGCTGCCGATCCGCATCGCCGCCATGGTTTCCGGCGACATCTCCCTCGACCCGAACATGGCCAGCGCCCTGGCCGTGGTCCTGGTGGCGCTGATGACCCTGGTGACCATCGTCCATCAGCTGCTGTTGAAGAGGAGCTACCATGTCTCGCGCTGAACCCGGCTCCGCCGCCCTCTATCACCGGGTCGTGGTGTATCTGCTGTTCGCCATCCTCCTGCTGCCGCTGGCCGGGACCCTGGTCTACTCCATCGCCAGCAACTGGTCGGCGACCATCCTGCCCAGCGGCTTTACCTTCAAGTGGTACATCCAGCTGTGGAGCGACCCGCGCTTCCTGCACGCCTTCGGCCAGTCGCTGCTGGTCTGCGTCGGCGCCCTGATCCTGTCGGTGGTGCTGATCCTGCCGCTGCTGTTCGTGGTGCACTACCACTTCCCAAGGCTCGATGCGCTGATGAACATCCTGATCCTGCTGCCGTTCGCGGTGCCGCCGGTGGTGTCCTCGGTGGGCCTGCTGCAACTCTACGGTTCGGGACCGTTCGCCATGGTCGGCACGCCGTGGATCCTCGTCGGCTGCTACTTCACCGTGGCCCTGCCGTTCATGTACCGGGCGATCACCAATAACCTGCAAGCGATCAACCTGCGCGACCTGATGGACGCCGCCCAGTTGCTGGGCGCCAGTACCTGGCAGGCGGCTTTCCTGGTGGTGCTGCCGAACCTGCGCAAGGGCCTGATGGTGGCCCTGCTGCTGTCGTTCTCGTTCCTGTTCGGCGAGTTCGTGTTCGCCAACATCCTGGTGGGCACCCGCTACGAAACCCTGCAGGTCTACCTGAACAACATGCGCAACAGCAGCGGCCACTTCACCAGCGCGCTGGTGATTTCCTACTTCTTCTTTGTGCTGGTTCTGACCTGGGCCGCCAACATCTTGAACAAGGACAAAAGCCAATGAGCTTCGTCAGCGTCCAACACCTGCAGAAAAACTACAGTGGCACCCCGGTGTTCAGCGACATCAACTGCGAAATCCACAAGGGCGAATTCGTCACCCTGCTCGGCCCGTCCGGCTGCGGCAAATCCACCCTGCTGCGCTGCATCGCCGGCCTGACCCCGGTGGACGCCGGCAAGATCCTCCTCGACGGCCACGACATCGTGCCCCTGAGCCCGCAGAAACGCGGGATCGGCATGGTGTTCCAGAGCTATGCGCTGTTCCCCAACATGACCGTGGAGCAGAACGTGGCCTTCGGCCTGCGCATGCAGAAGGTCAACGCCGACGAGAGCCACCAGCGCGTGCTCGAAGTCCTGCGCCTGGTGGAACTGCACGACTTCGCCAGCCGTTATCCCCATCAACTGTCCGGGGGCCAGTGCCAGCGCGTGGCCCTGGCCCGCTCGCTGGTGACCCGCCCGCGCCTGTTGCTGCTGGACGAGCCGCTGTCGGCGCTGGACGCACGGATCCGCAAGCACCTGCGCGAACAAATCCGGCAGATCCAGCGCGAACTGGGGCTGACCACGATTTTCGTGACCCACGACCAGGAAGAAGCCCTGACCATGTCGGACCGTATTTTCCTGATGAACCAGGGCAAGATCGTCCAGAGCGGCGACGCCGAGACGCTCTACACCGCACCGGTGGATGTGTTCGCCGCTGGCTTCATCGGCAACTACAACCTGCTGGATGCAGAAAGTGCCAGCAGGCTGCTGCAGCGACCGATCACCGGGCGTATCGCGATTCGTCCCGAAGCCATCGAACTACGCAAGGACGGCGAACCCGACGCGCAGATCCGCAGCCATAGCCTGCTGGGCAATGTGATCCGCTACCGGGTCGAGGCCCGTGGCGTGGAACTGGTGGTGGATGTGTTGAACCGCTCGCCGGACGATCTGCACCCCGACGGCCAACGCCTGGCACTTTCCATCGATCCCACGGCCCTCTGTGAGGTAGCCTGATGACTTTGACGCAAACGATTAAGAGAGAGCGGTACTAATGGCCCTGGCAATTTTTGATCTGGACGAGACCCTGATCCACGGCGACTGCGCCACCCTCTGGAGCGAACAGATGGGGCGCCTGGGCTGGGTCGACAGCGAGTCTTTCATGCGCCGCAACAATGAACTGATGGACGCCTACAGCCACGGCAAGCTGGCCATGGAGGAGTTCATGGCCTTCAGCCTGGAGCCGATGGCCGGCCGCACCCCGGAAGAGGTCGGGCACCTGGTCGGCCCCTGGGTCGAGGACGTGATCGAACCGATCATTTTCAGCGACGCCTGCAAGGCCATCGCCGCCCACCGCAAGGCCGGCGACCGGATCCTGGTGATCTCGGCCTCGGGCACTCACCTGGTCCAGCCCATCGCCGAACGCCTGGGCATCGATGAGGTCCTGGGGATCGAGCTGGAGGTGCTGCACGGGGTCTACAGCGGCAATACCCTGGGCACCCTGACCTACCGCGAAGGCAAGGTCATCCGCCTGCTGGAATGGCTGGATGCCGAGGAAGAAAACCTTGAAGGCGCGAGCTTCTATTCCGACTCGCGCAACGACCTGCCATTGCTGCTGAAGGTCGACTACCCGCATGTGGTCAACCCGGACCCGGTGCTGCGCGAACACGCGGAAAAGGCCGGCTGGCCGATTCATCAGTGGAAATAAGCGCCACTGTAGCCACTGCCGCAGGCTGCGATCGCCCACAACGTGGGCGCAAGATCTGAAGATCGCTGAAGCCCTTCGGGCTTATCGCAGCCTGCGGCAGCGGTTACAGGATCAGACCAAGGTTTCGTCGATCAGCAGCATCAGCTTGCCCGACACCTGGTTGGTCGCCAGCTCGGCAAAGGCCGCTTCGGCGTCCTTGATCGGGAAGGTCATGGCCAGCTGCGGGCTCAGGCGCCCTTCGGCGAACAGTGGCCAGACATGCTGGCTGAGGTCGCTGAACAGATCGGCTTTGAACTGCTCGTCGCGGCTGCGCAGGGTCGACCCCAGCAACTGGATGCGCTTGCCGAGGATCTGCGCCAGGTCCAACTGGGCCTCGCGCCCACCCATCAAGCCGATCAGCACCCAGCGCCCGTCCAGGGCCAGCAGCTTGACGTTGTGCACGGCATAGTTGGCGCCGACCGGATCCAGGATCACATCGAACGGCCCGAAATCCCGCAGGCCTTCCAGGCCATCAGTGCGCACCACGCCACCCTGGGCCCCCAGTGCTTCACAGTAGGCCAGGCGGTCGGCGGAACCGACGCTGACCCAGCATGGATTGCCAAACGCCTTGCACAACTGGATCGCGGCCGAACCGACACCACTGGCGCCGGCGTGCAGCAGGACCTTTTCCCCCGGCTTGAGGGCCGCCAGCTGGAACAGGTTCAGCCAGGCGGTGCTGTACACCTCGGGCAGCGCCGCCGCCTGTGCCAGGGACAGCCCTTCCGGCACCGGCAGGACATGACGGGCATCGACCACCACTTCCTCGGCCATGCCGCCCCCGGCCAGCAGTGCGCAGACCCGATCGCCGACCTGCCACGCCGAACCTGGGCCGACCTCGCTGATCACCCCCGAGCACTCAAGGCCCAGCACCTTGCTGGCGCCCGGTGGCGGCGGATAGAGCCCGGCCCGTTGCAACAGGTCGGCCCGGTTCAGTCCCGCGGCCGCCACGCGGATGCGCACTTGTCCTACGTCGCACGTCGGACTGGGCTCTTCAACCCACTCCACATGACCTTCAACGCCTTGCAATGCTTTCACAGTGCCTCCATAGTGAGTCTGGACTGAGCCCGGAGCTGTAGCACCGGGCTTTTTGCATTATGCGACCGGTCCTTGTGGAACCGGCGACTTCAAAGACGGCCTAATATGCGTTATCAATTGCCCCCGCGTCGAATCAGCATGAAGCATTTGTTCCCCAGCACCGCCCTCGCTCTTTTCATTGGTCTCGGTCTGCTGCCGATGTCGACCAATACGTTCGCAGCCAATAGCTGGGACAAACTTCAGCCGGATCGCGACGAGGTAATTGCCAGCCTCAATGTCGTCGAGCTACTCAAGCGTCATCACTACAGCAAGCCACCGCTGGACGACGCGCGCTCGGCGATCATCTATGACAGCTACCTGAAGCTGCTGGACCCGTCGCGCAGCTATTTCATGGCCAGCGACATCGCGGAATTCGACAAGTGGAAAACCCAGTTCGACGACTTCCTGAAAAGCGGTGACCTGAACGCCGGCTTCATCATCTACAAACGCTACCTGGACCGCGTCAAGGCGCGCCTGGACTTTGCCCTGGCCGAGCTGGGCAAAGGCGTCGACAAATTCGACTTCACCACCAAGGAGTCCTTGCTGATCGATCGCAAGGACGCGCCTTGGCTCAAGACCACCGCGGAACTCGACGACCTGTGGCGCAAGCGCGTCAAGGACGAAGTCCTGCGCATGAAGATCGCTGGCAAGGAACCCAAGCAGATCCAGGAAACGCTGACCAAGCGCTACAAGAATCAGCTCGCCCGCCTGGACCAGACCCGCGCCGAAGATATCTTCCAGGCGTACATCAACACCTTCGCCATGTCCTACGACCCGCACACCAACTATCTGTCGCCGGATAATGCGGAGAACTTCGACATCAACATGAGCCTGTCGCTGGAAGGCATCGGCGCCGTGTTGCAGAGCGACAACGACCAGGTCAAGGTCGTGCGCCTGGTGCCGGCCGGCCCGGCCGACAAGACCAAGCAAGTGGCCCCAGCGGACAAGATCATCGGCGTGGCCCAGGGCGACAAGGAAATGGTCGACGTGGTCGGCTGGCGCCTGGACGAAGTGGTCAAGCTGATCCGCGGTCCGAAAGGCTCGGTGGTGCGCCTGGAAATCATCCCGGCGAGCAACGCGCCGAACGACCAGACCAGCAAGATCGTCTCCATCACCCGCGAAGCGGTGAAGCTGGAAGAGCAGGCGGCGAAGAAGTCGATCCTCAACCTCAAGCAGGACGGCAAGGACTACAAGCTCGGGGTGATCGAGATCCCGGCCTTCTACCTGGACTTCAAGGCCTTCCGTGCCGGCGATCCGGACTACAAGAGCACCACCCGTGACGTGAAGAAACTGCTGACCGAGTTGCAGAAAGACAAGGTCGACGGCGTGGTCATCGACCTGCGCAACAACGGCGGCGGTTCCCTGCAGGAAGCTACCGAGCTGACCAGCCTGTTCATCGACAAGGGCCCTACCGTGCTGGTGCGTAACGCCGACGGCCGGGTCGACGTGCTCGAAGATGAAAACCCTGGCGCCTTCTACAAAGGGCCGATGGCGCTGCTGGTCAACCGTCTCTCGGCTTCGGCCTCGGAGATTTTCGCCGGTGCGATGCAGGACTATCACCGCGCCCTGATCATCGGTGGCCAGACCTTCGGCAAAGGCACCGTGCAGACCATCCAGCCGCTCAACCACGGCGAGCTGAAACTGACCCTGGCCAAGTTCTATCGGGTTTCCGGGCAGAGCACCCAGCATCAGGGCGTGCTGCCGGACATCGATTACCCGTCGATCATCGACACCAAGGAAATCGGCGAAAGCGCCCTGCCCGAAGCCATGCCATGGGACACCATTCGCCCGGCCATCAAGCCGGCGGTGGATCCGTTCAAGCCGTTCCTCGCGCAGCTGAAATCCGAGCATGACGTGCGCTCGGCCAAGGACGCCGAGTTCGCCTTCATCCGCGACAAGCTGGCCCTGGCCAAGAAGCTGATGGCGGAAAAAACCGTCAGCCTCAACGAAGCCGAACGTCGGGCGCAGCATGCTGACATCGAGGCCAAGCAACTGGCGCTGGAAAACATCCGCCGCAAGGCCAAGGGTGAAGAGCCGCTCAAGGAGCTGAAGAAAGAAGACGAGGACGCCATCGCGGCCGCCGATCCGGACAAGACCAAGCCGGAAGACGACGCTTACCTCAGCGAAACCGGGCGAATCCTCCTCGATTACCTGAAGCTCAACACCGCGGTCGCCAAGCACTAAGATGATGGCAATTTAATGCTGACGCTCCTCGGAGCGTCATCAAACAGTCATCATTCTGTCGTGAAATAAAGGACCGGGCGCTGCTCTTGAATCAAGGGCGCGCCCGGTCCTTTTTTTATCGACAGAGATCGCCATGACCACGACCGAACAGCTGAGTGCCTTGAGCTCAATCCTGGCTCAAAGCGGTTTGCACAGTCTGTTCCAGCCGATCATCTGTCTCTCCGAACGACGCATTCTCGGCTACGAAGCCTTGACCCGTGGCCCGTCCAACAGCCCGCTACACTCCCCTGTCGCTCTGTTTGCCGTGGCCCGCCAGGTCGGGCGCCTCAGCGAGTTGGAAATCGCCTGCCGCCAGAGCGCCTGCAAGGGGTTCAGCGAGCAGCAGTTGCCCGGCAAGCTGTTCCTCAACGTCTCTCCGGAATCGCTGCTGGAGGCAGCCCACCAGCCCGGGCGCACCCTGCAATTGCTGCAAGACTTCGGTATTCCGCCGAGCCAGGTGGTGATCGAACTCACCGAGCAGACGCCGATCGATGACTTCCAGCTGCTGCACAATGCGCTGCATCATTATCGGGACATGGGTTTCTCGATCGCCCTGGACGACCTCGGCGCCGGTTACTCGAGCCTGCGCCTGTGGTCAGAGCTGCGCCCGGACTACGTGAAGATCGACCGGCACTTTATCGACGGCATTCATCAGGATGCCCTCAAGCGCGAGTTCGTCGGTTCGATCCTGCAAATTGCCAAGGCCTCCCGGGCCCAGGTGATCGCCGAGGGCATCGAAGTGGCGGAAGAGCTGGAGGTGCTCACGGAAATGGGCGTGGACCTGCTACAGGGTTACCTGCTCTGCCGCCCCCAGGAACATCCGCCCCGCGATGGCCGCAACCTGCTGCCCAAGCGCGAAAGCACTCCGGCGACGCTCAACGACGAAGGCAGCGACCTCAGTGCCCTGCTCAACGAACAACCAGCGGTAGCACGCGACATACCCACGGCCACGGTGCTGGAAGCCTTCCGTCGCCAGGCCAACCTCAACTCGCTGGCGGTACTCGACGAACAGGGCCAGCCCTGCGGCATCGTGCACCGCCATTCGTTGTCCGATGCCCTGCTCAAGCCCTTCGCCACCGACCTGTTTGCCCGCAAGCCCATCAGCCGCCTGATGAACGATGACTTCCTGGCGGTGGAACTCAGCCAGTCGCTGCAACAGGTCAGCCGCCTGATCACCAGCCGTGCCCGACAACGGATCGAAGAGGATTTCATCATCACCCTCAACGGTAGCTACCTGGGCCTGGGGCGGGTGATCGATGTGCTCAAGCTGATTACCGAGCTGAAGATCCAGCAGGCGCGTTATGCCAACCCGTTGACCCTGCTGCCTGGTAACGTGCCGATCCAGCAGTGCCTGACCCACCTGCTGCAACAAGGACGGGAATCGCTGATCTGCTACGTGGACATCGACAGCTTCAAGCCCTTCAACGACATCTATGGCTACGGCCGTGGTGATGAAGTGCTGTTGTGCCTGGCGCAGTGCCTGAATGACCGGGTGGACCCCAGCCGCGATTTCGTCGGCCATATCGGCGGCGACGACTTTCTCCTGGTATTGGGCCCCGAGGACTGGCAAAAACGCCTGAACCAGCTGCTGGACGACTTCCATAGCCAGTGCCGGCGTTTTTATCGCAGCGAACACCTGGAAGCCGGCTGCTTCATCGCCCCCAACCGCCAGGGCATTCGCCAGGAGTTCGCCTTGCTGTCACTGTCCATTGGCGTGGTGCACCTGTATCCACAGGCCTGTGGACAACTCGATGCCAGCCAGTTGGCCGAGCTGGCCTCGCAAGCCAAGCACCACGCCAAGAACGTGCCGGGCTACAGCATCCATGTGATCGACAGCCGCCAGATGGCAGACGGCTTTACGGCTGACGCGGACCTGCTTGCGGGTCCGGCGTACTCGACTGATTCAGCTGCGCCAGCTTGACCTCGGCCAGGGGATGCCCGGCTTTCGCCGCCAGGGTCCACCAACGGGCGGCTTGCACCGTATCCGCGGCCTTGCTGGGCGAACCGGCCAGGCTGATGACACCCATCTGATAGGCCGCCTTGGCGTCCCCGGCCAAGCCGGCAAGACATAACAGGCGTATGCCTTCTTCGCGAGCCCCCAGCCCCTGGCCACGAAAGGTCAGGATATGGCCATAAAAGCTCTGTGCGCCGACGTCCCCCAGGTTCGCCATGCGCGCCAATTGCCCCTCCAGCCAGTGCCAGCCCCGGGGTTGACGCACAAACCAGGGCCAATGAAACAACCGGCGAGCCAGCCAGTAGCCGGCTCGCGCCTTGAGGCGCCAGAACACTCAGGCCTCCACCGACTCGGGGTATTCGTACTCGAACACACGAACCACTTCCGAGGCGTGCCACGACGCGGCCGCGACCCCATCGGAAGGCCCGGAAAAACGCCCAAGGCGCTCCGCACACTCGAAAAAACCGGTGCGCGGCAATCGACTCGCCCCCTGGCTGATCACCAGCGAACTGCGCAACGGCTGCTCCGCACGCGCATCCAGCGCGGCCAGATGCTCAAGGGCCGCCGTCAGGGTCTGCATGGCGGGGCTGGGTAGCTGCAAGCGCTCAAGCAGAGCGCGATAGGTCAAAAGATGGCGTTGCCGACGGGCCTGGTCGAGTTCCCCCAACAGGCCATCCCAATGTTGACGACTGATCCTTACGCTCACGATTCATCCCTCCAACCCGGAACCGTCAATTCCCAGGCCAGGCTACGGCGTATAGCGGCGTCGGGTTGACGCTCACCGCTTTCAATCATGGCCAGATATGACGGACTGATACCTACCGTACGGGCAAGCGCCTCAATGGCGATGCCCTTGGCTTCACGCAAACTGCGAAGTTGATTCAGACCTGGAAGCGGCTGGTCGGCTGTGGTCGCGACAGGCCCCCTGGCTTCTCGCGGAGATTGTTCGGTGATACCTGCGGCTTTTAGCAAAGCTTGATACTGAGCCCATGGCAGAACCGCATATTCGGGCTCGCCATCGCGTGCAATTATCTGAATATCCATTACTACCCCGTAGAACGACACATAACGAGTCGGACTTTTCCTTATGAAGTGTAATCCTAACAGTCGCTAAGGTCGCGGGGGCATCGTTGTATGGATCCGAATTCACCTCAGTTTTTCTTCGGGCCTTCCAATTGCAGTTGTTCCGGAGTGTCAGGCAAACGCTCCACTACCGCCAGCTTCTCCGGTTGCTGGCGATTGCGCCAGGCGCGAAAGGCGCTGAGTTCGCCGTCCAGGGTTTTCATGATCCAGGCCAGAACGGCGATATCGTCGAGCATGCCGAACATCGGCAGGAAGTCCGGGATGGCATCCAGCGGGCTGAGGAAGTACATCAGGCCCGCGACCACCGACAACAGCGCCTTGGGGCTGATGGCGCGGTACTCGCCACGCCAGTAAGCCAGGCACAGGGCCTGCAGCAGGCGCAGATCGTCCTTGAGCTTGCCAAGACGACCGCCTTGCAAGGCGCCTTTGCTGGCCACGGCGAACAACAGGGTCGGCAGTCGGCCACGGCTGAGCAAGCGGCCGGCCAGGGGCAGGAAGCGGGCAAAATTCCAGGGTGCTTTCATCGTCACTCCCACTGAAATGTTATCCACACAAATTGTGGATAACCTTGTGAACAGAGCTGCTTTTCACAGCTGAAAGCCCCGTTTTACAAGGGCTCGGCTCAGATCGGGCGTTTTTTACTCACATAAAAAAACCCATAATTTCATTGACTTGGCAGCCTCATGCGGCTAGCCGTAACACGTGCTGTTAAGACTATGCCTTATGCCGTGGGTTCGCATTTTTTCCCGGACCAACGACCAGATACGACAACGCCCCGTAAGGACGGGGCGTTGTCATTGAACCAGACGAAGATTACTTGGCGTCGTCTTGTTTCGCTGGATCCTTGATACCCAGCAGTTCCAGCTCGAACACCAGAACCGAGTTGGCCGGAATGGCCGGGCTCGGGCTCTGTGCGCCGTAGGCCAGATCGCTCGGGATGTACAGTTTGTACTTTTCGCCGACGTGCATCAGTTGCAGGCCTTCGACCCAACCCGGAATCACGCCGCTGACCGGCAGATCGATCGGGCTGCCGCGCTCGACCGAGCTATCGAACACAGTGCCGTTGGTCAGGGTACCGGTGTAGTGAACGGTCACCACGTCGGTCGGCTTAGGCTGGGCGCCATCGGCTTTTTTCAGCACTTCGTACTGCAGGCCGGAGGCGGTAGTAGTCACGCCAGCCTTCTTGCCGTTTTCTTCGAGGAATTTCTTGCCGGCTGCTGCCGACTCTTCGCTGATCTTGGCCATGCGCTCTTCAGCACGCTTTTGCAGCGCGGCGAAGGCTTCGACCAGTTCGTCGTCTTTCAGCTTCTGTTCTTTCTTGCCGATGGCATCTTCGATGCCCTGGGCTACCGCTTTGGAATCCAGGTCATCCATACCTTCCTGGGCAAGGCTTTTGCCCATGTTCAGGCCGATACCATAGGAAGCTTTCTGCGCCGGGGTTTTCAGCTCCACGCTGGTCTGCGAGTCACAACCCGCGAGTACCAGGCTAACCAGGGCTACCGCCGCCGCTAACCGATGCTGTTTCATGCTATTTCCTTGTTCATGCGCCTAAAGGGCAATCGAGTAAAGCCGCGAGCTTATCAGGCGGCCACGACCAATGGCTACCGGCATGAGAGCCGGATTAGCCCGATAAGTTCACGTGTTTAAAAGCATTTCGCCAGCCATTACAACGAGCGCGGGAAAGAACACCTCGACCGCAAAGTAATGACAGCGCACGTAATGGCCACTTGCCCGGCAGTTTGCCCTTGAGGCATAAGAGAGCCACAACTCGACAAGGATGTTTATCTTGCGCCTCTTATCCCGTGTTTTGCTCTTGATCCTCGCCCTGATCGGCGTCGCCCTGGCCGTGGTCCTGTATTACGTGGCCAATCCGAAATTGCCCGACTATATGCCCGCCCGGCAGGTGCACTATCAGGATCAATGGAGCGCCGCCGACCGCCAGACCTATTACTTCACCCCCCAGGGCACTCAGGTGAAGGGCATGCGTTATGAGTGGTTCGCCGCCCTGGAACTGCCCTTCTCCACGCAACGCTTCGCCGCGCCGCAGTACCTGGCTCGCTTCGGCTTCCTGGTGGATCCGGCGCAGCAGGCCAGCGCCGATAACCCGGCGAACCTGCCGGTCGGCTTCACTCGCCATCAGAACCCTGGCAGCCCGCAGCAGTACCTGGACATCACCTGCGCCGCCTGCCACACCGGCGAGCTGCGCTACAACCAGCAGGCCCTGCGGGTCGACGGCGGTTCGGCGCAACATGTATTGCCCTCCAGCGTGCCCACCCTGCGCGGCGGCAGCTTCGGCCAGGCGCTGGTCGCCAGCCTGGCGTCGACCTATTACAACCCGTGGAAATTCGAGCGTTTCGCCCGCAACGTGCTGGGCCAGGACTACGACGCCGAGCATGAACAACTGCGCAAGGACTTCAAGGCGTCGCTGGACACCTTCCTGCGCGTCGCCTGGAACGACACTCACCGCGGCCTCTATCCCACCGAAGAAGGCCCCGGGCGTACCGATGCCTTTGGCCGGATCGCCAATGCCAGCTTCGGCGACGCCATTTCCCCCGACAACTATCGGGTGGCCAACGCACCGGTGGACTATCCGCATCTATGGGACATCTGGACCTTCGACTGGGTACAGTGGAACGGCTCGGCCCAGCAACCCATGGCCCGCAATATCGGCGAGGCGCTGGGTGTAGGCGCCACCCTGAACTTCTTCGATGCCCAGGGCCAGCAGCTCAAGGGCGACGCCCGATACGCGTCGAGCGTTCGGGTGCGCGACCTCAATCGCATCGAAGAAACCCTGCAACGACTGAAACCGCCGACCTGGCCAGAAGAACTGTTCGGCGGCATCGACAAGCCCCTGGCGGCCAAGGGGCGAGCGCTGTTCGCGGAAAACTGTGCAGGCTGCCATGTCCCGCCGGTCACCGAGGCCAACGGGCGCCCGGTACAACAACTGAAGATGCTGCCAGTCGCGGTGATCGGCACCGACCCGAATACGGCCAACAATATTGCCGATCAGCGTTACGACCTGAGCGCGCTGCAATGGGATGCCGCCGAGCTGGCGCAATCGAATGTCCAGTTGCACCCCACGCCCACTGAGCCGCTGGACATGCGCCAGCTGTCAGCGGCCAAGAGCCTGGCCTATGTCACTGCCTTCGTCGAGGAGCGCGCCTACCGGGACGCCCAGGTGACCCCGGCGGAACGCCCGCGACTCGATGGCTACGGCTTGCCGATCGGCGTCCGCGAACTGCGCGCCTACAAGGCCCGGCCGCTGGCCGGGGTATGGGCTACCCCGCCCTTCCTGCATAACGGTTCGGTGCCCAGCCTGTATCAGTTGCTTTCGCCTCAGGACGAACGCGCCAGCACCTTCTATAAAGGCACCTTCGAATACGATCCGAAGCATCTTGGCTATCGTACCGAGCCGTTCAAGAACGGCTTCCTGTTCGATACCAGGATCAGCGGCAATCACAACAGCGGCCATGAATTCCGTTCGGGCAAGCGTGGCGAAGGGGTGATCGGCCGCCTGCTGCAACCCGAGGAACGCTGGGCCCTGCTGGAATACCTGAAAGTGCTGGGCGGGCCGCTGGAGGCGCAACTGCCATGACCCTGACCCTCATCGAAAGGACGGTTTCATGCTGATCACCTTATGGCTTCGCATAGGGGCGCTGCTGCTCAAGACACTTGTGCTGCTGGTGCTGATCGCCCTGCTCGGCTGGGCGCTAAACAGCGCCTGGTCCATCTGGCGCTACCAGGGGCCGGTCTCGATCGAAGAACAGGTTCCGCCCGGCGAAGCCGCCATGACCCAGGACATCATCCAGACCGCCGTGCGCATCGTCGATCAGCACCGGGATAACACCCGTTACCTGCGCGACGCCCACGCCAAGGCCCACGGCTGCGTAAAGGCCGAGGTCCAGGTGCTCGAGCAACTGGCGCCGCCGTTGCGCCAGGGCGTGTTCGCCGAACCCGGCAAGACCTGGCAAGCCATGGTGCGGCTGTCCAACGGCAATGCTTATCCACAGTTCGACAGCATTCGTGACGCGCGCGGAATGGCAATCAAGTTGTTGAATGTGCCCGGCACCCAACTATTGAAGGAACAGCAGGGCCGTGGCGAGCAGGATTTCGTGATGTTCAACCATCCGAACTTCTTCGTCAGCGATGTCGCCGAGTACCGGCAGAATGTCGCCGCGCAGGCGGACGGAAAAAAGGTCGGAGCCTTTTTCCCCGGTTGGGACCCACGCACCTGGCAGGTTCGTCACCTGTTCATTGCCTTGGCCACCCTGTCACCGCCCCCGGCCAGCCCGACGCAAACCCGCTATTTTTCGGTTTCGCCCTACAAGTTCGGCAGCGCCAACGCCAAGTTCCGCGTCGCACCGGACCCCGACAGCTGCCCGCCGTACAACCTGCCCCCACAGAACCAGGCCCTGCCCAATTTTCTACGCAACGCCCTGAACCAGCAGCTGTCGACCGATCGTGTGCCGGCCTGCTTCGTATTACAGGTGCAGCGCCAGGACCCAAGCCACTACATGCCCATCGAAGACACCAGCATCGAATGGCGGGAAAGCGATGCGCCCTTCGAAACCGTGGCGCGGATCAAAATTCCCGCCCAGGACTTCGATACCCCGCGGCAGAACCTGCAATGCGACAACCTGTCCTTCAACCCCTGGTTCGGGCTGGAAGCGCACCGCCCCATCGGCGGCATCAACCGCCTGCGCAAGGCGGTGTACGAAGCGGTCAGCGACTACCGGCACAGCCGCAACGCCGAGCAGTGATCCACAAACGAAAAAAGCGGCCCGCGGGCCGCTTTTTTGGGGAGCATTTACATACTCCAGACAGCAAAAAGCCCGCGTGAGCGGGCTTTCTGTGATGAGCTGGCGTTCAGTGTTCCAGCTCATCGAATATGGCGCAGCGGACGGGACTCGAACCCGCGACCCCCGGCGTGACAGGCCGGTATTCTAACCGACTGAACTACCGCTGCGCGTAGCGTTGAAAGCAAGTGGTGGGTGATGACGGGATCGAACCGCCGACCCTCTGCTTGTAAGGCAGATGCTCTCCCAGCTGAGCTAATCACCCTTTACCTTCGTTGCGGGGCGCATTATTACACAGAAATTCATAACGTGCTGATTTAAATAATAAAATTATCAAAAAAAGCTGAATTTCGATGTCTCGGGCGCCTCGCGCGGAACACAGGCACAAAAAAGCCCGCGTGAGCGGGCTTTCTGTGATGACCTGGCGTTCAGTGTTCCAGATCATCGAATATGGCGCAGCGGACGGGACTCGAACCCGCGACCCCCGGCGTGACAGGCCGGTATTCTAACCGACTGAACTACCGCTGCGCGTAACACTGAAAGCGAATGGTGGGTGATGACGGGATCGAACCGCCGACCCTCTGCTTGTAAGGCAGATGCTCTCCCGGCTGAGCTAATCACCCTTCACGTTCGGTGTGGCGCGCATTCTACGGAGCGCCCCCTACTCTGGCAAGCACTTTTTAAAATAATTTTTTCAGGCCTTCCAAAGGCTTAGCGGAGGGTTGGCCTATGGAGCTGCGCGGAGAATAATGCCCCCCTTTGTATAAAGGAGAGATTCACCCCATGTGGTTCAAGAACCTGCTTATCTATCGCCTGACCCAAGATCTGCCCTTTGATGCTGAGGCGCTGGAAACCGCACTGGCCACCAAACTGGCGCGTCCATGTGCAAGCCAGGAGTTGACCACTTACGGTTTCGTCGCGCCATTCGGCAAAGGCGAAGATGCGCCGCTGGTGCACGTCAGCCAGGATTTCCTGCTGGTCGCCGCGCGCAAGGAAGAACGTATTCTGCCTGGCAGCGTGGTGCGCGACGCGGTCAAGGAAAAGGTCGAAGAGATCGAAGCCGAGCAAATGCGCAAGGTCTATAAAAAGGAACGCGATCAGATCAAGGATGAAATCATCCAGGCATTCCTGCCCCGTGCCTTTATCCGCCGCTCCTCGACTTTCGCCGCCATCGCGCCGAAACAGGGCCTGATCCTGGTCAACTCGGCCAGCCCGAAACGCGCCGAAGACCTGCTCTCCACCCTGCGTGAAGTGCTCGGCACCCTTCCAGTACGTCCGCTGACCGTGAAGACCGCACCGACCGCGATCATGACCGACTGGGTGAAAACCCAACAAGCCGCCGACGACTTCTTCGTGCTCGACGAGTGCGAGCTGCGCGACACTCATGAAGACGGCGGTATCGTCCGTTGCAAGCGCCAGGACCTGACCAGCGAAGAAATCCAGCTGCACCTGAGCACCGGCAAGGTGGTCACCCAACTGTCCCTGGCCTGGCAGGACAAGCTGTCCTTCATGCTCGACGACAAGATGACGGTCAAGCGCCTGAAGTTCGAAGACCTGCTGCAGGATCAGGCGGAACAGGACGGCGGCGACGAAGCCCTCGGCCAGCTGGATGCCAGCTTCACCCTGATGATGCTGACCTTCGGCGATTTCCTCCCGGCGCTGTTCGAAGCCCTGGGTGGCGAAGAGATTCCACAAGGCATCTGATCTTGTAGAAGCCTGCTTGCTGGCGACGGGCCGCATCCGGCCTAATCGCCAACTCGCTCGCTCCTGCGGGAGCACCACAGACGCCACCGCTTTCGGTGGCGTTTTCATATAAGAAGGAACAGGCCATGCGTGCACTGGCAGCATTAAGTCGTTTTGTCGGCAATACCTTTGCCTACTGGGTTCTGATTTTCGCGGTGGTGGCGTTCTTGCAGCCGGACTGGTTCATCGGCCTCAAGGGCGCCATCGTGCCGCTGCTGGGCCTGGTGATGTTCGGCATGGGCCTGACCCTGAAGCTCGAAGACTTCGCCGAAGTCGCCCGCCATCCGTGGCGCGTGGCCCTGGGCGTGGTCGCGCACTTCGTGATCATGCCGGGCGTGGCCTGGTTGCTGTGCCAGGTCTTCCACCTGCCGCCGGAAATCGCCGTCGGCGTGATCCTGGTCGGCTGCTGCCCGAGCGGTACCTCGTCCAACGTCATGACCTGGCTGGCCCGCGGCGACCTGGCGCTGTCGGTGGCGATCGCCGCCGTCACCACCCTGCTGGCGCCGCTGTTGACCCCGGCCCTGATCTGGCTGCTGGCCTCGGCCTGGCTGCCTGTTTCGTTCATGGAGCTGTTCTGGTCGATCCTGCAAGTGGTGCTGCTGCCGATCGTGCTCGGGGTGATTGCCCAGCGCGTGCTCGGCGACCGGGTGCGGCATGCGGTGGAGGTATTGCCGCTGGTGTCGGTGGTCAGCATCGTGATCATCGTCACCGCGGTGGTCGCCGCCAGCCAGGCGAAAATCGCCGAGTCCGGCCTGCTGATCATGGCCGTGGTGATGCTGCATAACAGCTTCGGTTACCTGCTGGGTTACTTCACCGGCCGCCTGTTCAAGCTGCCGTTGGCGCAACGCAAATCCCTGGCCCTGGAAGTCGGCATGCAGAACTCCGGCCTCGGCGCCGCCCTGGCCAGCGCGCACTTCTCGCCCCTGGCGGCGGTGCCGAGCGCACTGTTCAGCGTCTGGCACAACATTTCCGGGGCGCTGCTTTCCACCTGGTTCCGCCGCACGAGCGAAAAGGACGACCGCGCACTGGCTGCCCAGCACGCGAGCGACTGAGGAGAAACCTTGATCCCCGGATTAATGATGGGCACTATACTGCGCAACGCGGGGACGACCCCGCGGCTCGATCGAGTCATTAATCTGGGGACGACCCCGTCAATCGATGGAGGTCATCATGTCCTGGATCATTCTGTTTTTCGCCGGCCTGTTTGAAGTGGGCTGGGCCGTCGGCCTCAAGTACACCGACGGTTTCAGTCGCCCTCTCCCTACCGCCCTGACCATCGCCGCCATGGCGGTCAGCCTCGGCCTGCTGGGGCTGGCCATGAAGGAACTGCCGCTGGGCACTGCCTATGCCATCTGGACCGGGGTCGGCGCGGTTGGCACGGTGATCGCCGGGATCATTCTGTTCGGTGAGTCCATGGCGCTGTTCCGCCTGGCCAGCGTGGCGCTGATAATTACCGGGCTGATCGGCTTGAAGGTCAGCGCGACCTGATGAGCCCCCTGTAGCCGCTGCCGCAGGCTGCGATAAGGCCAAAGGCCTTCAGCGATCTTAAAATCCTGCGCCCACGTTGTGGGCGAGCGCAGCCTGCGGCAGCGGCTACAGGTATCAGCGCAGGCTACCGCGCAGCTCACCCACCAGGGTTTGCAAACGGGCCGGTTCGGCACTGTCGGCGGTCACGGCCGAACCCGCCACCAGGGTCACTCGCGACCACAGGCGGCGGAACAGTCCCTTGCTCGGATCGCGGCTGAAAAAGCTGCCCCACAGCCCCCGCAACGCCAGCGGAATCACCGGCACCGGCGTCTCTTCGAGAATCCGCGTCAGCCCGCCCTTGAACTCATTGATCTCGCCATCGGCGGTCAGCTTGCCTTCCGGGAAGATGCACACCAGCTCGCCATCCTTGAGGTAGCGGGCAATCTGGGTGAACGCCCTTTCGTAGATCTGGATGTCCTCGTTGCGCCCGGCAATCGGAATGGTCCCGGCGGTACGGAAGATGAAGTTGAGCAGCGGCAGGTTGTAGATCTTGTAATACATCACGAAACGAATCGGCCGCCGTACCGCGCCGCCGATCAGCAAGGCATCGACGAAGGACACGTGATTGCACACCAGCAACGCCGCGCCTTCGTCCGGGATCGCCTCCAGGTTGCGGTGCTCGACCCGGTACATGGAATGGCTGAGCAGCCAGATCATGAAACGCATGCTGAACTCGGGGACGATCTTGAAGATGTAGGCGTTGACCGCGATGTTCAGCAGCGACACCACCAGGAACAGCTGCGGGATCGACAGCTTGGCCAGGCTCAGCAAGACGATCGAGACGATCGCCGACACCACCATGAACAGCGCGTTGAGAATGTTGTTCGCGGCAATCACCCGCGCCCGCTCGTTCTCCGGGGTCCGCGACTGAATCAGTGCATACAGCGGCACGATGTAGAAACCACCGAAGATGCCCAGGCCGAGAATATCGATCAGCACCCACCAGGCATGGCCATAACCGAGGACCTCGAGCCAGCTGTACCCCGCCTCGCTTGGCGCAATCCCGCCGGAATGCCACCACAGCAGCAGGCCGAACACCGTCAGGCCGAACGAGCCAAAAGGCACCAGGCCGATCTCGACCTTATGTCCCGAAAGCTTCTCGCACAGCATGGAACCGGCGGCGATGCCCACCGAGAACACCGTGAGGATCAGCGTGACCACTGTCTCGTCGCCGTGCATCCACTCCTTGGCGTAGGCCGGAATCTGCGTCAGGTAGATCGCCCCGACAAACCAGAACCACGAGTTGCCGACGATCGAGCGCGACACAGCCGGCGTCTGCCCCAGGCCCAGGCGCAGGGTGGCCCAGGACTGGCTGAAGATATTCCAGTTCAGGCGCATGTCCGGGGTGGCCGCCGCGGCCCGGGGGATGCCCCGGCTGGCGAGGTAACCGAGCACGGCGACGGCAATGATCGCCGTCGAGACAATCGGTGCGTAATGGGCCGAGGACATCATGATCCCGGCGCCTATGGTCCCGGCAAGAATCGCCAGGAAAGTGCCCATTTCCACCAGGCCGTTGCCCCCCACCAGCTCTTCCTCCCGTAGCGCCTGGGGCAGGATCGAATATTTGACCGGGCCGAACAGCGCCGAGTGGGTGCCCATGGCGAACAGCGCCAGCAGCATCAGCGACAGGTGATCAAAGACAAATCCCACCGCCCCCACGGCCATGATCACAATCTCGCCGAGCTTGATCAGGCGGATCAACGCGTCCTTGGCGAACTTCTCGCCGAATTGCCCGGCCAGCGCCGAGAACAGGAAGAACGGCAGGATAAACAGCAAGGCGCAGAGGTTGACCCAGATCGAGCGGTCTCCCTCGATGGCCAGCTTGTAGAGAATGGCGAGGATCAGCGACTGCTTGAAGATGTTGTCGTTGAACGCACCGAGGGACTGAGTAATGAAGAATGGCAGGAAACGCCGCGTACGAAGCAAGGTGAACTGTGAGGGGTGACTCATCTTCCATGTCCCTGAGTGGCTTGGATGCTGTTATTGGATTATCGATCTTCGATCCAGGCCACAACCTTACCTAAAGTTCGCGGATTATTTCGCTAATCCTGCGATGCAAGGCGAAACGAACAACTCGCCACGATAAGCGCCCTGCAGCGTGCGCTTGCCCACCACCAGCCACATCAGTGCCAGCGCCAGGACCAACAGGCTGCCGAACACCGCGAAAAACGTCAGGTTCAGGGTGCTGGCCAGTTTCAAGGTGGTCAGGGCATAGACCCCCAGCGGGAAGGTGAACCCCCACCAGCCGAGGTTGAATGGAATGCCGTCGCGCAGGTAACGCAGGGTGATCAGCAGCGCCGTCAGCATCCACCACAGGCCGAAACCCCACAGGGTGATACCGGCCACCAGGCCCAGGCCTTCGGCGATTTCGCCCACTGCGGCCATGCCGTTGGCGGCGAAGATTGCCGGAGCGTCCGCGCCCAGCAGCAACATGCCCAGGGCCCCCGTGCCGATCGGCCCCAGGGCCAGCCAGCTCGAGGCAGCCATGCTTTCGTGAGGCAGCTTATGCAAGGCCATGCGCAGCAGGAGAATGGTTAGGATGCTGAAAGCTACCGGCAGCGAGAAGGCCCAGAGCACATAACTGGTCACCAGCATCACCAGTTGCGAATGCGCGTCCACCAGGTGCGGCGCCAGCAGCCCGCCACTGGCGGCGGCGACTTCGGCCGCGACTACCGGCAACAGCCAGACCGCGGTCATCTGGTCGATACGGTGCTCCTGGCGGGTGAACATCATGTAGGGAATCAATACCCCGCAAGCCAGCGACAGCGCCACATCCAGCCACCACAGCAGCTCGGCCAGCTGCACCACGCCGTCACCCCAGCGCGGTACGCCGAACAGCAGAAAACCGTTGATGATGGTGGCCAGGCCCATGGGGATGGTGCCGAAGAACATCGAGACCGTGGAATGCCCGAAAATCCGCCGGGCTTCGTCGAAGAACATTACCCAGCGTGCCGCATACGCGACGCTGAACACTACGAACAGCCCGATGGTGAACAGCCACAGCCCCTCGGCCAACAGGTGCAGGCCCGGGATCCGCAGCGGCAACTGGGCCAGCGCCAGGGCCAGCACGCCGGTGCCCATGGTGGCGGCGAACCAGTTGGGGGTGAAATGGCGGATGGCTTCGCGAGGATGCTGCAGCTGGCTCAACGGCCGTCCGGTTCTGAGGGTATTGGGGCATGTCATGGTGTGATCTCCTGTCCTCCGATGAGGTGGAGCCCATGGTAGAACCGGATCGAATATCTATATAACGGGTAATTTCTCTATCTGTTATCTATTCTATAAATATAAGAGCTAGGACATTGCCTGCGTCTCAACCACCGGCACCCGCGTCGCGCTCAACTCTCTTGCGCGACACAGGCCTTGGCGGTTCGCTGACGCAGCAACCCCAGCAAAGCGCCCAGGGACAACAGGATCAACACCGCGCCATAACCATCGGTGGTCGCGATCAGGCCGAAGCTGCGCGTCAGGTTTCCCGCCAGCAGGGACGGCAGGCAGAACGCCAGATAACTCAGGACATAAAACGCCGACATCAACCCCGCCCGCTCATGGGGCAAGGCCAGCGGCATCACACTGCGCAGAGCACCGAGGAACCCGGAGCCAAAACCTCCGCCCGTGACCAGGGTGCCGAGGAAGAACAGCGGCAGGCTGGCGGTGTGCACGGCGATGAGGATCAGGCTGATGCCGACGGCCAACAGGCTCGCGCCCAACCGCAGAACCTTGTCGGCCGGACGATGGCGCAGGGAAACAATCATCAGGGCACCGCTCAGGGTCAGCACCGCCACCAGGCCGCCGCCGATCAGGTTCGAGGTAGAGCCTGTCGCGGTGCGCACCAGCGATGGCGCCAATGACAGAAAGAACCCGCCCACGGCCCACACCGCCACATCCACCGGTAACGCCAACCACAGCGCCCGCCGCGCCTGGGGCGGTACATGCAGCGAGGGCCGCAGGGAAGCCCAGACACCGGGCTGGGCAGTGACCGTCTCCGGCAGGCGCCAGACGCACAGCGCCTGGGCGACAAACAGCACCAGCAGCAACCAGTAGGCCAGTTGCAGCGGCAACGGCGCATATTCCACCAGCAAGCCGCTGCCCATCGCCCCGCACGCCATGCCCAGCAAGGGCGCCACGCTGTTGACCAACGGCCCCTGCTGACGGTCGGTATCCAGCAGCGCCGCCCCCAGCACACTGGTGGCCATGCCGGTGGCGAAGCCCTGCATCACCCGGGCAGCAATCAGCCAGGCCACGCTGTCGGCCTGGATGAACAGCAGCATCGCCAGTATGTCCAGCAGCAGCGCCACGAAGATCACCGGCTTGCGTCCCAGATAATCCGAAAGCGAGCCCACGGTCAGCAGCGCCGCCAGCAGACTCATGGCGTAAACGCCGAAGATCAGGGTCAAGGTCGCCGACGAGAACTGCAGCGCCTCCTGATACAGGTGATACATCGGCGTCGGCACACTGGAAGCGGCGAGAAAACTGAGTAAGGTAATCGCCAGAAACAACAGTCTGGAACGGTTTGACCGTGAAGAGTCGACACTACTGGACATGGGCACGCTCCATTAAAGCTAATTTTTTGCTTTTGCGGAGTGTGCTACCGCCTCGCTCTTAAAGCAAATTCTTTGTGTTAAGGTTCGATCCATGGCTATTAAAGAAGGTTTACGCCCGGGCGGGCGCAGTGCCCGGGTACAGCAATCCATCCACTCGGCAGTCAGGGAACTCCTTGAAGAACAGGAGCGCTCGACCCTGACCGTGCCGCAAATCGCCACCCGCGCCGGCGTCACGCCCTCGACCATCTACCGGCGCTGGGGCGACCTGTCGGCACTGCTGGCGGATGTCGCCCTGGAACGCATGCGCCCGGACAGCGAACCGGCCGCTACCGGCAGCCTACGCGGCGACCTGCGGGCCTGGGCCGAACAGTACCTCGACGAAATGAGCTCCGAACCCGGGCGCAACATGATGCGCGACGTGCAATGCAGCAGCACGCCCGGCTATTGCGTGAGCATTCTCAGCGGGCAATTGCAGATCATCCTCGACCGTCACCGGCACAGCGAAACAGCCCTGCCCAGCATCGACCGGCTGTTGAACATGCTGGTGGCGCCAACGGTGTTCCGCATCCTGTTCGCCGCGCAACCGCTTGAAGTGCAGGAACTGCATGAACTGATCGACATCGCGCTGCGGCCTTGAGGCCGCTCTCGCGCCAACCGATTCCGAGCCACCTTCCATAGGCGCGCCTTCCGCGATAAAACCTGACGGACAGCCCTCTTCCCCCTGCGACACCTGGCCGCGCCAATACCTTGGTCGACACTGACGAACCCCGAACATCGTGCGAGACTGTCTGACCGGGCTGAAGCGCCCGGCGCGCCTTTCTGTTCGGAGTTTCCATGTCGCTGTCCAGCGGGCTGATCGCCATCGTCGCCCTGGCCTATATGGCCATCATGTTCGCCATCGCCTTTTACGGTGACCGTCGCAGCGCGCCCTTGCCGCCGCGAGTGCGCGCCTGGGTGTACAGCCTGTCGCTGGCGGTGTATTGCACCAGCTGGACCTTCTTCGGCGCCGTCGGCCAGGCCGCCGAGCAACTCTGGTCGTTCTTGCCGATCTACCTGGGGCCGATCCTGCTGCTGGTGCTCGCGCCCTGGGTCCTGCAAAAGATGGTGATGATCAGCAAGCAGGAAAACATCACCTCCATCGCCGACTTCATCGCCGCACGCTACGGCAAGTCCCAGACCCTGGCGGTGGTGGTGGCTCTGATCTGCCTGGTCGGCGTACTTCCTTATATTGCCCTGCAGCTCAAGGGCATCGTGCTTGGCGTGGACCTGCTGATCGGCGCGGGGGCCGACACCATGGGCACCCGCGCCCAGGACACGGCACTGATCGTGTCGCTGATCCTGGCGCTGTTCACCATCGTCTTCGGTACCCGCAACCTCGACGCCACCGAGCACCACCGCGGCATGGTGCTGGCGATTGCCTTCGAATCCCTGGTCAAGCTGCTGGCCTTTCTCGCGGTCGGCGCCTTTGTCACCTATGGCCTGTACGACGGTTTCGACGACCTGTTCAGCCAGGCCATGCTCGCCCCGCGCCTGGAGCAGTACTGGGAAGAAACCATCAACTGGCCGTCGATGGTGGTGCAGACCGGCGTCGCCATGATGGCGATCATCTGCCTGCCGCGGCAGTTCCACGTCACCGTGGTGGAGAACATCGAACCCCAGGACCTGCGCCTGGCCAAGTGGGTGTTTCCCGCCTACCTGGCCCTGGCCGCGCTGTTCGTGGTGCCAATCGCCCTGGCCGGGCAGATGCTGCTGCCCAGCTCAGTGATGCCGGACTCGTTCGTCATCAGCCTGCCCCTGGCCCAGGCCCATCCGGCCCTGGCCGTGCTGGCCTTCATCGGCGGCGCGTCGGCCGCCACCGGCATGGTGATCGTCGCCAGCGTGGCCCTGTCGACCATGGTCTCCAACGACATGCTGCTGCCCTGGCTGCTGCGTCGGCAGAGTGCCGAACGGCCCTTCGAAGTGTTCCGCCACTGGATGCTCTCGGTGCGCCGGGTCAGCATCGTGGTCATCCTGCTGCTGGCTTATGTCAGCTACCGCCTGCTGGGCTCCACCGCGAGCCTGGCGACCATCGGCCAGATCGCCTTTGCCGCGGTGACCCAACTGGCCCCGGCCATGCTCGGCGCGCTGTACTGGAAGCAGGCCAACCGCCGCGGCGTGTTCGCCGGATTGGCGGCCGGTACTTTCCTGTGGTTCTACACCCTGGTCCTGCCGATCGCCGCCCACAGCCTGGGCTGGTCGCTGAGCAGCTTCCCGGGCCTGGCCTGGCTGCACGGCAACCCGCTGAACCTGCCGATCACACCCTTGACCCAAGGTGTGGTGCTGTCGCTGGCCGGCAATTTCACCCTGTTCGCCTGGGTCTCGGTGCTGTCGCGTACCCGGGTTTCGGAGCACTGGCAGGCCGGGCGCTTCATCGGCCAGGAAATCAGCGGCCGCCCCAGCTCTCGATCGATGCTCTCGGTGCAGATCGACGACCTGCTCAAGCTCGCCGCGCGTTTTGTCGGGGAAGAACGGGCCCGCCAGAGCTTCATCCGCTTTGCCTACCGCCAGGGCAAAGGCTTCAACCCCAACCAGAACGCCGACGGCGAATGGATCGCCCACACCGAACGCCTGCTGGCCGGCGTGCTCGGCGCATCGTCCACCCGCGCGGTGGTCAAGGCCGCCATCGAAGGGCGGGAGATGCAGCTCGAAGACGTGGTGCGCATCGCCGACGAAGCCTCGGAAGTGCTGCAATTCAACCGGGCCTTGCTGCAAGGGGCGATCGAGAACATCAGCCAGGGCATCAGCGTGGTCGACCAGTCCCTCAGACTGGTGGCCTGGAACCGTCGCTACCTGGAGCTGTTCAACTACCCGGACGGGCTGATCAGCGTCGGCCGGCCGATCGCCGACATCATCCGCCATAACGCCGAACGAGGCCTGTGCGGGCCGGGCGAGGCCGAAGTGCATGTCGCCCGCCGCCTGCACTGGATGCGTCAAGGCCGCGCCCACACCTCCGAACGGCTGTTCCCCAATGGCCGGGTGATCGAGTTGATCGGCAACCCGATGCCCGGCGGCGGCTTTGTCATGAGCTTCACCGACATCACCCCGTTCCGCGAAGCCGAACAGGCCCTCACCGAAGCCAACGAAGGCCTGGAGCAGCGGGTCGCCGAGCGAACCCACGAGCTGTCGCAACTGAACGCCGCGCTGACCGAGGCCAAGGGCACCGCCGAGGCCGCCAACCAGTCCAAGACCCGTTTCCTGGCGGCGGTCAGTCACGACCTGATGCAACCACTGAATGCCGCCCGGCTGTTCTCCGCCGCCCTCTCCCACCAGGACGACGGTTTGTCCGCCGAAGCCCAGCAATTGGTCCAGCACCTGGACAGCTCCCTGCGCTCTGCCGAAGACCTGATCAGCGACCTGCTGGACATCTCCCGCCTGGAAAACGGCAAGATCAATCCGGAGCGCAAGCCGTTCGTGCTCAACGAACTGTTCGATACCCTGGGGGCCGAATTCAAGGTGCTGGCCCAGGAGCAAGGCCTGAAATTCCGCCTGCGCGGCAGCCGTCTCCGGGTCGACAGCGACATCAAGCTACTGCGCCGGGTTCTGCAGAACTTCCTGACCAATGCCTTCCGTTACGCCAAAGGGCCTGTGCTGCTGGGCGTACGCCGCCGCGGCAACCAGCTGTGCCTGGAAGTCTGGGACCGTGGACCGGGGATTCCTCTGGATAAGCAGCAAGTGATCTTCGAAGAATTCAAACGCCTCGACAGCCACCAGACCCGCGCCGAAAAAGGCCTGGGCCTCGGATTGGCGATCGCCGACGGGCTGTGTCGCGTGCTCGGTCACGGCCTGCAAGTACGCTCCTGGCCGGGCAAGGGCAGCGTCTTCAGTGTCAGCGTGCCTTTGGCCAAGGCGGCCGTCAGCGCACCGAGGCAGGTGGCCGAACTCAACGGCCATCTGCTGTCCGGCGCCCAGGTACTGTGTGTCGATAACGAAGACAGCATCCTGATCGGCATGAACAGCCTGCTCAGCCGCTGGGGCTGCCAGGTCTGGACCGCGCGTAACCGCGAAGAATGCGCGGCGCTGCTCAATGATGGCGTGCGCCCGCAACTGGCATTGGTGGACTATCACCTGGACGATGGCGAAACCGGCACCGAGGTCATAGCCTGGCTGCGTACCCAGTTGGGTGACCCGGTGCCAGGCGTGGTGATCAGCGCCGACGGGCGCCCCGAGATGGTCGCCGAGGTGCACGCCGCTGGGCTGGACTACCTGGCCAAGCCGGTGAAGCCCGCGGCGTTGCGGGCGCTGTTGAGCCGGCATCTGCCGCTCTGACCTTCCGCCCCCGGGTCAATCCGGCAGTTCGAGCAACGCGCCGTCGGCATCGGTCATTGCCCGCTCCAGCAGGTCCGCCGGCAGGCTCTTGCTGGCACGCGCCCCGAGCAGCCGCAGTTGCTCGCTGCGGCTGACCAGGTTGCCACGCCCCTCGGTCAGCTTGTTGCGCGCGGCACTGTAGGCCTTGTCCAACTGCTGCAGGCGATTGCCGACTTCATCCAGATCCTGAATGAACAACACGAACTTGTCGTACAGCCAACCGGCGCGTTCGGCGATTTCCCGGGCGTTCTGGCTCTGCCGCTCCTGCTTCCACAGGCTGTCGATCACTCGCAGGGTAGCCAGCAAGGTGGTCGGGCTGACGATCACGATATTGCGGTCGAAGGCTTCCTGGAACAGGTTGGGCTCGGCCTGCAAGGCGGCGGAAAAAGCCGCCTCGATGGGTACGAAGAGCAACACGAAATCTAGGCTGTGCAAACCTTCCAGACGCTTGTAGTCCTTGCCGGCCAGGCCTTTGACGTGATTGCGCAAGGACAGTACGTGCTGCTTCAGCGCCGCCTGGCCGATCACTTCATCGTCCGCCGCGACAAACTGCTGGTAGGCGGTCAGGCTGACCTTGGAGTCCACCACCACCTGCTTGTCGCCGGGCAACATGATCAGCACGTCGGGCTGGAAACGCTCGCCGTCGGGCCCTTTGAGGCTGACCTGGGTCTGGTACTCACGGCCCTTCTCCAGGCCGGCATGCTCCAGTACCCGCTCGAGAATCAGTTCGCCCCAGTTGCCCTGGGTTTTCTGGCCCTTGAGCGCGCGGGTCAGGTTGGTCGCCTCGTCGCTCAAGCGCAGGTTCAGCTGTTGCAGGCGCTCGAGCTCCTTGCCGAGGGAGAAACGCTCGCGCGCTTCGGCCTGATAACTCTCTTCGACCCGCTTCTCGAAGGACTGGATGCGCTCCTTGAGCGGGTCGAGCAATTGTCCGAGACGCTGCTGGCTATTCTCGGCAAAACGCTGCTCACGCTCGTCGAAGATCTTGCCCGCCAGCTCGGCGAACTGCGCCCGCAGCTCGTCCCGCGAGCCTTGCAGGTCGCTCAGGCGTTGCTGGTGGCTTTCCTGCTGCTCGCGCAACTCTGCATTCAATGATGCGGCCTGGGCATCCAGGCGCCGCAGCTCGGCTTCCTTATTGGCCCGTTCAAGGTTCCAGGCGTGGGCGGCATCACGGGCGTTGTCGCGCTCGATCTGCAACAACTCGACTTCCCGGCGCACCGCCGCCAGATCGGCCTGCTTCACGGCATTGGCCTGGCCCAGGTCGCTGATCTCGTCGCGGCAGGCATCCAGTTGGGCGTTCAAGCCATCCTGTGCCAGCAACGCGGTGGCCAGGCGTTCCTCCAGCAGGGACAGTTCGGTTTGGCGGGAGCTCAGACGGCGTTGCAGTTGCCAGGCGAGCGCCACCAAGGGCAATGCCGCGCCTGCCAGACCGAGCAGTACGCTGGTCAAGTCCATAGCCATAGCCACTCCAGACAGTGAAATAAAGCTTGAAGGTTAACCAAGGGACCGAGGCTTGGACAGCTCAGTCTTCGATCTGGCCAAGCTCCAGCTGGGCGCGGCGATCGCCAGCCCGTGCCGCCTGGCGCAGCAGGTCATGACCAATCCGCCGATCGCGGGCGTTGCCGCATTCGCGGCACATTAGCTGGCCAAGACGACTCTGTGCGGCTACCACCCCTTCCCGGGCAGGCTGCTTGAGCAAACGCCCGGCAAAGTGCTTGACGTTCCGGTTATCACCCAGGCGCGGGCTGTCGAGCAGCCACATGGCCACACGTAACGAAAAACGCTTGGGCTCGGTAACACTGGAAGAGGCAGAGGTAACAGAAGGTGACACTGAGAGAAACTTCATAAAGCACTGTAGGGCAGATCGGAAGGCGCGCCACTCTACTCCTTTTTTCACACGCGTAAAGTCGAAAAAACTCGGCACGCCCGTGCTAGAGCAAGCGCTTGGGACAATCCACAGAAGCTGTGGATAACTCAGTGGACAACCGCCCTACAAGTCTCCGAAAGCCGCATGGGACGGGGCCCGCAGTCAAACTGACGATTTTTTCACCAGTAAAAAAAAACGATGTTTTTCATTGACTTAAATTTTCATCGCAGGCATTGGAGGGCCCGGCAGGTGAGGTGACAGGCCGGTGACAGGCCGCGCAACTATTGTGCACAAGTAACCTTGATCCGGTTATATCGATGCACCTTTTTCGCCCGTTCATGGGAGAACAGCAGCGAAGACCAAAGCTCCAGTAACAACTTTCTGCTCAACTACGGTGGAAAGCCCGACCTGCCTCGTTCACGACCCCGTCCCCTGTGACACTCATAACCATTTTGCCTAACACACTTGCACCAGCTACATCAATCCGTTATCATCCACAGCGTTAGTACCAAGCTGAAAGTCAATTCTGGTCGAACAAGTCCCCCGGTTCAGCTTCCCTGAAGAGAAGTTTCTACCGACTACACGGGATCGACCACCTCGCTGGTTTCCAGGTAAAGCTTTCGCCGACACTGCCTTTGAACACATTGCAAAGGATGTCGCAAAGCCCTTTTTACTCTGACCGAACCAACCTGCAAATTGATCAGGATCTTCACCTGGGGCCCAGAACCTTAACCCCTGCTGTGATTGCCTGCCCTCCTAAGTACCTACCTGCCAGCCCTAGCGCGCACTTGATAAAGCGCTTCCAACTGGCTGCTTTGTTCCAGTCGGGTTCTTCGTTCGACCAATGGTGGTCGGCGTTACTGGAACGTTTTAACGTTGCACGGTTCTTAACCGTGTCATTTGTAGGAACACCCAATAACTATGTCTACTCAAATCCAGACTCAGGATGCCATTCGCACCCTCACCAACGCTTTTGCTCCAATGAACTGCCTGATCATAGCCGCTCGCAAAGGCTGCTTCAGCTTCACCCTGGTCAACGAACACGGTATCGCTCGTCACAGCGAACGCCTGTACCCCGATCAGTATTCCAGCGCCGAGCCGCTGCAAGCGGTGATCGAGCGCACCCGTCAGGCCCTCACCGC
Source organism: Pseudomonas sp. LAMO17WK12:I10 (assembly GCF_900215185.1). Lineage (NCBI taxonomy): Bacteria > Pseudomonadati > Pseudomonadota > Gammaproteobacteria > Pseudomonadales > Pseudomonadaceae > Pseudomonas > Pseudomonas sp. LAMO17WK12:I10. The sequence continues at coordinate 266,437 of NZ_OBDX01000004.1, read as the reverse complement.
CTGAGACGCCAGAGCGCTGAAACCCGAAGCCCCGCCTGAATAGCGGGGCTTTTTATTACCTGTTATTTCGATTTGCCCGTCTTCGGCTAAAGCACCATCCGATATAACGGTTATAACAGGAAGCCGGAAATATTTTAAAAACAGACCTTTACAGCAACGATATGACACTACACTTCAACTCAAGCGGCATGATCCGCTTCCGGCGAGCCTGACCGATCCACCGCTGCCAAGCTCCCCCATCAGGCCTCGCCGGCCACTTCACGCTTCGAGGGCTTTATGGGTATTGCCGCCAGCGAACTGTGCCGCTACGTGATCCGCCCGACCCTGATCTATCTGGGCAACCACAGTCGCACCGCAGAATCATTGCTGCTAGGCATCGCCGCCAGTCAATCCGCCCTCGGCTCCGCCCTGCACGACCGCAGAGGCCACGGCCTCTACCGCATCGCCGAACCCCGTCACCAGGCACTCTGGGACCACTATCTGGCCCTGGACCCGGAACGCGCCAGCCTGGTTCGCGGCCTGGCCAGCCAGCATGCATTCCTCAGCGGGCCGCATCTGGAACTGACCGTCAACCTGCGTTACGCCACCGCCATCGCCTGGCTGCTGGTAGAAGAGCAGAACACCCTGCTCCCCGAGGCCGATGACCTGGTCGGCATGGCTCGTATCTGGAAACAGATCTTCCAACCACAAGGACGTCTGCGGGACTTCGCCGATGCCTGGCAGACCTGTGTTGCGCCACTGAATCAGGTCGCCTGCTGATCGGACTTTTTGCAAGTTCGCGCAAACAAGCGCAATTTTGGTAGGATTGTCCTACAAAACCGCTCTATCTCAAGCCATACAGCCTATAGCGTTGAGGAGGAAATGTTGGTAATTTTCGCTCCGGTGATCACCAGGAGTTCTAATAATGAAAAAAGTAATACTCAAAACCAGTCTTAGCCTTGCCGTTGCCATGGCATCTACCCAACTTTTCGCAAGTGGCTTTGCCCTGAACGAACAAAGCATCAGCGGCATGGGTACTGGTTTCGCCGGTCGATCCTCTGCTGCCGACGATGCAAGCACAGTTTTTGGTAACCCTGCCGGTATGTCGCGCCTGAAACGCCAGCAAGTCACTGGCGGTCTCGCGGCCATTGACGCGTCCACCGATATCAACGACGCCAGCGGTAGCCAGAGAGGGACCAACAAAGGCGATATGGTGCCGTTCACCGCCGTCCCAATGGCCTACTACGTCAAGCCAATCGATGACCAGTGGGCCTTCGGCCTGGGTGTCTACGCCCCGTTCGGTCTGATCACCGACTATGAAAGCGGCTTCCAGGGCCGTAACTTCGGCAGCAAAAGCGAAGTTAAAATCGTCACCTTCCAGCCAACCGTCAGCTATGCCTTCAACGACAAGGTGTCGATCGGTTTCGGCCCGACCATCAACCGTATCTCCGGCACCCTGGAATCCGCGCTGACCACGCCACTGTCGCCTAACGATGGCAATGTCCAGATCAAGGGTGACGATATCGGCTATGGCTACAACATCGGTGTGCTGGTCCAGGCGACCGATACCACTCGCGTGGGCCTGACTTATCACTCGAAGGTCAAGTACAAGCTGGAAGGCCACACCGAAGTCAGCCCAGGCGCCGGTACTCCGGGCGCCCTGCTGCGCGGTGCTCGCTACGACGCCTCGCTGGACATCACCACCCCTGAGTCGGCCGACCTGTCGGTGACCCAGGACCTCAACGATGCCTGGAAACTCTACGCCGGTGCGACCTGGACCCGCTGGAGCCGCCTGAAAGACATCACCGTGCAAAACGAAGGCGTAACCGCCAGCGCCGGCGGTCTCCTGGCCCCGGGCGCCCTCAGTTCCATCAAGGAAGAACAGAACTGGCACGACACCTGGGCCTATGCCATCGGTACCTCCTACCAGCTGAACAAACAGTGGGTGCTGCGTACCGGCCTGACCTTCGACCAGTCGCCAGCCAACAACACCAACCGCTCGCCACGCATTCCTACCGGCGACCGAACCATCTTCAGCCTCGGCGCCGGCTGGAGCCCAACTGAAGACCTGACCATCGACGTGGCTTACTCCTACCTCAAGGAAGAGAAAGTCAAGGTCAACAACAGGAACCAGCAGCTCGGCCAGTCTTACAGCGCCGAGTACGAAAACAGCGCGAACGGCTTCGGCGTGGGTGCAACCTACCGCTTCTAAAGCCTGACGGCCTGAACGAAAAAGCCCCCGCATCCAAGAATGCCGGGGCTTTTTTATTGGCCGCGGATAACACTCAAGGCTTGGATGCCAGCGCCTGCTCCACCGCCTCGATCAATTCAGGACTGTCCGGTTTGGTCAGGCTGGAGAAATTGGCGATCACCTTGCCCTGGCGATCGACCACATACTTGTAGAAATTCCACTTCGGCGCGCTGCTCTGCTCGGCCAGGACCTTGAACAGGTGCACCGCGTCCGGGCCTCGGACCTGCTGCGGCTCGGTCATGGTGAAGGTAACGCCGTAGTTCGCATAACAGACCTTGGCCGTCTCCGCGCCATCCTTGGACTCCTGCTTGAAGTCATTGGACGGCACGCCTACCAGCTCCAGCCCCTGATCCTTGTAACGCTGGTACAACGCCTCGAGCCCCTTGAACTGTGGGGCGAAGCCGCAAAAACTCGCGGTATTGACCACCACCAGCGGCTTGCCGGCAAAGCGTTGGCACAGGTCGATGGATTCCTTGGCGCGCAGCTTGGGCAGCGAGCCCTGCAACAGCGACGGGCATTCGCCCGCCCAGGCCGAACCGGCAAACACCATGAGTACAGCTGGAACAGCAAGCCAGCGCGCCAACATATTCAACTCCTTGAAAGTACCGTCAGAGGGTGAAGCTACTCGCCCGGCGGACGCCCTAGCAAGCGCTTCCTAGCAGACGCCCATGCCCAACTGCATCAGCGCCAGCCCACCCTGGTGCCAGCCCCACCAGGCCACCGCCAACAGCGCGACGACAGCCACCAGACTGACCCAGCGCAAGCCTGTCCGGCTCATGCCGCGCTTGCCTGCAGACGGGCAACCGGACGCTCGCGCACCGGCCAGTTCAGGGCCGCGGCCAGTAGACTGAGGAGAATCGCCACCTGCCAGATCAAGTCATAACTCCCGGTTCGATCGTAGACCACCCCGCCGAGCCAGCCGCCGAGGAACGAGCCCAACTGGTGAAACAGAAACACGATGCCGCCCAGCATGGACAGGTTGCGCACCCCGAACAAGGTGGCCACCGTGCCATTGGTCAGCGGCACCGTCGACAGCCACAGGAAGCCCATGGCCATGCCGAACAGATACGCGCTGAGCTGCGTCACCGGCAGCCAGAGGAACAGGCCGATGACCACCGCGCGCAACAGGTACAGGCCGGTCAACAAGCGCGGCTTGGACATGCGCCCGCCCAGCCAGCCGGCGGTGTAGGTACCGAAGATATTGAACAGGCCGATCAGCGCCAGCACGGTGGTGCCCACCGTGGCCGGCAAGTGCTGGTCCACCAGGTAGGCCGGCAAATGCACGCCGATGAATACCACCTGGAAACCGCAGACAAAAAAGCCGAACGCCAGCAGCCAGAACCCGGAGTGAGAGCAGGCCTCACGCAAGGCCTCGGAGAGGCTCTGTTCATGGCCCAGGCTGGGCAGCGGTTTGTCCTTGAGCATGCTCACCAGCGGCACGATCAATGCCACCAGCAACCCCAGCACCAACAGTGCCGACGACCAGCCGAGCCAGCCGATCAAGCCCAGGGTGCCCGGCAGCATGGCGAACTGACCGAACGAACCGGCCGCACTGGCGACCCCCATGCCCATGCTGCGTTTCTCCGCCGGCAGCGCGCGCCCCACCACGCCGAGAATCACTGAAAACGAGGTCCCCGAAAGCCCGATACCGATCAGCAACCCAGCACTCAACGACAGTGACAGCGGCGAATCGGCCAACCCCATGAACAACAGGCCCACGGCGTACAGCACACCGCCGACCAGCACCACCTTGGCCGCACCGAAGCGGTCGGCCAGGGCCCCAGTGAAGGGCTGGGCCAGGCCCCAGATGAGGTTCTGCAGGGCAATGGCAAAGGCAAACACCTCGCGCCCCCAGCCGAATTCCGCGCTCATGGGCGGCAGAAACAGCCCGAAGCCATGTCTTATCCCCAGGGACAAGGCCAGGATCAGCGCACTCCCGAGAAGAACCCAACCGCTGGTACGCCACATCGAAGTCATTTTATTCTCCATTTACGGGTATATACCCGCTTATCATCGAACGAAAGGCCTTCACGCCAGTTCGTTCAGCAAGGCCAGCAAGGTTTCGCGTTTTTCTGCACCCAGACGGTCGATCAAGCGCTGTTGCGCCGCTTCCCAGGCTGGCAAGGCCGCCAGCAGTCGCTGCTGGCCCTCATCGGTCAGTTGGACGATGCGATTGCGTTGATCCTCGCCTTCGGACAGCCGGACCAGGCCCTCGCCTTCCAGCACCCGCAGGTTACGGCCCAGGGTGCTGCGGTCCAGGCCCATGGCCTCGGCCAGGCTGGAAATGCTCGGTTGGTCCAGGCGCTGCAGGTTGCTCAGCAGGGAATACTGGGCAACGTTGATCCCGAAGCCGTCGAGAGCGCCGTCGTAGAACCTGCTGACGCCACGGGCGGCGCGCCGCAGGTTGGTGCACAGACATTGAGAAGGAAGCATGGTGCGTGTATATACCCGCGATTAACGGAATGCAAGAAATTTGCATAGTTCAGGGCGCGAATAAAACCCGCGCTCCGCCTTTCTAGAACAGCGCCAACCCTACCAGGACTGTCACCTCCAGCAGCTCCAGCAGGGCGCCCGCCGTGTCCCCGGTGGTGCCGCCCAGGCGACGCAGCATCAACTGACGCAAGCCAGCAAACACCAGGCCCGCCAGCAGCAACGCCAACACCGCGCCCCAACCACCGAGCACGACACAGGCCAGCGCGGCAAGCACCAACACCCACTTGCCGGCCAGACGTGGCAGATGATTCGCCAGCGCCTGCCCAAGGCCACCAGGGCGCACATAAGGCGTGCAGAGGAACAATCCCAGCAAGGCGCCACGACCGATCAGCGGCGCCAGCAGCAAGGCAACACCGGCCTGCTGCTCGATCAACGCCACCAGCGCGGCGAACTTGAGCAGCAACACCAGCCCCAGGGTGACCACCGCAATCGGCCCGCTGCGCGGGTCCTTCATGATCTTCAGTGTGCGCTCGCGATCGCCGAAGCCGCCCAGCCAGGCGTCCGCGCTGTCGGCCAGCCCATCCAGATGCAAGGCACCGCTGAGCAGCACCCAGACCGTCAGCAACAACGCCCCATGCAGCAACAGCGGCGCGCCCATCAACAACTGGTTCAGCCCCCACAGCAGCAGCCCGAACAGCAGGCCAATCAACGGGTAGAACAGCAACGACCGGCCCATTTCCTCGGGCGACGGCATGCCCGGCAAACGCACCGGAAAACTGCTGAGAAATTGCAGGGCGATCCAGAATGGCAACACGCTCAGACTCCTTCGCTCAATACCAGGCCAGCCTCGACAGTCAGAGCGAACAAGGCACCGTGAGCGACCTCGACATTCAGCAACTGCTCGCGCGGCAAACCTCGGGCCCGGGCCAGCAACAAGCGCATCACCCCGCCATGGCTGACCAGCAGCACCCGCTCGCCGGCATAACGCTGATGCAGACGTTCGACCGCCCCCAGCACCCGCGCGGAAAACGCCAGCACCGGCTCGCCCTGCGGCGGGGTAAAGGCATAGGGATCGGTCCAGAACCGCCCCAGCGCCTCGGCATCGGTCGCCATCAGCGCCGCCGCGCTCTGCCCTTCCCAGGCACCGAAATGCAGCTCCTGCAGACCCGGGTCCAAGGTCACCGGTAGCGCCAGGCGCGCCCCCAGTTCCTCGGCAAAACGCGCGCAGCGTTGCAAGGGCGAACTCACCAGCCGATCCCAGGGCCCCCGGCCTGCGACAGCAGCACGCATCTGCTGCCATCCGGCATCGGTCAGGGCATCGTCGAGGCTGCCGCGCAGGCCACCACCGAGCTCGGTTTCGCCGTGGCGCAGCAGGTCCAGGCGCAAGGTCATGCCGGACGATCCGCCACGGCCGCTTCGGCGAAAGTCGCCATCTGCCCGTGCAGGTCGCAGGCCAGGCGCAGCAACGGCACCGCCAGCGCCGCGCCGCTGCCCTCGCCCAGGCGCAGGCCGAGGTCCAGCAAAGGCTCGGCCTCGAGGGTTTGCAGGATATGCCGATGCCCCGGCTCGGCCCCACGGTGGCCGAACAGCAACCACGGGCGGCACTCGGGGTTCAGCCGCACCGCCACCAGCGCCGCCACGCTGCAAATGAAACCATCGACCAACACTGTGATGCCTTCATGGGCACAGGCCAGGTACGCCCCAACGAGCGCGGCGATTTCAAAACCGCCAAGGTTGAACAAGGTCTGCAAGGCATCGCCACGCTGGGCGGCATGCAGACTCAAGGCGCGCTCGATCACCTGCGCCTTGTGGCTGACACCCGCCGCATCCAGGCCGGTGCCCGGCCCCACGAGGTGCGCCACCGGAATGTCCAGCAAGGCGCAGGCTACGGCGCTGGCCGCGGTGGTGTTGCCGATACCCATCTCGCCGCCGATAAACAGTTCGCTGCCCTGCTCGACGGCCCGCAGCACACTGTCACGTCCGGCCTGCAGAGCCTGCTCGCCCTGGGCCTGGGTCATGGCCGGCCCCTCGACGAAGCTCCGGGTACCCGCCCCCAGGTTCAAATGCCGCACGCCAGGCAGGTTCAAGCCGGGCGTCACCGTGCCGAGGTCGACCACTTCCAGGCGTGCCCGCAACTGCCGCGCCAACACGCTGATGGCCGCGCCGCCGCTGACGAAGTTGTGCAGCATCTGCCCGGTGACGGCCTGCGGATAAGCCGAAACGCCCTCGGCCACCACCCCGTGGTCGCCGGCGAAAATCGCGATCCACAGTTGCTCCAGGCCAGGCTTGACCCGCCCCTGCAAGCCGGCCAGCTGTACCGCGACCCGCTCCAGTTGCCCCAGCGAACCCGCGGGCTTGGTCAATTGCTGCTGACGCGACCGCGCCGCCTCCAGGGCTTGAGTGTCGAGCGCCTTGCACGGCCGCAGCCACCAGAAGTCATTCATAACGCAGTTCCTTTCAGAGTCAGGGGCAGGCCGGCCACCGTCAGCACTACCCGCTGACAACGCTCGGCCAGGGCTTGATGCAGCCAACCGGCTTCATCGACATAACGGCGAGTCAATTCGCCCAGCGGCACGACACCCATTCCGGTCTCGTTGCTGACAAAAATGATTTCGCCCGGCAGCGACGCCAGGCACTCCAGCAGAGCTTCGCGCTCACTGGCGAGCCGCTGGGCATCCTCCAGCAGCAACAGATTGGTCAGCCACAAGGTCAGGCAATCCACCAGCAGGCAGCGCTCGGCGCTCGCGGCTTCGCGCAGCACCCGCGCCAACTCCAACGGCTCCTCGATCAATGCCCATTGGGCCGGACGCCGTTCGCGGTGATGGGCGATGCGCTGATTCATTTCGCCGTCCAACGCCTGGCTGGTGGCGATATAGGTCACGGCCAGGCCGCTCGTGCCGGCGAGCTTTTCCGCCAGGCGACTCTTGCCGGAACGGGCACCGCCGAGGATCAGTTGCAACATGCTTGGAAACCCTTGAATTGAGGTACAGCCACAGCGGCGCGGCAATGCCGGCGCCGACGCTCTAAAGCCCGCAAAGCTGGCGCAGGTGCTCGGTGTCCAGGTGCCGCTCCACCAGATCGGCCAGGCGCTCGATGTCACGCTCGCGCAGGGCGTGGTAGTCGACCACCTGCACCTCGCGCAAACCCGCCCAGCGCAGCAGCGCACTGCAGGCCGCCGGCGCCTCGAACAAACCGTGCAGGTAGGTGCCGAGAATCTGCCCGTCGTCGCTGCGCGCGCCGTCGCAGCGACCGTCGTCCAGGGTCACGGCGGCCAGTTCCAGCGCTGGCCCCGTCGTGACGCCGGCATGGATCTCATAACCGCTGACCTCGGCCTCCTCCAGCGCCAGACGTCCACGCACATTACGCAGCTGCTTCTCTTGTTCCAGCACCGTCTCGAACGCCAACAACCCCAAACCCGCGCTGGACCCCGGCGCGCCTTCCAGCCCCAGGGGATCGTGCAGCTGCTCGCCGAGCATCTGCAAACCGCCGCAGATGCCCAGCAGCTTGCCGCCGTAGCGCAGGTGCCGGGCGATGGCCGTGTCCCAACCCTGGGCGCGCAGGTACGCCAGGTCGCTGCGCACGCTTTTCGAGCCGGGCAGGATGATCAGGTCGGCCGACGGAATCGCCTGGCCGGGACCGATGAATTGCAGGTCCACCTGGGGGTGCAGGCGCAGCGGGTCGAAGTCGGTGTGATTGCTGATGCGCGGCAAAACCGGCACCCGTACTTTCAGCACCTGCTCGACCTTGTCGGCCTGACGCTGGTCGATACCGTCTTCGGCTTCCAGATGCAGGTCCAGCACATAGGGCAACACGCCGATCACCGGCTTGCCGGTACGCGCTTCGAGCCAGTCGAGGCCCGGTTGCAGCAGGGCGATATCGCCGCGGAAACGGTTGATGATGAAACCTTTGACCCGCGCCTGCTCGCTCGGCGACAACAGCTCCAGGGTGCCCACCAGATGGGCGAAAACCCCGCCACGGTTGATATCGGCGATCAGCACCACCGGGCAGTCCACCGCTTCGGCAAAGCCCATGTTGGCAATGTCGCCGGCCCGCAAGTTGATCTCCGCCGGCGAGCCTGCGCCCTCCACCATCACCACCGGATAGGCCGCACTCAGGCGTTGGTGAGAGGCCAGCACCGCCTGCATGGCGATGGCCTTGTAGTCGTGATAGGCCACCGCGTTCATGGTAGTCACCGCACGGCCGTGAATGATCACCTGGGCCCCGGTGTCGCTGTTGGGCTTGAGCAGCACCGGGTTCATGTCGGTGTGCGGCTCCAGGTGCGCGGCCTGGGCCTGTACTGCCTGGGCCCGGCCGATCTCGCCACCGTCGGCGGTCACCGCGCTGTTGAGGGCCATGTTCTGCGGTTTGAAGGGCACGACGCTGACGCCCTGGCGCGTCAGCCAGCGGCAGAGCGCCGTCACCAGGGTGCTTTTACCGGCGTCGGAAGTGGTGCCCTGCACCATCAGGGTGGTCATGGATGTTCCTTGGCGTAGGCGACGAAGGCCTGTTCGAGACGCGACCAATCGGCTTCGTCGGCCGGCAGGCCAAAACGCAGGCTGCTGTTGTGGGTGAACAGCCGCAGCAGGATGCCCCGGCGCGCCATGAACTCATGCAACAGCTCGGCGCAATCGGTGATTAGCCACTGGAACAGCGCACAGCCACCCTGGGGTTTCAGACCGTGGCGCTCGAGCAACTGCGCCAGGCGCAGGCTCGCCGCTTCGCTGCGCACTCGTTGCCGCTCATGGCCTTGGCTGTCGCGCAGGCACACCTGGCCCAGTACCCGGGTCGGTCCGCTGACGGCCCAGGGACCGACCTGCTCGGCCAGCAGCTTGAGCAGCTTGCGCTCGGCCAGGACGAAGCCCAGGCGCACACCGGCCAGGCCGAAGAACTTGCCGAAGGAACGCAGGACGATCAACCCCACCTGATCGGCCTGGGCCGCCAGGCTCAGCTGGGGAGTGTTGTCCATGAAGGCTTCGTCGACCACCAGCCAGCCACCGCGCTGCGCCAGGCGCGCATGCCAGTCCAGCAGGCGCTCCGGGGTCAGGCTCAAGCCCGTGGGGTTGTTCGGGTTGACCACCACCAGCACGTCCAGGCTGTCGAGGAAAAAGTCCACTTCCTGCTCCAGCACTTCCCGCACGATGTAGCCGCTGCGGCGCCAGGCTTCGGCGTGCTCGGCATAACAGGGCGACAGCACGCCGACCTTGCCGGCGCGGCGCAAACGCGGGAGCAGCTGGATCGCCGCCTGGGAACCGGGCACCGGCAACACATGGGCCGCGCCGTAGTAGTCGCGGGCCGCCTGCTCCAGGCCATCGTCGGTTTCCGGCAGGCGCGCCCAGGCCCGCATCCCGATCTCGGGAATCGGCCATGGCCAGGGTGCCAGGCCGCTGGACAGGTCCAGCCAGTCGGCCTCGGCGATGCCGTATTGCTCGGCCGCCTTGCGCAGGCGGCCACCGTGCTCAAGCATAGAACTCAGCTCCCACGCAGAGAATCAGCAGCCATAACCAGACCCCGCGCTGCACCAGTTGCCAGCCGCGATCGATGGACGAGGCATCGGCCGCCACGCCCTCGCCCAGCTGCGGGCGCCGGTGCAGCTCGCCGTGATAGATCGCCGCGCCGCCCAGCTCGACCCCCAGGGCCCCGGCCCCGGCCGCCATCACCGGCCCGGCGTTCGGGCTGTCCCAGGTCGGCCCCTGGCGGCGCCAGCATTTCAGCGCCAGGCGGGTCTTGCCCAGCAACGCGTAAGTCAGGGCTACCAGGCGGGCCGGAATGTAGTTGAGCAGGTCGTCGATCTTCGCCGCCGCCCAGCCGAAACGCTCGAAGCGCTCATTACGATAGCCCCACATCGCATCCAGGGTATTGCTCAGGCGATAGAGCACCACGCCCGGCGCACCGGCCACGGCAAACCAGAACAAGGCGGCGAACACCGCGTCGCTGCCGTTTTCCAGCACCGACTCGGTGGCGGCGCGGGCGACTTCGGTGGCATCCAGCTCGCTGGTCTGCCGGCTCACCAGATAACCGACCCGCTGCCGCGCCTGGTCCAGGTCGTCGCTGCGCAAAGCCTGGGCCACCGGCTCGACATGCTCGCCGAGGCTGCGCAGGCCAAGGGCGCAATACAGCGCCAGGATCTCGAACAACCAGCCGATGTAGGGCAGCCAGGAAAACAGGGTTGCCAGCAGGGTCAGCGGCAGCACCGCGATGACCCAGGCGGTGACGCCATGACTGCGCCAGCCGCGACCGCCGGAGTTGAAGCGTTGCTCGATGCGATCGGCAAAACGGCCGAACGCCACCAGCGGATGCCAGCGCTTGGGTTCGCCCAGCAACGCATCCAGCGCCACCCCGGCGACACTCAGCAACGCCACACTCATTGACTCACTCCCCAGTAATTTTCATACAGCAATTCACTCAGCGGACGCTCCCGCGCCCAGCCTTCGAGCACCAGCATCGGCGCCGGGTAAAACTCGCCCACCGGGCCCAGGCACAGCACCGCCAGTGGCTTGGCCCCGGCCGGCAGGCCCAGCAACTGGGCCAAGGCAGCGGGCTCGAACAACGACACCCAGCCCATGCCCAGCCCTTCGGCCCGGGCCGCCAGCCACAGGTTCTGAATCGCGCAGGAGAGCGAGGCCAGGTCCATTTCCGGCAGGGTGCGCCGGCCGAAAATATGTCGTTCACGGTCGTCCATCAGCGCTGCCACCAGGACCTCGGCGCAGTCGTTGATGCCTTCGACCTTGAGCTTCATGAACTCATCGGAACGTTCGCCCAGGGCCTCGGCGGTGCGTACCCGCTCCTCTTCCACCAGTTGCTGGATTTGCCCGCGCAACGACCGGTCACTGATACGGATAAACCGCCAGGGCTGCATCAGGCCGACGCTGGGCGCCTGGTGCGCCGCCTCCAGCAGGCGACGCAAGACCTGCGGCTCGACCGTGCCACCGACGAAGTGGCGCATGTCACGACGCTCGGCGATCGCGCGATAGACCGCGTCGCGTTCGGCCGCGGAAAAGGCGTTGTCGCTCATGGGCGCCGCGCGAGCACGCTCGCTCCTGCCGGCGCCAGCAGGGCTGCCACCGCTTCGGGGTTGGACGGAAAATAGAAATGCACATAAGAGGCGGTCATCCGCCCTTCGCGGTAAACCGCTTCCGCGCCGCGCCCGCCATTCGGGCTCAGGCCCCGGGCGATCGGCGCAAGCTCGGTGCTGGTCAACGAATGGTGGTAGGTATGCCCGCGCAACGAGCCTTCCGGCAACTCCACCGCCTGCAAGGCCAGGGCCGCCAGGCGCTTTTGCATCACCGCGTCGCCGGGCAACAGGCCCAGCAGTTCGGCGCGCTCGCCGTCAACGTCGGTCAGGGAGTCCAGCAGATACAACATGCCGCCACACTCGGCGAGCAAGGGTTTGCCGGCGGCGTGATGCGCGCGGATCGCCCTGAGCATCGAGCTATTCGCCGCCAGCGCCCGGTGATGCAACTCCGGGTAACCGCCCGGCAGGTACAGGCTGTCTGCCTCAGGCAGTACCGCGTCATGGATCGGCGAGAAAAAGACCAGCTCGGCGCCCATGGCCCGCAGCAGATCCAGGCTCGCGCCATAGGTAAAGGCAAAGGCTTCGTCGCGGGCCACGGCAATGCGCACGCCGGCCAACAGCGGCTCAACGGCAACTGTCTGAGGAGCGGTGAACACCACCGCGGGCGGCAAGGCCACTTCGCAGCTGTCCGCCAGGGCGGCGGCCGCGGCGTCGAGACGCAGATCCAGATCGTTGAGTTCACTGGCCTGCACCAACCCCAGATGGCGGCTGGGCAGTTCGATGCCGGTCTCCCGGGACAGCGCGCCGTACCAGCGCAGGCCTTCGGTCAGGCTGCCTTCGAGCAACTGCGCATGCCGCAGGGTGCCGACGCGGTTGGCCAGCACGCCGGCGAACGGTAAATCCGGCTGATAACGCGCTAGCCCCAGCGCCAGGGCGCCGAAGGTCTGGGCCATGGCCGTGCCATCGATCACCGCGAGCACCGACACCCCGAAATGCCGCGCCAGATCGGCGCTGGACGGCGTGCCGTCGAACAGCCCCATCACGCCTTCAATCAGGATCAGGTCCGCCTCGCCGGCGGCCTCCCACAACAGGCGGCGGCTTTCCTGCTCGCCGACCATCCACATGTCCAGTTGATACACCGGCGCACCGCTGGCGCGCTCGAGGATCATCGGGTCGAGAAAGTCCGGGCCGCACTTGAACACGCGTACCTTGCGCCCCTGATTGCGATGCAGGCGGGCGAGCGCGGCGGTCACGGTGGTCTTGCCCTGACCGGAAGCCGGCGCGGCAATCAATACCGCCGGGCAATGACGGGCATCACTCACAGTTCGACGCCTTTTTGCGCTTTGATCCCGGCCTGGAACGCATGCTTGACCATGCCCATTTCGGTGACGGTGTCGGCCAGCTCGATCATCTCTGGCTTGGCGCCACGTCCGGTGACCACCACATGCTGCATCGGCGGCCGCGCCTGCAGGTCGCTGAGCACCTGATCCAGGTCCAGATAGCCGTGCTTGAGGGCGATGTTCAGCTCATCGAGCACCACCAGGCCAATCGTCGGATCGCTCAGCAGTTCGCGGGAAACCGCCCAGGCCGCTTCGGCCGCGGCAATGTCGCGCTGGCGGTCCTGGGTTTCCCAGGTGAAACCTTCGCCCATGACATGGAAACGCACCTGCTCCGGGAAACGCCGGAAGAACAATTCCTCGCCAGTGCTGTTGCGGCCCTTGATGAACTGCACCACGCCGCATTGCATGCCATGGCCCATGGCCCGCGCGAGCATGCCGAAGGCCGAGCTGCTTTTGCCTTTGCCGTTGCCGGTCAGCACCAGCAGCAAGCCGCACTCGTTTGGCGAGTTGGCAATGCGTTCATCGATCACGGCTTTTTTGCGCAACATGCGCGCCAGATGGCGTTCGTCACGATCGGGGGATTCAGTCATGGGGCAGCTCTCCGTTGGGGCTGGATAACGGGGGGCAGGAATAGGAATAGACGGCGCAAGCCTGGCATCGCCCACCGTGATGCCGTTGGATGGATCAGGCCGGTCTCCGGGCTTGTGAGTGGCTGGGATGCCCAACTGCGCGCCTTCCCATGTCGACAGTCGACACAGTGGCATCAGGCGCAGTCTTGACTCACTTACCGTTGCGGGGGCAGCGCCGGAATTGTCGTGCGTGCGCCTTCGGCACGCGTACTCACCGGCTTCCCTGTTTCACTCTGTCGACCTGTGGCCACAGAGCACCTGAAACAAGTCGCGAAGGTTAGAGGGTTGGGGGTGGAGCGTCAATTAAAGCCCCGCAGATCGGCGAATGCTGCATATCGGAAAAATGACGCCAATCTTGTGCCACACTCAGCGCAGCGATATCAAATAGCCATAATCGCGTTAAAAAACTCCAACATCTCAACAATAATAGGAAAAGTCCGATGCAAGGCATGATCATCAGCAATCCGAAACTGGAATTCCTGCGCCCTGCCCTGGAACGCTGGTTCGATTGCATCGACCGCTACAACGCCGTGCGCGGCGATAACGAAAGCCCGTACTGGTTCGACGAAAAAGCCAACCTGGGAATGCTCTCGGCGGCAGCCTGGATGGCGGAGATGGTCACCCTGGAACACGCACCGAGCAAAAAACAGCTCGAGGACGGCGACCGCAATGGCCGCACCGACCTGTACATCGCCACGCAGGAGGAACGCGTCTATATCCAGACCACCCAGCGCTGGCCCCGGGTCAACAGCCTGCACCTGACCCAACCGTTGCTGGATGCCGCCAGCGACGCGAAAAAAGCCAGCTACCCCAGCGACCTGAAGCTCGGCTGCCTGTTCATCACGCCCCAGAAAACCCAGCACAGCGCCACCCCGGAAGAACTGCAGGACATAGTTGACGACCTGCAAAAGGAACATTGCTGCGCCGTGGCCTGGTACTTCCCCTACGCGTACCGCAAATTGCGCAATGAAGCCGGCAACTATCACCCCGGCGTTGCCGTGCTGTTCAAGGAAGCGCGCTGAACGGGTTGAACCATCGCTGACCTGTGCTTCTCTATGACTACACCGACGTCGTGCATACATAGGGAAATCAGCATGTTCAAGCCTCGATACGCAATCCTTATCGCCGTCGCCGCAGGCCTTGGTGCCTGTGGCGAAACCTCCACCCTCCAGGTCTCCGACGGCACCGGCCCCTCGCCGAAACTGCCCGAACCGAACAAGACCCTGTTCCCGACCGTAAACATCGCGCCCGCGATCGGCTGGCCGCAAGGCGCCACACCGGTGGCCGCCGCCGGCACCCAGGTCGCTGCATTCGCCGAAGGCCTGGACCATCCGCGCTGGTTGTACGTACTGCCCAACGGCGACGTACTGGTGGCGGAGACCAACGCCCCGCCCTCCCCCGATGACAGCAAAGGTATTCGTGGCTGGATAGCCAGCAAGATCATGAGCCGCGCCGGGGCCGGCGTGCCCAGCCCGAACCGCATTACCCTGCTGCGGGACAAGGATCACGATGGCGTGGCGGAAACCCGCACGGCATTCCTGGAAAACCTCAACTCGCCGTTCGGCATGACCCTGGTGGGCAACGACCTGTACGTCGCCGATACCGATCGCCTGCTGCGCTTCCCCTACAAGGACGGCGACACCAGGATCAGCGCCCAGCCGACCAAAGTGGTGGACCTGCCTGGCGGCAAGCTGAACCACCACTGGACCAAAAACGTGATTGCCAGCAAAGACGGCAGCAAGCTGTACGTCACGGTCGGTTCCAACAGCAACGTCGGCGAAAACGGCATGGACCAGGAAAAAGGCCGTGCCGCCATCTGGGAAGTCGACCGCGCCACCGGCAAGCAACGGATTTTCGCCTCTGGCCTGCGCAACCCCAACGGCATGGCCTGGGAGCCGCAAAGTGGCCAGTTGTGGACCGCGGTCAACGAGCGCGACGAGATCGGCAGCGACCTGGTGCCGGACTACATCACCTCGGTCAAGGACGGCGCCTTCTATGGCTGGCCATTCAGCTATTACGGCCAGCATGTGGACGTGCGAGTCACTCCGCAGAACCCGGACCTGGTGGCCAAGGCCATCGCCCCGGATTATGCCGTCGGCCCGCATACCGCCTCCCTGGGCCTGACCTTCGCCGAAGGCAGCAAGCTGCTGGCGCCGTTCACCCAAGGCGTGTTCATCGGCCAGCACGGCTCGTGGAACCGCAAGCCCCACAGCGGCTACAAAGTGATCTTCGTACCCTTCGCCAACGGCAAGCCGGTAGGCCAACCGGTGGACGTGCTGACCGGTTTCCTCAACGCCGACGAGAAAGCCATGGGTCGCCCGGTCGGCGTAGTGATCGACAAACAAGGGGATCTGTTGGTGGCCGATGATGTCGGCAACAAAGTCTGGCGCGTGTCAGCAGCCAAGGCGCAATAGGTTCAACGCTTGCGGCACAGGGTCAAGCCGTCCCCTAGGGGCAGCAGCGACAGGTCGACACGCGGGTCATCCTTCAAGGCGCGATTGAGTGCCTGGATGGCCCGGGTGTCTTCGCTCTGGGGATTTTCCTCCAACACCCGACCGCTCCACAGCGTGTTATCGAACACCGCCAGCCCGCCCACGCGCAGCAGGCGCAGGGCACTTTCCAGATAAGCCGGGTAATTGGCCTTGTCGGCGTCGATGAAGACCAGGTCGAAACCACCCTCGCCCTCCTCCTGCTCGATCCTGGCTAAGGTCTCCAGGGCCGGTGCCAGGCGTAACTCGATCCGTCCGGCGACACCTGCTTCCTGCCAGTAGCGGCGCGCGGTGGCGTTGTAGTCGCCCGGGATGTCACAGCAGATCAGTTGACCATCCTCCGGCAAGGCCGCGGCCATGGACAAGGCGCTGTAGCCGGTGAAGGTCCCCACTTCCAGCACACGCCGGGCACCGATCAGCTTGATCAGCAACGCCAGGAACTGCCCCTGCTCGGGTGCCACCTGCCAGCGCGCCATGGGCAGCGCCTGGGTTTCGTCACGCAGACGGCGCAGCAGCGGCGTTTCGCGCAGGGAAACGTCGAGCAGGTAGTGATAGAGGGCGTCGTCGAGGTTGAGGGTACGAGCGGTCATGGCAACCTCGACACAAAGATAGGACCTAAGGGTTGTGCGCCAGATGCTCTGGCTGCAGCACGCGCTTGGCGCTCAGGTAGGCTTTTTGCCAATAGGCCTTGGACAGACTGTCCAGCTTCACCGTGCCACCGGTGGCCGGCGCATGGACGAAGCGGCCTTCGCCGACATAGATGCCCGCGTGGCTGACCTGGGAACCGCCATTGGTGGCAAAAAATATCAGGTCGCCGGTCTGCAAGGCATTCTTGCCGACATTCGGTGCCCGCATGCCGATCATTTCGCGGGTCGAGCGCGGCAGCGAGATACCGGCGGCGTCGCGATAGACATAGCCGATCAGGCCACTGCAATCGAAACCGGAGTCCGGCGTGTTGCCGCCCCAGCGATAAGGCGTGCCCACCAGGCCCAACGCACGAAACAGCACATCTTCGGCAGCCGGCGAGAAGGTCTGGGGAGTGTTGAATACGGGGGCACGTACCACAGGCGCGGGTGGCGGGGTACGACTGGCGCACGCGCTGAGCAGCGCGGCGAGAACGATCAATGCAAGGCGGGCCGACGTCGACATATGCAGAACAATCCTGATCTGGATGCGGCTTTCTCTGCCGTGAGGCCGAAAACAAAACCGCGTAAGCAGGGCTTACGCGGTTAGTTTTCAACAATAGATCAGGATTCTAGCGTCTACGCGCCAAACTTCAAGTAAGACTTTAACTTCACCTTACAAAAAGTCAGCTTACTTGCGTGCGGTGACCACAGTCGGCGCCATGGCGAGGGCGCGCTTGGCTTCGATGAAGGTCTTGCTCCAGTAGCTGTCGCCCAGGCTGTCCACCCGCACGCCACCGCTGCGGCGGCTGCTGGAGTGGATGAACTGGTCATCGCCCAGGTAGATGCCAGCGTGGCTTACGCGACCGCGGCGACCATTGGTGGCAAAGAACAACAGATCGCCCGGCTGCAGCTTGTTACGCGCAACCAGCGGAGCATCAACGTTGATCATTTCACGGGTGGAGCGCGGCAGATTCATGCCGGCTTCTTCACGGAACAGGTAGCCGATGAAACCGCTGCAATCGAAACCGGCTTCGGAGGTACCACCGAAACGGTAACGGGTACCGATCAGGGACATGCCACGTTCGAGAATACTGTCAGCCAGCACTGGCAACTGGTAAGGCTTGTTGTCAGCAAACTCGGCGAGTTCTTTTTCGGTTGCCAGCTCTTCCTGGAAAATAGCGGAAGACTGGGCTTTTGAAGAGTTTTGAACCTGTTGCTGCTCTTGCTGGCTCACCGGAGAGTGGGTGGCGCAACCAAACAACAGGGTAACGAGTGCAAGAGGCACGAGGGGTGCGAAGCGCTTCAGCATGGGCACGACCGTGGCTTAAAGTTATAAAGAAGCCGCGACTATGCCTTCTATCGCTCTAATTTGCAAATTCAATCGATTGAAATGTGACTTATCGGTTTCTACTCAACATCTAAGGCCTTAAGCCCATTTTAAACGCACGCGCCTCTGGAACCACTTCCGGATGCGGGTTTCTGGCGCCTGAAATATGCCAAAAAGCCACTACCGCCCACGGTTTTACCAGCCCAGGGTTTCTTTGAGAAAGGGAATGGTCAGCTTGCGCTGAGCCTGCAAGGACGCCTGATCGAGGCGCTCCAGCAGCTCGAACAAGGCGCTCATGCTGCGGGTACCGCGCGTCAGGATAAAGTGCCCGACTTCGTCGGTCAGGTGCAGCCCGCGACGCGAGGCGCGCAACTGCAATGCACGCAATTTGTCTTCATCGGAGAGCGGGCGCATCTGGAAGATCAGCGCCAGGGTCAGGCGGGATTTGAGGTCCGCCAGCTTCACCGGCAGCTCCCGGGGGGAGGTCGAAGCCGCGATCAAGAGGCGCCGACCGCTGTCACGCAAGCGGTTGAACAGATGAAACAGCGCCTCTTCCCAGTCAGCCTTGCCCGCCACCGCTTGCAAGTCGTCCAGGCAGACCAGTTCGTACTGTTCCAGGTTGTCGAGGATTTCGATGCCGCGATCCAGCAATTCCGCCAGGGGCAAATAGACCGCTGGCTCTCCCAACTGCTCGAACCGCAGGCAGGCCGCCTGCAGCAAGTGCGTACGCCCTACCCCATCCTTGCCCCAGAGGTAGATCAGGCTTTCGGTCCAGCCGGCGTCGGCTTCGCAAAGCCGCTCGACATAGCCGAGTGCAGCGGCATTGGCGCCTGGGTAGTAGTTGATGAAGGTGGCGTCATCACGCAGACGCACACCTAGGGGCAGCTGAATCGGTTTCATGCTGACTGAACAGTTCCAAACGAACCGTTAGTGGCCTCTGTGTAAAGTTTGCAAAGTTTATACCCGTGACGCCGGGCGCACAATGTAGCAGACCACAAGCAAAATCAAAGGTTTGCGTTAGCCTGATGAAATCACGGGGGTTTCTTTGACGGTGGATGTGACAGCTGTAAACACTCTCGATGGCACCCGCCGGAAACGCAGGCGCCCCGAAAGCGTTAACAGTGGACGTTACAGCTCGGACTCCTCTACACCGCTATAGATGTCCGAATCCTTGTACAAGTCGTGCACATGGCGCACCAGCACCATAATCACCGCCGCCACCGGCAAGGCCAGCAGGATGCCGGTGAAACCGAACAGCTCGCCACCGGCGAGAATCGCGAAGATCACCGCCACCGGGTGCAGGCCGATCCGGTCGCCCACCAGCAAGGGGGTCAGCACCATGCCCTCCAGGGCCTGGCCGACCATGAACACGGCCACGATGCCGATCATCGGGTACAGGTCGCCGCCGAACTGGAACAACCCGGCAATCAGCGCCGCACCGATACCAATGACAAAACCCATGTACGGCACGATGGCCGCCAGGCCGGCAATCAGACCGATCAACAGCCCCAGTTCCAGCCCGACCAGCATCAGGCCGGCCGCATAGATCATCCCCAGGGCCACCATCACCAGCAGCTGACCACGGACGAACGCCCCCAGCACTTCATGGCATTCCCCCGCCAGCGCCACCACACGTTCCTCGCGATCACGGGGCAACAGGCTGCGGATCTTCGCCATCATCAAGTCCCAGTCGCGCAGCAGGTAAAAGCTGACCACCGGAATCAGCACCAGGTTGGCCAGCCAGCCAATCAGCGCCAGGCTGGAGGCCGTTGCCTGGCTCAGGACCACGCCGACGATATCGGTGGTCTGCCCCATGTGCTCGCTGATCGCCGCCTTGACCTTGTCGAACTTCCAGAAACCATCGGACAAACCCAGCTTGGACTGCGCCCAGGGCATTGCCGTGTGCTGCAGCCAATCGAGCATCTGCGGCGCCAGTTCGTACAGGCGCAGCAGCTGCTTGGCGAGCATAGGCACCAGCACCAGTAGCAACGCCATGACAATCAGGGTGAACAGGGCAAATACCGCCACCACGCCCCAGGTGCGCGACAACCCAAGCTTTTCCAGGCGGTCCACCAGCGGATCGAACAGATAGGCCAACAGCAAGGCCACCAGGAACGGCGTCAGGATCGGATGCAACAGGTACACAAATCCACAGAGCAGGACCAACCCACCCAACCAGACCCATCGACGCGTATCAGCCATGAACCACTCCATTGCTTCTATATAAAGAAAGAAAACCTACCAGCGAAACCGCAGCTGCGCGGCCGGCGCAGGCGCAGGTGTCGCGCCTTCGACAGTCGGCTGGACAGGCACAGCGCCCGCCGGGACTTCCTGCAACCGAGCCAGATTCAACTGCGCACGCAACTGCTCGGCGCTGCCGCTGACCCGGTACACCGAACGATCGCCATCGACGCTCTGCAAACGCCCACCGAAGGGCTCGAGCAAACGGCCCAACGCCGCATAGCGCTCCAGGTTCATGCCCTGCACTTCCAGCAACTGCTCGCTGGAGGCGCCCGGCTTGACCGCGAAACGCGGGGCCAGGCGCTGGCTGACCGCCAACAGCACGGCATCGGCCAAGGCCGGCACATCAGCTCCCTGGACGCTGCCCTGTTCCTTCTGGTCACCCAGCCACAGGCGCCATTTGGCCTGCCACTGACCGCCCTCTTCATTGGCATGCACCGCCAGCAGGGCGTCCGCGCCGTAACGCTCCGACGCGGCGCGCAATGGCGCCGGATCGGAACCTTCGAGATTCGGCGCCGTGGCGACAATCTGCTCATTCAGGTCACCCAGCGGCAAACGCAGCGGCAGGCCACGATGCAGGGCCGCACGGCGCAACGGCGTGGCGCTGGCCTGGCCATCGCCCACCAGGCTGGAACCTTCACTGGAGTCGGTCAGCCACCAGCCGAGAATCGACGGGCGATTGCTGCCCCACAACGACAGGCCAGCCTGGCGCAACGCCCGGTCGGTGCTGGCCGGATCGAAGTCGACCTGCAGGCTTTCGGGAGGACCGGCGTCGTAGCCGTACTGGCTGATGATCTGCTGCGGGTCCTTGCGGATGGCCGCCAGTCCCGGGTTCTGCAGGGCCTTGCTATCGCCGGTCAGGCGCAATACCAGGGTTTCCAGGGCCCGCTGGGTGGCCTGGTCGCGCTCGCCAGGGGCCTGGCTGCTGACCGGTTCGCGGACCTGATACAGGTTATTGAGGGTTTCGGCATGACTCGCCAGGCTGACCAATGACAAACAGCCCACAAAAAGAAATTTACCCAAACGCATGGAGGATTCCCGACGACAAAAGGCGGCTGGAACAGACCGCATGAACAGGATTGACCAAGGCTGTGACCACAAAGCCTGGGCAAACATTCACCCGGTCGATGGAAGTTTTCGTGCTGTCATAACGATAGCGGGTACAAGGCTATACCTTATACAGCCCCGAGCGGCGCGATCGACACGCGTAATTGCGGTTTTTTTTAAGCGGATATGCCCTGCCCGTCGGCCCGAGGATGGCCGCTACACCTCAAGCCTGATAAAATCGCGCGCCTTCGCAGACCGGCAACAGCCGGGGTCGCTGAAATGATTGCGCGGCATTGCCGCCGCGACTGTTTCACTGGCCTCCCTGGACTCGGTCGATACCCCCTGAATCCCCCCTAAAGGCCTGGATCATGAGCAAGCAACCCTCCCTGAGCTACAAAGACGCCGGTGTAGACATCGACGCCGGTGAAGCATTGGTCGAACGCATCAAGAGCGTCGCCAAGCGCACTGCGCGCCCGGAAGTCATGGGCGGCCTGGGCGGTTTCGGCGCCCTCTGCGAAATCCCGGCCGGCTACAAACAGCCAGTACTGGTCTCCGGTACCGACGGCGTGGGCACCAAGCTGCGCCTGGCACTGAACCTGAACAAACACGACAGCATCGGCCAGGACCTGGTCGCCATGTGCGTCAACGACCTGGTGGTCTGCGGTGCCGAGCCGCTGTTCTTCCTCGACTACTACGCCACCGGCAAGCTGAACGTCGACGTTGCCGCCACCGTGGTTACCGGTATCGGCGCTGGCTGCGAACTGGCTGGCTGCTCCCTGGTCGGCGGTGAAACCGCTGAAATGCCCGGCATGTACGAAGGTGAAGACTACGACCTGGCCGGCTTCTGCGTCGGCGTGGTGGAAAAAGCCGAAATCATCGACGGTTCCAAGGTTGCCACCGGCGACGCCCTGCTCGCCCTGCCATCGTCCGGCCCGCACTCCAACGGCTACTCGCTGATCCGCAAGATCATCGAAGTCTCCGGTGCCGACATCGAAACCGTCCAGCTCGACGGCAAGCCGCTGACCGAACTGCTGATGGCCCCGACCCGCATCTACGTCAAGCCACTGCTCAAGCTGATCAAGGACACTGGCGCGGTCAAGGCCATGGCCCACATCACCGGCGGCGGCCTGCTGGACAACATCCCGCGCGTTCTGCCAAAAGGCGCCCAGGCCGTGGTCGACGTGGCCAGCTGGCAGCGCCCGGCGGTATTCGACTGGCTGCAAGAGAAAGGCAACGTCGACGAACACGAAATGCACCGCGTGCTGAACTGCGGCGTGGGCATGGTGATCTGCGTGGCTCAGGAGCACGTTGAAAGTGCCCTGAACGTCCTGCGCGAAGCCGGCGAACAACCTTGGGTCATTGGTCAGATCGCTAGCGCCGCCGAGGGCGCTGCCCAGGTCGAGCTGAAAAACCTCAAGGCACATTGATGCAAGAGCCGATGCCAGCCACCTGTGATGTAGTGGTGCTGTTGTCCGGTACCGGCAGCAACTTGCAGGCCCTGATCGACAGTACACTGGCCGATGACAGCCCGGTACGCATCCGCGCGGTGATTTCCAACCGCGCCGACGCCTACGGCCTGCAACGCGCCCAGGACGCGGGTATCGATACCCGCGCCCTCGATCACAAGGCATTCGAAGGCCGCGAGGCCTTCGATGCCGCGCTGATCGAACTGATCGACGCCTTCCAGCCCAAACTCGTGGTGCTTGCCGGATTCATGCGCATTCTCAGCGCGGATTTCGTGCGGCACTATCAGGGTCGCCTGCTCAATATCCACCCTTCGCTGCTACCCAAATACAAAGGGTTACACACTCATCAGCGAGCGCTGGAGGCCGGAGACACCGAGCACGGCTGCAGCGTGCACTTTGTGACAGAGGAACTCGATGGCGGACCACTGGTCGTACAGGCAGTGATCCCGGTAGAGTTGCACGACTCGCCGCAAAGCCTGGCGCAGCGGGTCCACGTCCAGGAACACCGGATTTACCCGATGGCCGTACGCTGGTTTGCCGAAGGTCGACTCACACTCGGCGAACAGGGTGCTTTACTGGATGGTCAGTTACTGGCCGCCAGTGGCCACTTGATTCGTAATTAGGAGATTTTATGCGTCGCGCCCTGCTCTTCGCTTGTGCTCTGCTCGCCCTGCCCTTCGCGCAGGCTGCGGACCTTCAACCCTTCTCCGCCAGCTATACCGCCGACTGGAAACAGCTGCCGATGAGCGGTACCGCCGAACGCAGCCTGGAAAAGAAAGGCGACGGCACCTGGAAGCTGAGCTTCAAGGCTTCGATGATGATCGCCAGCCTGACTGAAGAAAGCACCCTGACGCTCGACAAGGACACCCTGCTGCCGCAGTCCTATCACTTCGAGCGCGGCGGCCTCGGCAAGGCCAAGAAGGCCGACCTGGACTTCGACTGGAATGCCAAGATGGTCACCGGCACCGATCGTGGTGACGCGGTCAAGATCCCGCTCAATCGCGGCATGGTCGACAAATCCACCTACCAGCTCGCTCTGCAGCACGATGTAGCCGCCGGCAAGAAAAGCATGAGCTACCAGGTCGTCGATGATGGCGAAGTCGATACCTACGACTTCCGTGTCCTGGGCTCGGAAAAAGTCGACACCAAGGCCGGCCAGATCGACGCGATCAAGGTCGAGCGCGTGCGCGACCCGACACAAAGCAAACGCATCACCGTCATGTGGTTCGCCAAGGATTGGGATTACCTGCTGGTTCGCCTGCAACAGGTCGAAACCGACGGCAAGGAGTACAACATCATGCTCCTGAACGGCACCGTCAACGGCAAGACCGTCAAAGGCAGCTAAGCCGCACGACAATGAAAAAGCCCCGCCAATGCGGGGCTTTTTTTCGCCTGGTGTTTCCTTTAGCCGCTCAAGAACAGCCCTCCTGGCGACCCGGCAGGCTCTCTCGCCGGGCAAAAACACCCAGTACGACAGCCGCCCAACATGAAACTTTTGTCATAAGACTCTGGACCCTGCGACCGAATGCCACAGTTTCCGCGGCCTGCGGGACTGTTTCGAAATCTGCAAAAGATTGTTGCATTTGAAAGCAATTTACTTAGCCAGCTAACAAAATATATAACGGAGTCCTGCACACGCCTTGCTGCAGATCAATAGAGATTGGAGCTAGCAGATGACTGTAAAAGTAACTGAACGCGACGATTCACACATGTCCCATGAAGGCGTAGCCGCAGGTGTACGGATCTGGGACGTGCATCAACAAGACTTGCTGGTGGGAATGTTTCATTCCGAGACCGATGCCCATAATTACAAGGCCGAACTGGAGAAGCTGGAGCAGAACCGCGCACCGCAAAGCTCCTGACCTCACGATGACTGCCGCGCCTGCCGCCACGCATCGGCAGGCGCTTCAGAAACAACAAACCCCGCTCATGGCGGGGTTTGTTGTTTCTGCGGGTTTACCACATCAGATCGTCAGGGATCTGGTAGGCCGCATACGGATCGTCCTCGTCCGGCGCCTCGGTCGGCGTGTTGAGCTGAACGATGCGCCGTGGATCGCGCTCCTGGATCTTCAGCGCGGCTTCACGCGGGATGACCTCATAACCGCCGGCATGGTGCACGATGGCCAGCGAGCCGCTGCTCAGCTTGTTGCGCATCAGGGTGTTCACCGACAGGCGCTTGACCTTCTTGTCGTCGACGAAGTTGTAGTAGTCCTCGGTGGTCAGCTTCGGCAGGCGCGACACTTCGATCAGTTGCTTGATCTGCGCGACACGGGCCTTCTGCTCGGCCTTCTCCTGCTGCTGGCGATTGAGTTCCTGGTCGCGCTTGACCTTCTCGGCCATGGCTTCCTGGGCCGCCCGCTGCTGGCTATCGTCCAGTTCGATCTGGCCTTTGTGGGCCAGGCGTTGCTGCTTCTGTTTCTCTTTGCTGACCTGTTTGGCCTGCTTTTGGTTGACCAGCCCTGCTTTGAGCAACTGGTCGCGAAGGGAAAGGCTCATTGGTGCTCACTCACTTAGGCAACAGCCTCAGCCACAGCTGGGCAAATTCTTTTCCTGACGTTTGGCTTCGCCCCACAAGGCGTCCAACTCTTCGAGGGTGCAATCTTCCATGGGTCGGCGGGTATCGCGCAATGCCTGCTCGATAAATCGAAAGCGCCGCTCGAACTTGGCATTGGCGCCACGCAGGGTGGTTTCCGGATCGACCTTCAGATGGCGGGCCAGGTTGACCACGGCGAACAGCAGGTCGCCCACCTCGTCGGCGATCGCCTGCGGGTCATTCTCGGACATGGCTTCGAGCACTTCATCGAGCTCTTCGCGGATCTTGTCCACCACCGGCAAGGCATCCGGCCAGTCAAAACCGACCTGGGCCGCGCGCTTTTGCAACTTGGCCGAACGGGACAGCGCCGGCAGCGCCGCGGGCACATCGTCGAGCAAGGACAACTGCAAAGGCTCTGCCGACTTCTCGGCGCGCTCCTCGGCCTTGATCTCTTCCCAACGCTGCTTGACCTGTTCTTCATCCAGCCGCGGGGTATCCAGCGGCGCATACAGGTCCCCGGTAGGGAATACATGGGGATGGCGACGGATCAGCTTGCGGGTGATGCTGTCGACCACGCCATCGAACTCGAAACGCCCCTCCTCCCGCGCCAGCTGGCTGTAATACACCACCTGGAACAGCAGATCGCCCAACTCGCCCTGCAAGTGCTCGAAATCGCCCCGCTCGATGGCATCGGCCACTTCGTAGGCTTCTTCCAGGGTGTGGGGGACGATGGTGGCGTAGCTCTGCTTGATATCCCAAGGGCAGCCGTACTGCGGGTCCCGCAGCCGCGCCATCAGGTGCAACAGGTCTTCAAGGCTGTACATCGGTCACTCTCGTTAGCGCCCCCTGCAGAAGCAAGCCAGCTTGCTCCCGCAGTATCGGGCCATCTTCAAGGGGTACGGTTACGGCGGGTCTCGATGATGTTCGGCAACTGGGAAATACGCCCCAGCAACCGCCCCAACGCGTCCAGCCCCGGAATCTCGATGGTCAGGGACATCAGCGCGGTGTTGTCCTCCTTGTTCGAGCGGGTGTTGACCGCCAGCACGTTGATCCGCTCGTTGAGCAGCACCTGGGACACATCACGCAGCAGGCCGGAGCGGTCGTAGGCGCGAATGATGATGTCCACCGGGTAGGTCTGCACCGGCACCGGGCCCCAGCTGACCTGGATGATCCGCTCCGGCTCGCGGCCGGCCAGTTGCAGCACCGAGGCACAGTCCTGACGGTGAATGCTCACCCCGCGGCCCTGGGTGATGTAACCGACGATCGCATCCCCCGGCAGCGGCTGGCAGCAGCCGGCCATCTGGGTCAGCAGGTTGCCGACGCCCTGGATCTGGATGTCGCCGCGCTTGCCGGGCTTGTAGCCGGTGGCCTTGCGCGGGATCAGTTCCAGCTGTTCGTTGCCGCGCTCCGGCTCCACCAACTGCTGAGCCAGGTTGACCAGTTGCGCCAGGCGCAGGTCGCCCGCGCCCAGTGCCGCGAACATGTCCTCGGCGGTTTTCATGTTGGCCTTGTCGGCCAGCTTGTCGAAATCCACCTGCGGCAGGTCGAGGCGATTGAGTTCGCGCTCGAGCAGGGTCTTGCCCGCCGCCACGTTCTGATCCCGCGCCTGCAGCTTGAACCAGTGGACAATCTTCGCCCGCGCCCGCGAGGTGGTGACATAGCCCAGGTTCGGGTTCAGCCAGTCGCGGCTCGGCGTGCCGTGCTTGCTGGTGATGATCTCGACCTGCTCGCCGGTCTGCAGGCTGTAGTTGAGCGGCACGATGCGCCCGTTGATCTTCGCGCCCCGGCAGTTGTGACCGATCTCGGTGTGCACGCGGTAGGCGAAGTCCAGCGGGGTCGCGCCTTTCGGCAAGTCGATGGCGTGGCCGTCGGGGGTGAAGATGTAGACCCGGTCCGGCTCGATATCCACCCGCAGTTGCTCGGCCAGGCCGCCGATATCCCCCAGTTCCTCATGCCACTCGAGCACCTGACGCAACCAGGAGATTTTCTCTTCGTAGTGGTTGGAACCGGACTTGACGTCGGTGCCCTTGTAGCGCCAGTGGGCGCAGACCCCCAGCTCAGCCTCTTCGTGCATCGCGTGGGTGCGGATCTGCACTTCCAGCACCTTGCCCTCAGGGCCGATGACCGCCGTATGCAGCGAGCGGTAACCGTTCTCCTTGGGGTTGGCGATGTAGTCGTCGAACTCTTTCGGAATGTGCCGCCACAGGGTGTGGACGATCCCCAGCGCGGTGTAGCAGTCGCGCATTTCCGGGACCAGCACGCGCACCGCGCGCACGTCGTAGATCTGGCTGAACTCCAGGCCCTTGCGCTGCATTTTGCGCCAGATCGAATAGATGTGTTTGGCCCGGCCGCTGATGTCGGCGTCGACGCCGGTGGCCCGCAGTTCGTTCTGCAGCTGGTTCATCACGTCGGAGATGAAACGCTCGCGATCAAGGCGCCGCTCGTGCAGCAACTTGGCGATCTGCTTGTACTGCTCAGGCTCCAGGTAGCGGAAGGACAGGTCCTCCAGCTCCCATTTGATATGGCCGATACCGAGGCGATGCGCCAGCGGCGCATAGATGTCGAAGACTTCCCGGGCGACCCGGTTGCGCTTCTCGTCGTCGGCGTTTTTCACCGCGCGAATCGCGCAGGTCCGCTCGGCCAGCTTGATCAGTGCCACGCGCACGTCATCGACCATCGCCACCAGCATCTTGCGCAGGTTTTCCACCTGGGCCTGGGTGCCAAGCACGAGGGATTGGCGGGGGCTGAGGCTGGCGCTGATCGCCGCCATGCGTAGCACGCCGTCGATCAGTTTGGCCACCACCGGGCCGAAGCGCTGGCTGACGGCCGGCAGCGGGATCTGACCTTCCCGGACGCCACGGTAAAGCACCGCGGCCACCAGCGAATCCTGATCCAGCTTGAGGTCGGCAAGGATCTCCGCGATCTCCAGGCCAGTGCTGAAACTCGACATGTCCTCGCCGCTGAGATTCTTCGCTGCGATGTGTTGTTGCTCTGCCTCACGAGCGAACTCGCAGGCTTCTTTCAAGGCTTCACGGTCCAGTGCCATGTCGACGCTGACCGCATGATCGAGCCACGCCTCGAGATTGATACTGCCGTCGGTGTTGATCGGCTGGTGCGCTCTCACCTGTACCATCTTGCTTTACCTTCCCTACGACGCACATTCAATGCGTCAAATCGCTGACCTTCACTGCCAGTATTTCCTCGCTGGGCCGGCGAGTGCTGCCTGACGGGCCAACGGATTAGACGAGCCATCCTAGCTCGCTTCAAATAACGCCATGGCCTCGACATGTGCCGTCTGAGGAAACATATCGAGGATCCCGGCACGTTTTAACCGGTAGCCCTGCCTGACCAGTTCGACTGTGTCACGCGCCAGAGTGGCCGGGTTGCATGACACATAAACCAGGCGCTTGGCGCCCAGGCTCGCCAGCTTGCGGACCACCTCGAAAGCCCCGTCCCGAGGTGGGTCCAAGAGTACCGCAGAAAAGCCTTCGCGGGCCCACTCGGCGTCGCTCAGGGGCTGCGATAAATCGGCCTGAAAAAATCGGGTGTTATGCAAATTGTTGCTAGCGGCATTCTGCGCGGCACGCGCGACCATGGTCGCCACCCCTTCGACCGCCACCACTTCCCGAACGTTCTGCGCCAGCGGCAAGGCAAAGTTGCCCAAGCCGCAAAACAGGTCCAGCACGCGCTCGTCGGCCTGTGGCGCCAGCCACTCCAGGGCCTGGGCCACCATCGCCTCGTTGACCCCGGCGTTGACCTGGACAAAGTCTCCCGGCCGATAAGCCAGCTGCAGATTCCAGGGGTCCAGGCGATAGCCCAGGGCCTGGTCCGGGTCCACCGGTTGCGGCTCGCCTTCGCCATGCAGCCACAACTGGGCCTCATGGAATGCGCAGAACGCCTGGAGAATCTCCAGGTCGGCCGCGGACAACGGCGCCATATGGCGCAGCAGCACGGCAATCGCCGAACCGCTGAACAACTCCACATGCCCCAGTGCCTGCGGTTTGCTCAGGCGCTGCAGCATGGCCGGCAAGCGGCTCATGATCGGTCGCAAGGGCTGTACCAGCACCGGGCATTCGTCGATGGCGACGATGTCCTGGCTGCCGGCGGCGCGAAAACCCACTTCGAGCTTTTTCGCCTTGGCGTCCCAGCGCACCGCGACCCGCGCCCGGCGCCGGTAGCCGAACTCCGGACCGCTCAAGGGCGCCGCCCATGCCTCTGGCTCGACACCGGCGACCCGCGACAGCTGCTCGGCGAGCATGCGCTGTTTCAGGGCAAGCTGTTCGTCATGGGGCAGATGCTGCACGCTGCAGCCACCGCAACGGCCGGCATGGGCGCATGGGGCCGGGCGCCGCAAATCGCTGGCGCTGAACACCCGCTCGGTACGGGCTTCCACCACTTTGCCGTGGGCGCCCAACACCCGCGCCTCGACCTCTTCGCCCGCCAATGCACCAGCGACGAACCAGGTACGTCCTTCCAGGAAGGCAATGCCGCGACCATCGTTGGCCAGGCGCTCGATGGTCAGGCGCTGTTTTTTCCCGACGGGTATCTGCACAGCCCGGCTGCCGCCCGAAGGCTGGAAGCGCAGGCCTCTGACTGGCTTAGCCATCAGTTGGGCGCATCGAAGATGCCGGTCGACAGGTAACGGTCGCCACGGTCACAGATGATCGCAACAATCACCGCATTTTCGACTTCGCGGGACAGGCGCAACATCGCCGCCACCGCACCGCCCGAGGACACGCCGCAGAAGATGCCTTCTTCGCGGGCCAGGCGCCGGGTCACGTCCTCGGCTTCGCTTTGCGCCATGTCGACGATGCGATCCACGCGACTGGCCTGGTAGATCTTCGGCAGGTATTCCTGCGGCCAGCGGCGAATGCCGGGAATGGCCGAGCCTTCCATCGGTTGCAGGCCGATGATCTGCACGTTCGGGTTCTGCTCCTTCAGATAACGCGAGGTGCCCATGATGGTGCCGGTGGTGCCCATGGAGCTGACGAAATGGGTGATGGTGCCCTCGGTCTGGCGCCAGATTTCCGGGCCGGTGCCGGTGTAGTGCGCCTCGGGGTTGTCACCGTTGGCGAACTGGTCGAGCACCTTGCCACGACCTTCCGCCTGCATCTTTTCGGCCAGGTCGCGCGCGCCTTCCATGCCCTCTTCCTGGCTGACCAGGATCAGTTCGGCGCCATAGGCGGTCATCGCCGCCTTGCGCTCGGCACTGGAGTTGTCGGGCATGATCAGGATCATCTTGTAGCCCTTGATCGCCGCGGCCATGGCCAGGGCAATCCCG
Organism: Pseudomonas sp. LAMO17WK12:I10; assembly: GCF_900215185.1. Classification (NCBI taxonomy): domain Bacteria; kingdom Pseudomonadati; phylum Pseudomonadota; class Gammaproteobacteria; order Pseudomonadales; family Pseudomonadaceae; genus Pseudomonas; species Pseudomonas sp. LAMO17WK12:I10. The sequence continues at coordinate 235,783 of NZ_OBDX01000004.1, read as the reverse complement.
GTGTTGCCCGAGGTCGCTTCGATCAGCGTATCGCCGGGGTGAATCTGCCCACGCAGCTCGGCGCGAGTGATCATCGACAGCGCCGGGCGGTCCTTGACCGAACCCGCCGGGTTATTGCCCTCGAGCTTGAGCAGCAGGGTGTTGCTGGTGACGCCAGGCAGGCGCTGCAAACGGACCAGCGGGGTGTTGCCGACGCAATCGGCGATGGTGGGGTACTGCAAGGTCATGGCGTATTCGCAATCCGGACTGCGGGGGCGACTATCATACCGGCAAACGTTCGCAGGCCATATCACGCAAAGTGAGGGTCTTATGGCTTAACGATATAAGGCAGCGACTCAGCCTCGGGCGAAGGCGCTTCCATTACAACGGCAGCCCGCAGGCGCATGTTCAAACGCAGCCCACGCCCGGTATTTTCCGCCCACAGCTGGCCGCCCTGACGCTGCACGGCGTTGCGCGCAATACTCAACCCCAGGCCAAAACCGCCATGGCCCGGGCGCGAGCCGTCGAGGCGGGTAAAGGGGTCGAAGATCCGCTGCAGATCGGCTTCGGCCACGCCAGGCCCTTCATCCTCCAGCCACAGCAACCAATGCTCGCCCTGGCGCTGGCCGTCCAGCAGCACACGACCGCCCGCGGGCGAATGACGAATGGCATTGCGCAGGATATTTTCCAGGGCCTGGGCCAGGGTATTGAGGTTACCCCGGACCCAGCACGAGGCGTCCAGCGCACAATGCAGTTGCGTGGCGGACCAGGCGCTTTCGAAGCAGGCGTTTTCCGTGAGCATTTCCCACAGGGCCTGGATCTGGATGTCTTCCTCGGCCAGCGGCGCCCGCTCGGTGTCGAGCCAGGCCAGTTGCAGGGTGTCGTCCACCAGCCGCTGCATGCCATCGACCTCCCGTGCCAGCCGCTCGCGCAGTGCCGGCAGGCTCTGCTCGCCGTCACAGGCCACCCGCAGGCGACTCAAAGGCGTGCGCAATTCATGGGAAAGATCGCGCAGCAATTGTTGCTGCAAGGCCACGGTGCCCTGCAGGCGCTCGGACATCTGGTCGAACGCCCGACCCAGCTCGCCCAACTCGTCCTGGCGACTGGTGGTCTGGCTCGACAGCCGTGCATTCAGTTGATCGGCGCGCCAGGCGTTGGCCTGTTCGCGCAGCTGGTTCAGCGGCACCACCAGCAGTCGATACAGCCCGACACACAGCAGCAGGGTGAACAGGCCGGGAATCACCCCATTGGTCAGCACCCGCCAGAACACCCGGTAGCGCCCGGGCATGAAGCGCTGGGGCAACTCGATCACCAGGCTGCCGGCGGACGGGTCGTTGGGAAACGCAATCTTCAGCCAGGGCAAGCCACGGGTATGCCGGCTGACCGGCCAATCCAGGCCGCGCAGGAACGTCAGGTGCTGGCTCTCGGCTTCGCTCAGCGGATAGCTGCTCAGCGATTGCAGGTCGCGGCCGATGACCCCGACCCAATGGCGCTCGCGTTCGGCCATGCCCTGCAGCCAGGCATCGACCCCGGCGCTCTGCCCCTGGTTCCAGGCCCGTTCGGCTTCGGCGGCGTAGCCAGTCAGCGTGCCGCGGGCCTCGTCGGAAAGGAACAGGTTCTTCTGTTCCATGTAGCGGCCCCAGGACCAGCTCAGCCAGATCATCAGCAAGCAGAACGCGACCAATAGGCAGGCCAGCTTCCAGAACAGCGAATACCTGCCGGGCAGCTCAGGCCATTTCATCGACGGCACTCAGCACATAGCCCTTGCCCCAGACCGTGCGCACTTCCCGCGCGACATAACCGACGGCCTTGAGTTTGCGGCGGATCTGGCTGATGTGCATGTCCAGGCTGCGATCATGGGGCGCGTAGCCGCGCTGCAGCACATGCTGATAAAGGAAAGGTTTGCTCAGGACCTCGTCGCCGTTGCGGTTGAGCGTCTCCAGCAGGCGGTATTCGCTGCGGGTCAGCCCGGCCCACTGTTGTCCGTAATGCACGTCGCACAGCTCGTCGTCGAAACGCAGGCCCTGGGCTTCCTGCCTGAGCGGCGCCGGGGCCGGCCGGCGATCCAGGGCCACGCGCCGCAGGATGGCTTCGATCCGTACCCGCAGCTCGGCCATGCTGAAGGGCTTGGGCAGATAATCGTCGGCCCCCAAGCGAAAACCGCTGATGCGATCGGCCTCGGCTCCCAGCGCCGACATCAGCAGCACCGGCGTGGAATGGCTCTGGCGAAAATGGGTGAGCACCGTCAGCCCGTCCATCCCCGGCAGCAGGATGTCCATCAGCACCACATCGAAAGGTTGCTGGCGAGCCATCGTCAGGCCTTCCTGGCCGTTCTGGCACCAGGTGACATCAAACCCACAACGGCCCAATTGCTCGTGCACATAGGCACCGAGCACCAGGTCGTCTTCGATACTCAGGATCCGGGGATGGCCGACAGATACGGGATTCATTAGCTTCTGCAAGTAATTCTCAGTTGGGCGATTATTCAAGATTGTCCGCGGCCGGGCAACCGACACCGGTCGACAAAGCGCTCGCTAACCCGCGGCATCTGAGCGGTTCGACGGTTAATTTTGCGAAGATTGCGGCAAAGCAAATGGCTACACTGCGCAGGTGGTGCGCACCGGATGTGCGCAGGGTTCATTCAAAACGGCGTGGTAGCAGGAGAGTTGCGTGCTTAAGAAACTGGGGATCAAAGGCCGCGTGCTGTTACTGACCTTGCTGCCAACCAGCCTGATGGCGTTGGTGCTGGGCGGTTATTTCACCTGGATGCAGCAGTCGGACCTGCAAACCCAGCTTCTGCAACGCGGCGAAATGATCGCCGAGCAACTGGCGCCCCTGGTGGCACCGGCCCTGGCCCACAAGAACACCGCCCTGCTGGAACGCATCGCCACCCAGTCCCTGGAACAGCAGGACGTGCGCGCGGTGACCTTCCTCGCGCCCGACCGCACGCCCCTGGCTCATGCCGGCCCGAGCATGCTCAACCAGGCGCCGACCGGTAACGGCAGCCAGATGCTGCAACGCACCGGCAGCGACGCCACCCGCTATCTGCTGCCGGTGTTCGGCCGCCACCGCAACCTGGCCGGCGACCTGATTCCCGACGAGTCCGACCGCCTGCTCGGCTGGGTCGAGCTGGAGCTGTCCCATAACAGCATGCTGTTGCGCGGCTACCGCAGCCTGTTCGCCAGCCTGCTGCTGATTATCGCCGGGCTGATCTGCACCGGCCTGCTGGCGCTGCGCATGGGGCGCACCATCAACAACCCGCTGAGCCAGATCAAACATGCCGTTACCCAACTCAAGGACGGCAACCTGGAAACCCGCCTGCCCTTGCTCGGCAGCCAGGAGCTGGACGAATTGGCCTCGGGCATCAACCGCATGGCCGGCACCCTGCAGAACGCCCAGGAAGAATTGCAACACAGCATCGACCAGGCCACCGAGGACGTCCGGCAAAACCTGGAAACCATCGAGATCCAGAACATCGAACTGGATCTGGCGCGCAAGGAGGCCCTGGAGGCCAGCCGCATCAAGTCGGAATTCCTGGCCAACATGAGTCACGAAATCCGCACGCCGCTCAACGGTATTCTCGGTTTCACCCACCTGTTGCAGAAAAGCGAACTGACCCCGCGCCAGCTGGATTACCTGGGCACCATCGAAAAGTCCGCCGACAGCCTGCTGGGAATCATCAACGAAATTCTCGACTTCTCGAAAATCGAAGCCGGCAAGCTGGTGCTCGACAGTATTCCGTTCAACCTGCGCGACCTGTTGCAGGACACCCTGACCATCCTCGCCCCGGCCGCCCACGCCAAGCAGCTGGAACTGGTCAGCCTGGTGTATCGCGATACCCCGCTGTCGCTGGTGGGCGACCCGCTGCGCCTCAAGCAGATCCTCACCAACCTGGTGAGCAACGCCATCAAGTTCACCCGCGAAGGCACCATCGTCGCCCGCGCCATGCTCGAAGAAGAACACGAAGACAGCGTGCAACTGCGCATCAGCATTCAGGACACCGGCATCGGCCTGTCGAACCAGGACGTGCGCGCCCTGTTCCAGGCCTTCAGCCAGGCCGACAACTCGTTGTCGCGCCAGCCTGGCGGTACCGGCCTGGGGCTGGTGATCTCCAAGCGCCTGATCGAACAGATGGGTGGCGAGATCGGCGTCGACAGCACGCCCGGCGAAGGTTCGGAGTTCTGGATCAGCCTGCGCCTGCCGAAAACCCGCGACGACGCCGAAGACCTGCCCGCCCCGCCGCTGCTCGGCAGGCGGATCGCGGTCCTGGAGAACCATGAACTGGCGCGCCAGGCCCTGCAGCATCAACTCGAGGACTGCGGCCTGGAAGTGACGCCGTTCAATACCCTGGAAGCCCTGACCAACGGCGTGACCGGAGTGCACCAGACCGAACAGGCGATCGATCTGGCGGTGCTCGGCATCACCAGCAATGACATGCCGCCGGAACGCCTCAACCAGCACATCTGGGACCTCGAACACCTGGGCTGCAAAGTACTGGTGCTGTGCCCGACCACCGAACAGACGCTCTTCCATCTGTCGGTGCCCAACCCTCACAGCCAGTTGCAGGCCAAACCGGCCTGCACCCGCAAACTGCGGCGCGCCCTGGCCGACCTGGTCAACCCCAAGGTCGTGCGTAACGAGCCGAGCGAACCGATCGCCAGTCGCCCGCCACGGGTGCTGTGTGTCGATGACAACCCGGCCAACCTGCTGCTGGTGCAGACCCTGCTCGAAGACATGGGCGCCAAGGTGCTCGCGGTCGACAGCGGCTATGCGGCGGTCAAGGCGGTGCAGAACGAATCGTTCGACCTGGTGATGATGGACGTGCAGATGCCCGGCATGGACGGCCGCCAGAGCACCGAGGCGATTCGCCAGTGGGAGAGCGAACGCAACTGCACGCCGCTGCCGGTGATCGCCCTCACCGCCCACGCCATGGCCAACGAAAAACGCGCGCTGCTGCAAAGCGGCATGGACGACTACCTGACCAAGCCCATCAGTGAGCGGCAACTGGCTCAGGTGGTGCTGAAGTGGACCGGTCTGGCCCTGCGCAACCAGGGACCGGAACGCACTGGCGAACCGTCCGGCAATGGCCTCGAGCTGCAAGTGCTGGATCACGACGAAGGTTTGCGCCTGGCCGCCGGCAAGGCGGACCTGGCCGCCGACATGCTGGCGATGCTCCTGGCCTCGCTGGAGGCCGATCGTGAAGCGATTCGCGCCGCCCGTGCCGCCAACGACCACAATGCGCTGATCGAACGGGTCCACCGTCTGCACGGGGCCACCCGCTACTGTGGCGTGCCGCAGTTGCGCGCCGCCTGCCAGCGCAGCGAAACCCTGCTCAAGCAGGAAGACGTCAAGGCCTTCGCCGCCCTCGACGAACTCGAACGGGCCATCAACCGCCTGGCCACGGAGGCCCGCATCAACGCCTGACCCAGGGCAACGACAGGTTTGCCCCGAAGGTTCATGCTCGGGGCAACCTCCCACAAGGACGACGCCATGCGCACGATTCTCTTCAGCAGCCAGAACTATGACCGCGACAGCTTCCTCGGCGCCGAGCCGCCGGGCATCGAGCTACAGTTCCAGGCCGCGCGCCTGAGCCTGGACACCGCGGCCCTGGCGGAGCACCACGAGGTGGTCTGCGCTTTTATCAACGACGACCTGAGCGCCCCGGTGCTGGAGCAACTGGCCGCCGGCGGCACGCGCCTGATCGCGCTGCGCTCGGCCGGCTACAACCATGTCGACCTGGCCGCGGCCAAACGCCTGGGCCTGAGCGTGGTCCGGGTCCCGGCCTATTCTCCCCATGCCGTGGCCGAGCACGCCGTGGCCCTGATCCTGGCGCTGAACCGCCGCCTGCACCGCGCCTACAACCGCACCCGCGAAGGCGACTTCAGCCTGCACGGCCTGACCGGCTTCGACCTGGTGGGAAAAACCGTCGGCATCGTCGGCACCGGGCAGATCGGCGCCACCTTTGCCCGGATCATGGCCGGCTTCGGCTGCCAGTTGCTGGCCCACGATCCCTTCCCCAACCCGCAAGTCGAGGCCCTGGGCGCGCGTTACCTGAGCCTGCCGGAGCTGCTGGCCCAGGCGCAGATCGTCAGCCTGCACTGCCCGCTCACCGCCGACAGCAAACACCTGATCAACCGCCAGAGCCTGGCCCGGATGCAACCGGGCGCAATGCTGATCAACACCGGCCGCGGCGGCCTGGTGGATACCCCGGCGCTGATCGAGGCCCTGAAGAACGGCCAGCTGGGCTACCTGGGGCTGGATGTCTACGAAGAGGAGGCGCAGCTGTTCTTCGAGGACCGCTCCGACCTGCCGCTACAGGACGACGTGCTGGCGCGGCTGCTGACCTTCCCCAACGTGATTGTCACCGCCCACCAGGCGTTCCTCACCCGCGAGGCCCTGGCGGCGATCGCCGACACCACCTTGCACAACATCGCCGCCTGGGCCGCCGGCGCGCCCTGCAACCAGGTGGAAGGCTGAGCCGACGGACCGGCGGTAAGCGAAGGTCATCTGCCTGCAACCTGAGATATCGGGGTGCGTGCTAGCATACGCGCCAGATTTGGAGGACCCATGGTCGAACACGATTTCCGCTACAGCCTGATGAACCCGCAACACACCCTGATCGAATGCCGCGCCCTGGTGCCCGGCCGCTATCAGGTCACCGGCAACGGTGGTTCCATCCGCAACGACGACGTGCTGATCGTCACCCTCAAGGGCAGCAAGGACCTGTCGATGCGCCTGACGGTGGAAACCGTGCGGCACCTGATCAACCCAGTCGGCCAGTGGGTCGCCGTGGCCCGTGGTCCGGTATTCGGCGAGCTGGCGATCCATCAGTGGCAGGTCAACTGCGACAGCTGCGCGGCCGAGCTGAGCTTCGAGTTCGCGGTGGATGCCAAGCTGGGCAACAAGGCGCAAAAGCCCGCGGCCAGCGCGCGGATCGCCGAGCTGGGCTGGATCAGCGAAGGGGAAAAACACCTCTGCCCGAAATGCCAGCGAGCCGCCCAATGAAACGCCTGGCGTTGACCGCCGCGTTCGGCGCCGGCCTGCTGGGTTGCGCGGCGGAGCCGGTGAAACTGCAGCAGGATCGCAGCTACATCCTGGAGTGGATCGGCGAGCGTCCGCTGATCGACTACAGCCACCTGACCATCACCCTCGGTGAAGACGGTCGCGCCTACGGCAACGGTGGCTGCAACCATTGGTTCGCACCCTACACCCTGGACGGCGACAAGCTCAGCTTCGGCAAGGTCGGCAGCACCCGCAAGCTGTGCGCGCCAGCCCTGATGGAGCAGGAACGACGCTTCCTGCAAGCGTTGGAAACCGTCCAGCGCTGGGACATTTCCCCAATCGAGCAAGTGCGCTTCTGGCCGGCCGAAGGCAAGCCGTTGCGCTGGTGGCTCGAGGAAGGTTGACCGCCCCTCTTGTAGCCGCTGCCGCAGGCTGCGATAAGGTCCGCAGGACCTTCAGCGATCCCGAGATCGCAACGGCCTTGCAGGCCGATCGCAGCCCGCGGCAGCGGCTACAGATCAATGCCCGCGCAGGGCTTCCAGCTTCGCCATCACGCCCGCCGCGGTCTGTTCGCCCATCAGTTGCTCACGCACCTTGCCCTGGTCATCGATGATGTAGGTCACCGGCAAGCCTTCGCTGCGTGGCAAGTCGAAAATCTCCGCGGGGTTCTGCGCCAGCACGGTGAACTTGATCCCCAGTTTTTCACTGGCGCTCTTCAGTTCTTCGCCCTGGACGTTATCGAAATTGACCCCCAGCACACTCACCGGCTGGCCCTTGAGTCCTTCGGCCAATGCATTGAGCTCGGGAATCTCGGTGCGGCACGGCCCACACCATTCGGCCCAGTAATTGAGCACCAGCCACTGCTTGTCCACGCGCTCGGCGGCGACTTTCCGGCCATATTGATCGACCCCGTAATCGTTACCGCAGCCGCTCAGCAACAAGGTGCCGATGATCGCCAATGCCGCTGCCAGTTGCCTTGCCATGCCTTGATCCTTGTATTGAAAAAAACCCGTCAAACCCGCTTTCTCGTGCGACCCATCGCCTCGCAAGGTTCAGGACTGCCCGTCGCGCAGGTAGAATAGCCGCCACCTTACGCAAGATGCGACCCGCCCATGACCGATCTGACGCTTTATCACAACCCGCGCTGCTCGAAATCCCGCGGTGCGCTGGAACTGCTGGAAGCCCGCGGCCTGACCCCAACCGTGGTCCGCTACCTGGAAACCCCGCTCGATGCCGCCCAGCTGCAAAACCTGCTGGGCAAGCTCGGGATCGGCGCCCGCCAGCTGCTGCGCACCGGCGAAGACGAGTACAAGACCCTCAACCTGGCCGACGCCAGCCTGAGCGAAGCACAGCTGATCGCCGCCATTGCCGCGCACCCGAAACTCATGGAACGGCCGATTCTCGAAGTCGGCGACAAGGCCATCATCGGCCGGCCGCCGGAGAACGTGCTGGAGATCCTGCCTTGAGTACGCCGTACATCCTGGTTCTCTACTACAGCCGCAACGGCTCGACCAACGAGATGGCCCGGCAGATCGCCCGGGGTATCGAACAAGGTGGCATGGAGGCGCGCCTGCGCACCGTGCCGGCGATATCCGCCGACTGCGAGGCCGTGGCCCCGAGCATCCCGGAAGACGGCGCGCTGTACGCCAGCCTCGACGACCTGAAGCACTGCTCCGGCCTGGCTCTGGGCAGCCCGACCCGTTTCGGCAACATGGCCGCGCCGCTGAAGTACTTCCTCGACGGCACCAGCAACCTGTGGCTGACCGGCGCCTTGGTGGGCAAGCCGGCCGGGGTGTTCACCTCCACCGCCAGCCTGCACGGCGGCCAGGAAACCACCCTGCTGTCGATGATGCTGCCGCTGCTGCACCACGGCATGCTGATCACCGGCCTGCCCTACAGCGAGTCGGCCCTGCTGGAAACCCGTGGCGGCGGCACGCCTTACGGTGCCAGCCACCATGCCGGCGCCGATGGCAAGAGCCCGCTGAACGAGCACGAGGTCGCCCTCTGCCGCGCCCTGGGCCTGCGCCTGGCCAAGACTGCCCTGCAACTGGAGAGCAGCCGTGGCTAAAAAGCCGAAGATCCTGCCGGCCATCGAATGGCTGGAGCCGCGCGTACGCATCACCCGGGTGCTGAGCCTGATCTGCTTTTTCGGCCTGGTCGGCCTGCTCTGCGGCTACTACCTGTTCGTCGCCGACCTGCACGGCGCCCGGCCCTGGGTGATCCTGCTGATCGAACTGGTGCCGCTGCTGTTGATGGCGCCGGGCATGCTGGTGGGCAGCGCCCGCGGGCATTCCTGGATGTGCTTTGTGGTGAACCTGTATTTCATCAAGGGCGCGCTGGCTGCCTACGACCCGAACCGTCAGCTGTTCGGCATCCTGGAGATGCTGGCCAGCCTGGCAGTGTTCTGCTCGGCCCTGCTCTACGTGCGCTGGCGCTTCCAGCTCAACCGCAAGCTGGCGGGCGAAGGCCAGGTCAGCGCCGCCTGACGGCGCGCTATCGCGGGCAGGCCTCGCTCCTACAGAGCACCCAGTACTTCTGTAGGAGCGAAGCTTGCTCGCGATGAACGATGACGCGGTACTCCAGGGAACATGCCCCGATCAGTGATTGACCGTATACGCCAGCATCATCGAGATCTGGCACAGCGGCCGGCCACTTTCGGCGTGCCACTGGTTGAAGGCGCCCTGCACGGTGGCCAGGTCCTTGAGGCTGCGGGGCACCTTGTCGATGATCTGCTGCGCATTCAGCGCCGCCACCACGTCATAGGTCGGCACGAAGGTGTCCTTGCCGACCATCCGCAGAAAGCGCGGAGCCGAGAGGCCGCCCAACTGGTGACCGTGCTTGGCCAGGTACTTCCACAGGCCGACGATGTCGGTCACCGGCCAGTCGGCGATCAAGGCGCCGAAACTGCCCTTCTCCTTTTCCACGTCGAGCACCATCTGCGCGTTGCGCGGCACGCTCTTGAGCTTGCCCAGGTGGCGAATGATCCGCGTGTCCTGCATCAGTCGCTCAAGGTGCTCGGCGCCCATCAGCACCACTTTTTCCGGGTCGAAGCCAAAGAACACCTCTTCGAAGGCCGGCCATTTGGCGTCCACCAGGCTGTGCTTCAAACCGGCGCGGAATACCCGCAGGGCCAGGGTCGAGAGGTAACGGTCATCGCTGATCTTGCGCAATTGCGCCGGGGTTTTCGGCACCGGCAAATGGGCTTCCAGTTCGGCCGCCGAACCGAAGCGGTTCAGACAGTATTCGTGCAGCCACTTGTAATCGCGCATGCCCTCTCCTAATGACGATAAAGAAACGGCGCTCGAAGGAGCGCCGTGATTCCACGATACAGAGCCGCGAGACGACTCAGAGGTTCACCACATTGACGAAACGCGAAGCCGCGGTTTCATCGATCTTCAGGCTGGTGAAGTCGAACAGGTTGCGGTCCGCCAGCTGCGACGGCACCACGTTCTGCAGGCCGCGGAAAATGCTTTCGGTACGGCCCGGGGTCTTGCGTTCCCATTCCTGGAGCATTTCCTTGACCACCTGGCGCTGCAGGTTTTCCTGGGAGCCGCAGAGGTTGCACGGGATGATCGGGAACTGCTTGAGGTCGGAATAGGCCTGGATGTCCTTCTCGCTGCAATAGGCCAGGGGACGGATCACCACATTACGCCCGTCGTCGGCCCGCAGCTTGGGCGGCATGGCCTTGAGCGAGCCGTTGTAGAACATGTTGAGGAAGAAGGTCTCGACGATGTCGTCCCGGTGGTGACCCAGGGCCATCTTGGTCGCGCCGATCTCGTCGGCGAAGGTGTACAGGGTGCCGCGACGCAGGCGCGAGCACAGCGAACAGGTGGTCTTGCCTTCCGGTATCAGTTCCTTGACCACCGAATAGGTGTCCTTCTCGACGATGTGGTATTCCACACCCAGTGTCTCGAGGTAGGCCGGCAATACGTGCTCGGGGAACCCGGGCTGCTTCTGGTCCATGTTCACGGCGACGATGTCGAACTTGATCGGTGCAACCTTCTGCAGGTGCATCAGCACGTCGAGCATGGTGTAGCTGTCCTTGCCGCCGGACAGGCAGACCATGACCTTGTCGCCGTCTTCGATCATGTTGAAGTCGGCGACCGCTTCCCCGGCCTGGCGGCGCAAGCGTTTCTGCAGTTTGTTCTGGTTGACCGTAAGAGTGCCCATGGCGCTTGAAATCCGCAGTGTGTGACGAAAAGCCGGTCATTTTACGCAAAAACCGCGCGCGGGCGAAGCGCTGGGCGCCAGCCGACCGATCAAATCGCCGAATGCGATTACCAGCCGCGCCGACAGCGCGATTTGCTCTAACGCCCATGACCTTTGCAAGTCAGTCCTTTCTATACTGCGACATAAGGTCGCACACGTATTCAGACCTTTACTTACTTGGCCGCTGGCCCGTAGGCGCTCCGTTGGGGGGCGATGGCAATAACAAAGGAGTGACTGACTATGATTCATCATGTCGTGGGACTCTTCACCCACCCCGATCAGGAATGGCGAGAAATACGTGGCGACGAAGAGGAAAGCATCAGCCACATGTACCTCACCCACACGCTGATTCTCGCGGCGATTCCGGCGATTTCGGCGTTTATCGGCACCACCCAGGTCGGTTGGGTCATCGGCAATCGAGCACCGGTCATGCTGACCATGGAAAGCGCGCTGTGGATGACCATCATGTCGTACCTGGCGATGCTGGGCGGGGTCGCGGTCATGGGCGCCTTCGTCCACTGGATGGCCCGCACCTACGACGCCAGCCCGAGCCTGGCGCGCTGCATCGCGTTCGCCACCTATACCGCGACGCCCCTGTTCATCGGCGGCCTGGCGGCGCTGTATCCGCACATGTGGCTCGGCATGATCGTCGGCACGGCCGCCATCTGCTACACCGTCTACCTGCTGTATGTCGGGTTGCCGACCTTCATGAACATTCCCTCGGACGAAGGTTTCCTGTTCTCAAGCTCCGTACTGGCCGTTGGGCTGGTGGTGCTGGTCGCGATCATGGCGTTCACCGTGATCGTCTGGGGTCTTGGCGTCGGCCCCGTTTACACCAACTGACGTCGCTCAAAAAACCAACACAATCTGCCAACACAGGCCGCCGCAAGGCGGCCTTCTAATCTGCGCAACGACCATTCGGCGCCTGGACGATTCGGAATGCATCGGCTTTGCGGCATACTCATCCGCTCTGGAGAGCCGTTAAGCATGCCCGAGCAACTCAATACCCGCGTCGAAGACTGTTTCCAACTCGCTGAATCCTTTTTCAAACGACCTTTCAAACGCCCGGTGGTCAGCCTCAAGTTGCTCGGCCAGAAAGCCGGTGTCGCCCACCTGCACGAGAACCTGCTGCGCTTCAACCCGCAGCTGTACCGGGAAAACACCGAAGACTTCCTCAAACAGACCGTGGCCCATGAAGTCGCGCACCTGATCGCCCACCAACTGTTCGGCGAGCGCATTCAGCCCCACGGCGAAGAATGGCAACTGATCATGCGCGGCGTGTACGAACTGCCGCCCAATCGCTGCCACACCTACGAGATCCAGCGCCGCAGCGTGACCCGCTACATCTACCGCTGCCCCTGCGACAACGACTTCCCGTTTTCCGCCCAGCGCCATCGCCTGGTCGCCCAGGGCCGGCGTTATCTGTGCCGGCGTTGCCGGCACACCCTGGTATTCAGCGGCGAGATGCGGGTGGAGTGAACCCGGCCCTGGCGTCCTACAGGATGACCCGGCCCTGGCGTAGCTCAGCGATGCGCTGCGCGCTGTAACCCAGCTCGGCCAGCACCTGGTCGCTATGGGCGCCCAGTTCCGCCCCGATATGCCGCGGCTCCGGCAGCCCCTGGGAAAACTTCAGCGGACAGGCCATCTGCGCCTGGTAGCTGCCATCGCCACGCGGCACCTGGCTGACCAGTTGTCGTGCCTGCAACTGCGGATGCGCCACCGCCTCCGCCAGGCCCAGCACCGGTTCGACGCAGGCGTCGACCCCAGCAAACAACTCGCAGAGCTCGGCAAAATCGTGCTTCTCGAACTCGACCTGCAAGGCCTGCTTGAGCGCCTGCTGTTGTTCCGGCTGCGGTGACAGCCCCTGGGCCGCCAGTTCCGGACGCCCCAGGGCCTTGCACAGCGCCTGCATGAACGGCGGCTCCAGGCTGCCCACCGACAGCCAGCGACCATCCCGACTGCGGTAATAGTCATAGAAGCTGCCGCCATTGAGCACCTGCTGCTCCGCCGCGGGTTCGATCCCGCACGCCAGGTAGCCGGCTCCGGCCATGGCGTTCAGGCTGAACACGCAATCGGTCATGCTCACGTCTAGGTGCTGCCCCAGGCCGCTGTGCTGGCGGGCAATCACCGCCGCGAGCAGGCCGATGACCCCATGCAGCGAACCGCCGGCGATATCCGCCGCCTGGATGCCCAGGGGCAGCGGCCCGCTGTCCTTGCGCCCGGTGTAGCTGGCCAGGCCAGCCAGGGCCAGGTAATTGATGTCATGGCCGGCGCGGTCCCGGTACGGGCCGGTCTGGCCGTAACCGGTGATCGAGACATAGATCAGCTTCGGGTTGAGCGCCTTCAGCGCCTCGTAGCCCAGCCCCAGGCGCTCCATCACCCCGGGGCGGAACTGCTCCAGGACGATGTCGTACTCCAGCACCAGTTGGCGGATCACCTCCAGCGCCTCGGGCTGCTTGAGGTCCAGCGCCAGGCTGCGTTTATTGCGATTGAGGTAGGCATGGCTGGCGGAGACACCCTGATCGTGGGGCGGCAGCACCCGCAGCAGGTCCATGCGGGTCGGCGACTCGATGCGCAGCACCTCGGCGCCCATGTCCGCCAGCAGCAAGGAGGCGAACGGCCCCGGCAGCAGCGTGGAGAAATCCAGTACCTTGAGTGACGCCAGTGGCCCTTGCATGAGCACCCTCCCTTGCCGATTGACTGCCCACAGAGTAGGCAGCGTCTCGAGGCCCGGCAATCACCACAAGCGCCACCCGGGCTGACCGTTGCGCTCAAACCCCGGGCATGAAAAAACCCGCCGCAGCGGGTTTTTCATCGACGCGGTGAAGTTACTTCACGGACGTCGGGGTTGGGCCTTCGGCAACGCCCAGGTCATCTTCTTCGCGGGTGTCGCTGATAGCACGACCACCGGAAGCCAGCTCGGCCTGCAACTTGTCTTCGTCCAGCTCCTTGACCCACTTGGCGACCACTACGGTGGCTACCGCGTTACCCACCAGGTTGGTCAGCGCGCGGGCTTCGGACATGAAGCGGTCGATACCCAGGATCAGCGCCAGGCCGGCCACCGGCAGGTGCCCCACGGCCGACAGGGTCGCCGCCAGCACGATGAAGCCGCTACCGGTCACGCCCGCGGCGCCTTTGGAGGACAGCAGCAGCACCAGCAGCAGGGTGATCTGGTGAGTGATGTCCATGTGGGTGTCGGTCGCCTGGGCGATGAACACGGCCGCCATGGTCAGGTAGATCGAAGTACCGTCGAGGTTGAAGGAATAACCGGTCGGGATCACCAGGCCCACTACCGACTTCTTCGCGCCCAGACGTTCCATCTTGATCAGCATGCGTGGCAGGGCCGATTCAGACGAGGAAGTACCCAGCACGATCAGCAGCTCTTCACGGATGTAGCGGATCAGCTTCAGCACGCTGAAACCGTGGGCACGGCAGATGGCGCCCAGCACCACCAGCACGAACAGCACGCAGGTGATGTAGAAGCAGATCATCAGCTGGCCCAGTTGCACCAGCGAACCCACGCCGTAGGCGCCGATGGTGAAGGCCATGGCACCCAGCGCACCGATCGGCGCGAGCTTCATGATCATGTTGATGATGTTGAACATCACGTGGGCGAAACGGTCGATGAAGTCCAGCACCGGCTTGCCGTAGGCACCCAGGCGGTGCAGGGCGAAACCGAAGATCACCGAGAACATCAGCACTTGCAGGATGTCGCCGTTGGCGAAGGCGCCGACGATGGTGTTCGGAATGACGTTGAGGATGAAGCCGACGATGCTCTGGTCCTTGCCGGCGGTGACGTAGGCCGCCACTTTCGAGGCATCCAGGGTGGACACGTCGATGTGCATGCCGTTGCCCGGTTGCACCACGTTGACCACGACCAGGCCGATCAGCAGGGCGATGGTCGAAACGATTTCGAAGTACAGCAGCGCGTAGCCACCGGTCTTGCCCACCGATTTCATGTTCTGCATGCCCGCGATACCGCTGACGACCGTACAGAAGATGATGGGCGCGATGACCATCTTGATCAGTTTGATGAACCCGTCACCCAGCGGCTTGAGGGCCACACCGGTCTGCGGGTAGAAGTGACCGAGCAGGATGCCGATGGCGATGGCAACGATCACCTGGAAATACAGGGATTTGTACAGTGGCTGACGAGTCGTCATTGCAAAGTTCCTCAAGAGCACCGTTGCACACCATCCATCGATGCACACGACGCCTAAAGTGCGAACCCTCCTGCACTGGAGGGATTTGTTGTGTAGAGCGGCGGGGAACACCTTTCGCTGCTCCCTTCTCCTTGCTCGCTATCGCAAAGCCCGTGCCAGCTTGTCGAAAAACCCTGAAGGCCTTTGGACATCAGGGTTTGCGCTCGCCCTCGCTCTCCCTGCCCCTACATGAAGTGGCGGATTTCCGCCCATCGCCCGACGCTCGTCCTACAATTTGGCGGATATCCGCCTTGCCCAGTCGTTGTCGGCTGTTAACATCCGCCACTTAATGGACGGATCAACCTTCATGCGCGAACGCACCATCGCCAGTCATTTCGCCCGCGCCGCCCTGGGCGGGGCGCGTCGGCGGGGCTACGACTGTTCGGAGTTGCTGCAGACCCTGGGCATCAGCCTCGAACTGCTCAACGAACCCAAGGCCCGTATCGCCCCCGAGCAGTTCGCCAGCCTGCTGCAACAGCTCTGGCAAGTCCTGGACGACGAGTACCTGGGGTTTGGCGACGGCCCGAGCAAGCGCGGCACCTTCGCCATGATGTGCCACGCCCTGATCCACTGCAGCAACCTGGAGAAGGCCCTGCAGCGCGGCCTGCTGTTCTATAGCCTGTTCCCCCAGGCACCGCGGCTGAGCCTGACGCGCGAAGGGGACATGACCCGCCTGAGCCTGGATGACGCCGCGCTGTGGGACCCGGACCACTTCCTCAGCGAGAGCCTGCTGGTGATCTGGCATCGCCTCGGCAGTTGGTTGATCGGCCAGCGCATCCGCCTCGAGCAGGCCTGTTTCAGCTACCCGAAACCCGAGCACGGCAACGAATACGACCTGCTGTTCCCCTGCCCCCTGGTGTTTTCCCGCGACTGCAGCAGCCTGCTATTCCATAGTCGCTACCTGAGCATGCCGCTGCTGCAGGACGAACGAACCCTCAAGCACTTCCTTGAACGCTCCCCCGCCGACCTGCTGGCCCGCCCGGACGACGGCGACAGCCTGAGCAGCCAGCTACGCCGCCTGCTCAGCCGCGACAGCAACCATTGGCCGGACCTGGAAAGCATCGCCCAGCACCTGCACATCAGCCCACAGACCCTGCGCCGGCACTTGCGCGAAGAAGGCACGAGCTTTCAGGAATTGAAGGATCAGTTGCGGCGCGATATCGCCATCTACCATCTGCGTCGGGCCGACCTGTCGTTGCAACAGATCGCCGAGCAGACCGGCTTTTCCGAGCCATCGGCCTTTCACCGCGCGTTCAAGAAGTGGACCGGGCTGACCCCGGGCGCCTACCGCGCCCAGGAAACCTGAGCGCGCCGATCAAATTACCGGGAAGTGAATGCGGAACGCCGCCCCGCCCAGGGTGGAATCGCCAAGGGTCAGTTGCGCGCCGTAGCTGTCGATGATGTCCTTGACCACCGCCAGGCCGATCCCCTGCCCCGGATGCTGGCGATCCAGCCGTTCGCCGCGCTGGAGAATCCGCGCCCGCTGGTCTGGCGGCACGCCCGGCCCGTCGTCCTCGACACACAACTGCGCGCCGTGGAGGTCTTGGCGGACACTGATGCGCACCTCGCTCAGGCACAGGCGGTAGGCGTTCTCCAGCAGGTTGCCCAGCAATTCGAGCAAGGCGCCATGCTCGATCGGCACATAGCAGCGCTCCGGCAAGTCGAACGAGACCCGCACCTGTTTGTCGCGATAGACCTTGTCCAGGGTGTCGCACAGGCTTTTCAACACCGGACGCAAACGCACCTGGTGGCGCACCAGGCCGCTCTTGCGCAGGCTAGCACGCTGCAGCTGGTAGCTGATCTGTTGGCTCATGCGTTCGATCTGGGTCTGCAGCACCCAGGCCTGTTCGCGGTCTTGAGGACGCAGGGCCATGTCCTCGCTGACCCCTTGCAATACCGTCAGCGGGGTCTTCAGGCTGTGGGCCAGGTCATCCAGGGAATCGCGATAACGGCTGCGTTGCTCGCGCTCGCTGTGCAGCAAGCGGTTCAACGAGCCGGTCAGGCGCAACAGTTCGCGCGGATGTTCTTCGCTGAGGCTTTGCCGGGTGCCGCTTTCGATTTCGTCCAGTTCCTGGCTCAGCCGGCGCAAGGCTTGCAGGCCCCAGGTCAGGCCGAGCCAGAGCAGCGCCAGGAGCACCAGCAACGCGGCGCCGAAACCGAGGTAGAGGTTTTCCCGCACCCCTTCCAGGGTCAGCTGGTACTCACGCACCGGCTGCAAGGCGACGATGCTGAACGCCGCGCTCTTACCGCCGAGCAGCTTGACCTCGACGTCGTAGACAAAAAACTCCTGGCCGTTGGCTTCGCGGATTCGCGCGAACTCATTGCCGCGGCCGTCATAACGCGGCTTGTAGTTGATGTTCTCTTCCTGGGTCGCCTTGGAGCGCCAGACCAGCCGCCCCTCCCGGTCATAGATGTAGCCCAGCAGACGGCTGTCGGTCAGGTTGAAACGCTCGTCCGGCAGTTGCGCCGGCATTTGCAGGTGATTGTTCTCGACCCGGGCCGCCGAGATCAGCGTGGTCACATCGGAGGCCAGGCGCTGCTCGATGGAATCCTGCAGCGCCAGGCTGAACGCGCCTTGCATGGCCGGCAACAACGCCAGCATGAACAGCACCGCCAGCGTCGTGGCCGCCAGCATCAGGCGCAGGCGTAACGATCGAATCATCGGCAGCGCTCGTTGAACAGATAACCCAGGCCACGCACGGTATCGATGGGCTTGAAGCCCGAAGGGCCTTCCAGCTTGCGCCGCAGGCGGCCGACCAGCACCTCGATCACGTTCGGATCGCGCTCGTCATCGTCCGGGTACAGCTGTTCCATCAAGCGGTCCTTGGCCACCACCTGCTGATGGTGGCGCATGAGGTACTCGAGAATCCGGTATTCGTAGGCGGTCAGCGCCAGCGGTTGTTCGTCGAGCGAGGCCTGCTTGCGATTCAGGTCGAGCAGCAGCGGACCAGCGATGATGGTCGACTGGGTGAACCCGCTGGAGCGGCGCAGCAGCGCATTCAGGCGCGCGTCCAGCTCCTCGAACTGGAAGGGCTTGACCACATAGTCGTCGGCACCGGCGGCCAGCCCTTCGACCTTGTCCTGCCAGTTGCCGCGAGCCGTCAGGATCAGGATTGGAAACGCCTTGCCCCGCGAGCGCAGCTGGCGGATCAGGTCCAGCCCACCCATGCCCGGCAGGCCCAGGTCGATCACCGCCAGATCATGGTTGAACTGCTCGGTCTGATACAGCGCCTCCTCGGCATTGGCCACAGACTCGACCACATGGCCGCTGTCCGTGAGGCGGGTTTGCAAGTGATGGCGCAGCAGCGCCTCATCTTCAACGACGAGCAGTTTCATGCAGCTCTCCCAGGCAAAATTCGACATCTCCAAGGGCGCTCAGGCGCCCTGATCGTATATATGGCAACGCCGGATCCTGCCTTGGCAGATCCGGCGCGGTCAGAACCAGGACAATATTTTAGAAAGCGTAGTTGGCCGACAGGTATGTCTGGGCACTGCTGGTCAGGCTCAGCGAACCCTGCTTGCTGCCGCTGCGCTCGCTCATCTCGGTGCTGGCATTGCTGCGCAGGTAACGGTAACCCAGTTCGACCGAGGTGTTCTGTGAAACCTGCTGCAGGACACCGGCCTGCACGCCGACGGCATAACCGATATCGCTGTCGCGGCTGAAGCCTGGGGAATCCTGGGTCAGCTTGGTCAGGCCCGCGGTACCGCCGCCGAACAGCTTGGTGCTGCTGGTCACCGGCAGGAACACATCGTAGCTGCCGAGCAGGTTTTCCTGGCGCAGTTTAATGCCATTGTGCGAGCCGGAGACATTGTCGTAGGTAGCGTAGTAGCGGTGCTGGTCATTCTGCTGACCCAGGCGCACGCCCCAGGTGTTGTCCTTGCCGATCACACCGTCGGCGTTCGGGTTGTTCAGGTTGCTGTTGAGCAGGCTGGACTTCTTGACCTTGTCGCTGGTCTGGCCATAGGTAAGGCTGGCGAAGTTGCTGTCGGCGGCCTGGACGACAGCGCTGGCGCCGAGAACAGTGAAGGCCAGGATCATCTTCTTGAAAGTAGTCATGGGGTGTTTCCTCATTCGCTATGTGTTTTTGGGTACGGGAGCCAGACTACCGACCCCGCCCTGAACTCCCCCTGAACACACTCTGAACCTCGGCTGAATCAAATCGACTAGGCTGTCTGGCAGTCTTTTAAAAGGAGAACGGACCATGCGCGCGCTTTTCGCTTGCTTGTTGTTGGCTTTCTGCGGCTTGAGCCAGGCAGCCATCAAGACCCAGGAAATCCCCTACCAGAGCCCCGACGGTACCCGGCTCATCGGCTACTACGCCTATGACGACAGCCTGCAAGGGCCTCGTCCCGGCGTCGTGGTGGTGCATGAGTGGTGGGGCCTGAACGACTACGCCAAACGCCGGGCCCGGGATCTCGCGGCCTTGGGCTACAGCGCCCTGGCCATCGATATGTACGGCGACGGCAAGAACACCGAGCACCCGAAAGACGCCATGGCCTTCATGCAGGCCGCCTCGAAAGACAATGCCGCCGCCAGCGCGCGCTTCAAGGCCGGGCTCGACCTGCTGAAAAAACAACCACAGACCGACCCGGCCAAGCTGGCCGCGATCGGCTACTGCTTCGGCGGCAAGGTGGTGCTGGACGCGGCGCGCCAGGGCCTGCCCCTGCTCGGCGTGGTGAGTTTCCATGGCGCCCTGGTCACCAGCACCCCGGCCACTCCTGGCAGCGTCAAGGCGAAAATCCTGGTGGAGCACGGCGCCCTCGACAGCATGGTCACCGCCGATAACGTCAGCGCCTTCAAGGCAGAAATGGACAAGGCCGGCGCCGACTACCGGTTCGTCAACCTCGAGGGCGCCAAGCACAGCTTCAGCAATCCGGATGCCGACCGCATGAGCCATAGCGAACATGGCGGGCTGGACATCGGCTACAGCAAGGCCGCCGATGAACGCTCATGGGCGGATATGCAGGCGTTCTTCAAGAAGCTGTTCGGCTGACCCCGCGTCGACCGCCCCGAGGCCTCAATTCCCGGGGCGGCGGCATCGAGGCCAGTGCTTGCCAGGCTACCCTCCAGCCTTACAACCCGGCAAAATGCCTGGCATGAATCTCATCCCCACCCTCCCCGCCTGCTGCACCCCACTCGACGACCAGTGGCCGCTGCCCGACGCCCTGCCGGACGTCGTCCTGCTCGGCACGCATTTCGATGCCTCGCGCCTGGCCAGCAACGACTTCCAGCTCAGCGCCATCGAGCCGCCCGCGAGCATTCAACGTTCGGTGGCGAAACGGCAGGCCGAGTTTCTCGCCGGTCGCTTCTGCGCCCGCGCCGCCCTGCAACGCCTGGACGGCCTGGACTGCATTCCGCCGATCGGCGAGGACCGGGCGCCGGTCTGGCCGACGCACATCAGCGGCTCGATCACCCACAGCACCGGGCGTGCCGCGGCGATTGTCGCGCGCAAGGAGCATTGGCGGGGGCTGGGCATGGACCTGGAGAACCTGCTCAACAGCGAACGGGCGGAACGCCTGGCGGGGGAAATCCTCATCCCGGCCGAAATGCAGCGCATGGCCGCCGCCCCGCGGGAACAACTGGCGCTCTGGGTCACCCTGACCTTTTCGGTGAAGGAAAGCCTGTTCAAGGCGCTGTACCCGATCGTCCAGCAACGCTTCTATTTCGAACACGCCGAAGTGCTGGAGTGGACGGCCAGCGGCCAGGTCCGCCTGCGCCTGCTGACGGACCTGTCCAGCGAATGGCGCAATGGCAGTGAACTGGATGCGCAATTCGCCCTGCAGGACGGGCAACTGCTGAGCCTGGTCAGCATCCGGGCTTGATGCCCGGACGAACCTGAGCGCAAGCCCTCAACCTTTATCCTGATGCCGTGGCCAGCTCAGGCTGAAGCAGGCGCCGCCGAGGGTCTTGCTCCTGCTGATCAACGCCCGGCCGTCGTGCCAGTGAATGATCCGCCGCACGATCGACAACCCCAGGCCGTGCCCACCCGAAGCGCGGGTACGGCTGTCATCCAGGCGCAGGAACGGGGTGAAGATCCGCTCCCAGGCGCTTTCCGGAACCCCCGGACCATCGTCCTCGACATCGACCCGGCAACGCATCTGCCCCACCTGGTAACTGACCAGCACCTGCGACTCGGCGTGGCGCATGGCGTTGCTCACCAAGTTCTGCAACGCCCGATGCAGGTAGCGCGGCTCAGCCTCGACCCAGGCGCCATCACAATCCGCCGCGGACAGGCACGAACCACGCTGTACCTTGACCTGCGCGCGCAACGGCGCCAGCTCGCTAATCACCTGGTTGATCAGCGCGTCCAGGTCGATGCGCTGGAAGTTCAGCGCCGGCGAACCCTGTTCCAGCCGCGCATAGGTGAGCATTTCGTCCACCAGCCGGTCGAGGTCCTGGATATCGTTGTCCATGCCCTCCATGTACTTGTCCCGGGCCTGTGGGGTGGTCGCCGAGCCGATCATCTCCAGGCCAAAGCGCAGGCGCGCCACCGGCGTGCGCAACTCATGGGACACCGCGCGCACCAGCTCGCGCTGGATCGCCAGCAAGCGCTGCAAATGCTCGGCCATGCCATTGAAGGCCGCCGCCAACCGGCCCACGGAATCGGCGCCACCGGCCGGCACCCGGGCTTCCAGGCTGCCCTTGGCAATGCGCGTGGCCGCCGATTCCAGGCCACGCAAGCGCCGCTCCAGCTGGCGTACCAATAAATAGACGATCAGGCCGATCAGGCTCAGGCCCAGCACCGCGATCAACACCAGCCATTGCGGCGGGTAGGGATTCATCTGGTACAGCGGGCCGATTTCCAGCACCCAGGGCGTGCCCACCATCCCTGCGAACACACGGATCGAATCGCCGCCCTTGCCCAGCGCCATCACCGTATCGCCCTCGGCCACCCGGCGACGCTGGTCCTCGTCCATGTCCGCGTCGTCCTGGGTGACCAGGTGCATGTCGAAGCCAAAGCCTTTGTTCTTTTTCAGTGCCGCCAGGCGTTCCGGCTGCTCGGCCACCGGAAAGCGCACCAACTCGTCGGCCAGCAGATAGATAGTCGCCCGCGCCAGTTGTTCGCTGATCTGCTGCACTTCACCGGTCAGCAACAATTGCTCAGGTTCGCTGACCAGGCGGTAGACCCGTGCCGCGTAAGGCCCGGTCTGCTCCACCAGGGCCTGGCCGCGCAAAACGCGGTTGCGCTGCCCGAGGTCGAGGCCGGTCTGGGTGAAGGTCTGCAGGGTCAGCGGGATGCCCAACAAGCGCTCCCACACCGCCAGGGCGCGGCGGCGCTCGATTGCGCTCATGGGTTGCAGGTTGTCGGCCATCAGCGAGAACGTGCCGTGGGCCAGGCGCTCGCGGTATTGCTCGCTACGCACCTGGTTGAGCAGGTGCAGCGCCAGTACGCCCAACAGCGCCACCAGAATCAGCGCGGCGCACATGCCGCCGTAGATGCGCAGGAATATGGAGTTCACGGCGACAGGTCGGCAGCGGCTTCGGGGACGAACAGATAACCCTTGCTGCGGATGGTCTTGATCAACCGCGGGTGTTCCGGGTCGTCGCCGATTTTCGGGCGGATCCGCGAAATGCGCACATCGATGGAGCGGTCCTGGCCGTCATAGCCGATGCCGCGCAGGGCGGTGAAGATTTCCTCGCGGGACAGAATGCGCCCGGCGTTGGCCACCAGCAGCCAGAGCAGGTCGAACTCGGCGCTGGTCAACTCGATCCCGGCATCGTGCAGCCAGGCCTCGCGCAAGGCGCTGTCCACCACCAGCGGACCGAATTGCAGGCGCCGGGATTTCTCCGGCACGCTGCTTTCCACCGGTTCGCTGCGCCGCAGCAGGGCCTGGATCCTGGCCAGCAACAGGCGCGGACGGACCGGCTTGCACACGTAATCGTCGGCACCAGTGTCCAGCCCCAGTATCTGGTCCATGTCGTCGGTGCGCGCGGTCAGCATCAGGATCGACCCGTCGTAGCGATCGCGGACCTTGCGGCAAATGCTCAGGCCATCCTCGCCGGGCAGCATCAGGTCGAGGATCACCAGATCGGGTTGTTCGGCAATGATCCGCGCCGCGGCCAAGGCGCCATTGCCTTCGATGGCGACACGCAATCCATTGCTCTGCAGATATTCACAGGTCAACTCGGCCAGTCGCTGATCGTCCTCGACGATCAATATCTGCCACGCTTCTTGCTCCACGGTGACCTCTGCTTGCCAGATTCGGGCTCCGGAAGAATCCGCCCGTCTTTTTGTAATGTGAGATGGATAAAACAATGTCTGGAAGGCCCGATTGTAGCAACGGCGAAGGCCGTGAACACAAGGCGCTGAATGCGCTCGGTAAAGGCGTTTTTTTGTGATAGGGTTCGCGCCCGCAAAAATCCGCCCCAGGCAGTTTTGCAGGGTAAAAAACAGTGACAAACGGTAGGATCCAGCCCTGCTGCGGCCTGCGTGAGGTTTACCTGCTTCATACACAATTTACGCACAACCTTATCCACAGGCTGTACGTTGCAATCACCCCCAAAAACGCATTATCTTGTAGCTCGGCCGCAAAAAAACCCTACATCTAGGGTTTCAGGCCAAAAACCAAACACAAATCAGACAAGAAACTCAAGCGCTTTTCTTGCACTCGTTTGGTGGAACCAATCGGATTTTCAGAAGCCAAACCGCGCGTGCGGATGGCTGCGGTTTTCCAGCCCACGGCGAGGAAAACGGTACGGGTGTTGCAGTACATGACTGTCACCCACCAGGAATACGGTCACGAGCCACTGGCTCGCGACCTATGACTTCGGCATGGAAGCGGCGCCAACAGCCCCCCTTCCTGAACTGTCCCGAAGTCGTTATGCCCGGCGTGCGCCGGTTGTAGTGCTTCAGGACGGAACGGTGGGCACCCAAAGGGTGCCCAAACAAACATAGAGAACGTGGAGACACCCATGCAAACCGACACAACTCGCGAGAACCCGCAGGCCAAAGCGCCGCAGGCTGCCGATTCCAATCTGGATCTGTCTGCCACCGCGCCTGGCCAACTGCGAGTGATCAAGCGTAACGGCACTGTCGTTCCTTACACCGATGACAAAATCACCGTCGCCATCACCAAAGCGTTTCTCGCAGTTGAAGGCGGCACCGCTGCCGCTTCGTCGCGAATCCACGACACCGTCGCTCGCCTGACCGAGCAGGTCACCGCCACCTTCAAGCGTCGCATGCCTTCGGGCGGCACCATCCATATCGAAGAGATCCAGGACCAGGTCGAACTGGCCCTGATGCGCGCCGGCGAGCAGAAAGTTGCCCGCGACTACGTGATCTACCGTGACTCGCGCGCCAAGGAGCGCGCCACCCGCACGCCAAGCGAAGAGCCGGTACAGGCTCACCCGTCGATCCGCATCACCCGCGCCGACGGCAGCTTCGCGCCTCTGGACATGGGCCGCCTGAACACCATCGTCACCGAGGCCTGCGAAGGCCTGGAAGAAGTCGACGGCGACCTGATCCAGCGCGAAACCCTGAAGAACCTCTACGACGGCGTAGCGCTCAAGGACGTCAACACCGCCCTGGTGATGACCGCGCGCACCCTGGTAGAGCGTGAGCCGAACTACTCGTTCGTGACCGCCCGCCTGCTGATGGACACCCTGCGCGCCGAAGGCCTGAGCTTCCTGGAAGTGGCCGAGAGCGCCACTCACCACGAGATGGCCGACCTGTACGCCAAGGCACTGCCGGCCTACGTCGCCAAAGGTATCGAGTTCGAACTGCTGAACCCTGTGCTGGCCGACTTCGACCTGGAAAAACTCGGCAAGGCGATCAACCACGAGCGCGACCAGCAGTTCACCTACCTGGGCCTGCAGACCCTGTACGACCGTTACTTCATCCACAAGGACGGCGTGCGTTTCGAACTGCCGCAGATCTTCTTCATGCGCGTGGCCATGGGCCTGGCGATCGAAGAAAAACAACGCGAAGACCGTGCCATCGAGTTCTACAACCTGCTGTCGTCCTTCGACTACATGGCTTCGACTCCGACCCTGTTCAATGCCGGCACCCTGCGTCCACAGCTGTCGAGCTGCTACCTGACCACCGTGCCGGACGACCTGTCGGGCATCTATGGCGCCATCCACGACAACGCCATGCTGTCGAAATTCGCCGGTGGCCTGGGCAACGACTGGACTCCAGTGCGTGCGCTGGGCTCCTACATCAAGGGCACCAACGGCAAGTCCCAGGGCGTCGTGCCGTTCCTGAAAGTGGTGAACGACACCGCGGTAGCCGTGAACCAGGGTGGCAAGCGCAAAGGCGCTGTGTGTGCCTACCTGGAAACCTGGCACATGGACATCGAAGAGTTCATCGAGCTGCGCAAGAACACCGGTGACGATCGTCGTCGTACCCACGACATGAACACCGCCAACTGGATCCCTGACCTGTTCATGAAGCGCGTCTTCGACGACGGCAAGTGGACCCTGTTCTCGCCATCGGAAGTGCCGGACCTGCACGATCTGACCGGCAAGGCCTTCGAAGAGCGCTACGAGTACTACGAAGCCCTGTGCGAGTACGGCAAGATCAAGCTGTTCAAGACTATCCAGGCCAAAGACCTGTGGCGCAAGATGCTGTCCATGCTGTTCGAAACCGGCCACCCTTGGCTGACCTTCAAGGACCCGTGCAACCTGCGCAGCCCGCAGCAGCACGTGGGCGTGGTCCACAGCTCGAACCTGTGCACCGAGATCACCTTGAACACCAACAAGGACGAGATCGCCGTTTGCAACCTGGGCTCGATCAACCTGCCGAACCACATCGTCGACGGCAAGCTGGACACCGCCAAGCTGCAACGCACCGTGAACACCGCGGTGCGCATGCTCGATAACGTGATCGACATCAACTACTACTCGGTACCGCAGGCGAAGAACTCCAACTTCAAGCACCGTCCGGTCGGCCTGGGGATCATGGGCTTCCAGGACGCGCTGTACCTGCAGCACATCCCTTACGGTTCCGATGCCGCTGTCGACTTCGCCGACAAGTCCATGGAAGCGGTGAGCTTCTACGCGATCCAGGCTTCCTGCGACCTGGCCGACGAGCGTGGCGCCTACGAGACGTTCCAGGGTTCGCTGTGGTCCAAAGGCATCCTGCCGCTGGATTCGCAACAGATCCTGATCGAGTCCCGTGGCCAGAAGTACATCGATGTCGACCTGAACGAAACCCTGGACTGGGCACCGGTGCGCGCCCGTGTACAGAAAGGTATTCGTAACTCCAACATCATGGCCATCGCGCCGACCGCGACCATCGCCAACATCACCGGCGTGTCGCAGTCGATCGAACCGACCTACCAGAACCTGTATGTGAAATCGAACCTGTCGGGCGAATTCACCGTGATCAACCCGTACCTGGTTCGCGACCTCAAGGCTCGTGGCCTGTGGGACTCGGTCATGATCAACGACCTGAAGTACTACGACGGTTCCGTGCAGCAGATCGAGCGCATCCCGCAAGAACTCAAGGAGCTCTACGCGACTGCCTTCGAAGTGGAAACCAAGTGGATCGTCGACGCCGCCAGCCGTCGCCAGAAGTGGATCGACCAGGCTCAGTCGCTGAACCTTTACATCGCCGGCGCTTCGGGCAAGAAGCTCGACGTGACCTACCGCATGGCCTGGTACCGTGGCCTGAAAACCACTTACTACCTCCGTGCCCTGGCCGCGACCAGCACCGAGAAGTCGACCATCAACACCGGCAAGCTGAACGCTGTTTCCAGCGGCGGCAACCACGGTGACGACTCGGTCCTGGCGGCTCCAGCCGGTCCAGCTCCAGTGCCGAAGGCTTGCGCCATCGACGAGCCGGATTGCGAAGCTTGCCAATAAGCTGAACCGATAGGCGCCTCCCGGCGCTTATCCGAACCCCCGACAGGCCCTGCCTGCCGGGGGTTTTCTTTGGCCTGGGGAAAAGCCGCCCTCTCCATTTTCCGCAGCCGCTACCGGCTGCCCCCCCCATCTGAGCGTCATGACTCATCGCGAGCAAGCTTCGCTCCTACAGAAGCAGATTGCGGTGGATGAATCTTGCGGGCACAAAAAAGCCCCTGCGGTGAGGGGCTTTTTTCGAGCGCTGTCAGCCAGCCATTATCAGGTCATCTGAATAATGGTCTGCATGATGGTGCTCTGGGTGGAGATGGTCTTGGCGTTCGCCTGGTAGTTGCTCTGGGCCTTGATCAGGTCCACCAGCTCGTTGGTCAGGTTGACGTTCGACTCTTCCAGGGAGTTGGACACGATCGAACCCAGGGTGCCGGTTTGTGGAGCATCGTAGCCCGGTACGCCCGAGGCGTAGGTTTCTCTCCAGCTGGTGCCGCCGACCGGCTGCAAACCTTGTTCATTGGTGAAGCTGGCCAGGGAGATCTGCCCGATGGCCTTGTTCTGGCTGTTGCTGAAGTTGGCGAACAGGGTACCGGTGCCGTCGATGGTCAGGTTGGTGATCTGGCCAGTGGCGTAGCCGTCCTGCACCGGCAGCGAACGCGCGGTATCGGCGTTGAACTGAGTGGTGCTGGTCATGGAGATGGTCACGCCGCCGGCATTGGCGCTGGCACCGTTGGCCGCCCATACACCATTGGTCACGGTACCTGGCACCCAGCCCGCCAGGGTCAGGTTGTTACCCGGATTAGGCGTGGTGGCAGGCGGCGTGATGACCGAAACCAGTTTGCCGGCGGAGTCGAAATTCATGGTCGATGCGACTGGAGCCGTAGCGCCGGTAGTGGTCGGAGCGGAGCCATCGAGGTTACGACCATCGACCAGGGTGTAGGTCTTCCAGGTGTTGGCACCGGTTTTCACCATGTACTGGTCCAGCTTGTGCTCGTTGCCCTGGCTGTCATAGATCGGTGTGCTGAACTGCTTGGTGTAGGTTTCCACCTTGGTCGGATCGAAGGCAAAACCTGTCACGCTCTGGTCGATGACCGGCGCGGTGGAGTTCAGGTTGATGGTCGAGGACACCGAGCTGGTGGCCTTCGGCGACAGGTTCGAGGTGTCGATGCGCAGGTCGGTCAGCACGCCGTTGACGATCTTGCCATTGGCATCGACCGCATAACCTTGCAGGCGGGCAGTGCCATCGGTGTTGGTGATGTAGCCGTCCTTGTCGGTCTTGAAGGTACCGGCGCGGGTGTAGGTCAGCGAACCGTTGTCGCTCAGCACGAAGAACCCCGAACCCTGGATACCCATGTCCAGTACGTTGCCGGTGTTGTTCACATCGCCCTGGCCAAACTGCTGGGAAACGTTGGCCAGACGCACACCGTTGCCCACGGTCTTGCTGCCGGTGCCCAGCTTGGTGGCCGAGTAGACGTCGGCGAACTCGGCACGGGACGATTTGAAGCCGGTGGTCGCCACGTTGGCGATGTTGTTGCCGGTCACGTCCAGTTGCTTGTTGGCAGCATAGAGACCGCTAAGGCCGATATTAAAAGACATATTCCACTCCTTGTGCCGCGTTAGTCGGCTCTAGATACCAATGGTTTGAACTTTGGAGAGCGCCACGGGGCTGCTCAGTCCTGCGAAGTTCAACATCAGCTCACCGCCGGTCTGGCTGATGGTGACGCTGTTGACCGTCGCCGGCAGGTAGGTGACCAGGTCGGTCGCCTTGCCATCGATCTTTGTGCTGGCCTTGAAGGTGTAATTGCCCGGATCGGCCTTGGTGCCGTCGGTCTTGGTGCCGTCCCAGACAAAACTGGTACTGCCGGCCTTCTGGCTTCCCAGGTCGAGGGTCTTGACCGTCTTGCCATCCTTGTCGGTGATGGTCACGGTGACGCCGCTGACTCCGGTAGGCACTGTCACCGAACCGGTCATGCTCTTGGTGGTGTCGACCTGGGTGGTACCGGCCTGGACGATCACCGAACGCCCCACCAGGGACGAAGCCTGCAGGGCCTGGGACGACTTATAGTTGCCAGTGATGGAGTTCACCGAGGTATTGAGGGTGGTGATCCCTTCCAGGGTGGAGAACTGCGCCAACTGGGCAACGAACTCGCTGTTGTCCTGTGGGTCCAGCGGGTTCTGGTTTTTCAGCTGGGTCACCAGTAGCTTCAGGAACGCGTCCTTGCCCAGCTCATTTTTCCCCTTGACGCTATTGGTGGCCGCGGCCAGGCCGTCATTGCTGGTGGTCGGGGTTTTCTTCGAGGAGTTCGCAAGGATCTCCTTGAGCGTCAGGCCACTGGTGGTATCGGTAACACTCATCTGAGTCGCCCCTTATCACTGACCGAGGGTCAGGACCTTCTGCATCATGGTTTTGGCAGTGTTCATCATTTCCGCGTTGGTCTGGAACGAGCGGCTGGCGGAAATCATGTCGGCCATCTCTTCCACCACATTGACGTTGGGGTAGTAGACATAACCCTTGGCATCGGCGGCCGGGTGGTTAGGCTCGTAACGCGCCTCGAGGTTGCTCTGGTCCTCGACCACGCCCAGCACCTGAACGCCCTGACCGGCCGCGTCCTGATTCTGGAACAGCGACTCACTGCCACCGCTTTGCGCGCCCTGGAACATGGTGGCGAACACCGGGTGGCGCGCACGGTAGGTCTGGTCGATGCTCGAGGAGACTGTCTCGGCGTTGGCGATGTTACTGGCGACGGTGTTCAAGCGAGTGGTCTGGGCACTCATGCCACTACCGGCAATATTGAAAACACTGGCGAGGGACATGGATTACTCTCCGCGCAGGGCTGACACCAGCCCTTTGAATTTGCTGTTGAGCAGCGTGAAGCTGGCCTGGAAGTTCACCGAGTTCTCGGCGTAGTTCGACTGTTCCAGCTGGGCATCCACGGTGTTCTGGTCGATCGACGGCTGCATCGGTGTGCGGTACAGCAGCGATTCGTCGCCGCTGCCCAGGCCTTCGGCTTCGATGTGCCGGCTGTTGGTCATGTTCAGGGCAAAGGTGCCGTTCTTGGCTTTCTCGTTCTGCTCGGCGAGCACGGCAGAGAAGTCCAGATCCCGAGCCTTGTAGTTCGGGGTGTCGGCGTTGGCGATGTTGTTGGCCAGCACCTCGGCACGCTTGGCGCGAAAGCCAAGAGCCTGCTCATGAATGCCGAGCGCTTTATCGAAGCTGATGCTCATGTCGGGAAACCTTCGACCAGATTTTTCGTAAACGGGATATAGCAAGCCGCGTGCCAAGTGCTCAAAGCCCGTAAATCAAGGCTTTGCTGGCAGCGGCAAAGCGGCAATGCCAGAAAAGCGGCAAGGCATTTCCGCGAAACGTCAGCAAAGCGGCAATGCAGCGGTTGCCGCCTCTTCTGCGCTGGCAAAATCGCGGGCACAAAAAAAGAGGCCCGAAGGCCTCTCTTTTCAACAACGACAATCTTACTTCGCCTGGTAGATGATCCCAGGGCTGCACTGGACCATCTGGTAGTGGTCGGGCAATCCATTGAGCGCCTCGGAAGCCCCGAGAAACAGGTAACCACCCGGCTTCAGGGTGCTGTGAATGCGCATCAGGATGTCCTTCTTCACCTCGGCGGAGAAGTAGATCAGCACATTGCGGCAGAACACGACGTCGAATTTGCCCAGGCTGGCATAGCTGTCCAGCAGGTTGAACGAACGGAACTCGACCCGGCTCTTGATCGGCGCCTTGACCACCCAGCGCCCCGGCCCCTTGGGATCGAAATAGCGCTGCAGGCGGTCAGCCGACAAACCGCGACCGATCGCCAGGCTGTCGTACTCGCCGGTCTTGCAGTTGTTCAGCATGGTCCCGGACAGGTCGGTGGCAACGATCTGCACCCCCATCTTCAGTTGCCCCATGTTGGTCTTCTCGAACTCGTCGATCGACATGGACAACGAATAGGGTTCCTGTCCCGAGGAACAGGCCGCCGACCAGATGCGCAAGCGCTGGTTGGGGCTGGCCTTGATCGCCTCCGGCAAGACCTTGTTCTTCAACACCTCGAATGGATAGGTATCGCGAAACCACAGGGTCTCGTTGGTGGTCATGGCGTCGACCACCATCTCTCGCAAACCGCTGCGCGGCTGGGACTGAATGCGCTGAACCAGCTCCCCGAGGGACTTGATGCCTTGCTGTTCCATCAGTTTGTTGAGACGGCTCGACACCAGATATTGCTTGTTCTCACCCAGCAAGATCCCACAGGCTTTTTCCAGGAACACCCGGAACTGTTCGAAATCCAAATTACCCGTAGACAATGATGCCGCCTCTTAAATCGTGTGACCGCCAGGAATGGATATCCCTAGCTGTTATCTGCTGCTTTGATCCGGTCGACAACCCGGGATGCCAGGTCATCAGGACGAAATTTGGCAAGGAAGTCATCGGCACCGACCTTCTTCACCATCGCCTGATTGAATACACCTGACAACGAAGTATGCAGGATGATGTGCAGCTTTTGCATGCGTGGATCGTTGCGTATTTCGGCCGTGAGGGTGTAGCCGTCCATCTCCGGCATCTCGATGTCGGAGATCATCATCAGAAACTCTTCTTCAGGTTTCTTGCCCTCGTCGACCAGCTTGCGCAAGTAATCCAGCGCCTGTCGACCGTCGTTCAAGGCCACCACCTCGACCCCCACGGTCTGCAGGCAACGCGTGACCTGCTTGCGCGCCACCGACGAGTCATCGACCGTCAGCACGCGCAGTGAAACAGCC
Source organism: Pseudomonas sp. LAMO17WK12:I10 (assembly GCF_900215185.1). NCBI lineage: Bacteria > Pseudomonadati > Pseudomonadota > Gammaproteobacteria > Pseudomonadales > Pseudomonadaceae > Pseudomonas > Pseudomonas sp. LAMO17WK12:I10. The sequence goes on along the minus strand of NZ_OBDX01000004.1, from coordinate 203,848 downwards.
TTATGCTGAGTCTCGACATCCACCACGCCCACCGAAATGGTCTCGGGCGTCGGCGCGACCTCGGCCAGCACCTTCTCGACGTCGATGATTTCCACCAACTGATTGTCGACCCGCGTCACCGCCGTCAGGTAGTGATCACGCCCCGTCCCCTTGGGTGGCGGATGGATCTCCTCCCAGTTCATGTTGACGATGCGCTCGACCGACCGCACCAGAAACCCCTGGGTCTTGGTGTTGTACTCAGTGATGATGACAAAGGGGTTGCTCAGATCCTGCAACCCGCCTGAACCGGTGGCCATTGCCAGGTCCAGGATCGGAATGGTCGCCCCTCGAATATTCGCGACACCGCACACCACAGGACTGGATTTGGGCATCAACGTCAGTTTGGGGCATTGCAGCACCTCCCGAACCTTGAACACGTTGATCCCATAGAGCTGCTGCCCGTCGAGACGGAACAACAACAGCTCAAGGCGATTCTGCCCTACCAGTTGCGTGCGCTGGTTCACCGAATCCATTACACCAGCCATGCCCAGACTCCCCAAAGCTTAAGATCCGACGCGCTCATCGCTAAACGGCACGGCGCTTGCTTTTTAACTGTTATGAACGCCAAAACGACATTTTCCCGACGCCTGACATCAAACTACCGCAGATTGCTGTACGGGCTGTCGGCTTTGTTTTTTTTAAACCCTGGCCATCCTGCCGTTGCTGACTCGGTAACCCTGCCTGATCTACTTATCGGCGTCACTCAGGGGTTTCTTGAATTCACCGTAGAAGACTATCTGGAAACCAGTCAAACGCCTGGGCGCTACGAGATCCAGGTCAATCAGCTCGACCCGCGGCTGCGCATGCCGCATTGCGACAAGGAATTGACAGCAACCCTGGAAAGCCCGGCACAGCCGCTGGGACGCGTGACCGTTCGCGTCCGTTGCGACGGCGCCTCGCCCTGGACCGTATTCGTGCCCGCCCAGGTCAAGCTGTTCCGCGAGGTGGTGACCACCACCCGGCCACTCAAGCGCGCCGGCATCATCAGCCCCGAAGACGTGATGCTGCGCGAGCGCGATATCGGCCAGATCAACCAGGGCTATCTGACTTCAGTGGACCAGGCCATTGGGCAGAAGCTTGTCCGACCAATGGTCGCCGACCAACTCGTCACCCTGGTTCACCTGGAACAGGCGGAGGTTGTACGCAAGGGCGATCAGGTGGTGATCTCTGCCCGTAGCGGCACGCTGAACGTGAAAATGCCCGGTGAAGCCTTGTCCAATGGCGGCATGAGCGAGCAGGTCCGGGTCAAGAACCTCAATTCACAACGGGTCATCAAAGCGCGGATCACCGCGCCGGGACAGGTGGAAGTCGCCATGTAGACGACTGGCGCTGTGCACTGTTGCCCCCTAAACTGTGGCCCATGCAGGGCAACAGCGGCGCGTGCGGGCTTATCGATATTTGAGCCTAAAGTTTTCCGGCGTATTGCCGAAAACAAGTCAAGCGTCCAAATACCCAGAGGTTTTTTTACCATGGTCATCGATTTCAGCCGTTTAAACAGCTCTCCCTCACTCACCGGCAGCACGCGCACCAGCGCCAGCAAGGAAACCGGCGACGCCGACAAATCCGCGCCGCTGAACGCTCCGGCCGAACAGGCCAGCACCAGCGGGGAGTCGGTACACCTCAGTAATGAGGCTCAACAGTTGCAGAAGATCACTGACAAGCTGCGCGACCAGCCTGCCGTCGACAACGCCCGCGTGGCCGAGTTGAAGCAAGCGATTGCCGATGGCAGCTATAAAGTCGACAGCAACCGTGTAGCCAGCAAACTGCTTAATTTCGAAGCCCAGCGCTAGCCAATAAGGCCTGCGCCAGTTTTTTGGACGCTTAAAACCCAAGGCCATACATGCACGACACTAATTTGCTGCAACTGATCACCGACGACTTTGCTCCAGCTCAACAATTGCTGGAATTGCTGCGCACCGAATCCCTAGCCCTGCACGGTCGCGACATGCCGCTGCTGGAAGAGATTCTCGCGCAGAAACAAGCCCTGATCATTTTGCTCGAGCAGCATGGCCGCAAACGCAGCGAACTCCTCGCCAGCCTGAACCTTCCTGCCAGCCGCGCCGGCCTGGAACAGTTGGCCAGCCACTCCTCGATTGGCGACCAGTTACTGGCCCAGAGTGACGTGCTGACCCAAATGCTTGCCGATTGCCAGGCGGCGAACGAACTCAACGGTCGCTCGATCCAGGTTCAACAGGCCACCACCGCCAATCAATTGAAAATCCTCACCGGTGGCGAGCCTCCAGCTCTCTATGATGCCCGTGGCTCAACCGCCAAGCTGGCCAAGCCTCGCCCGCTTAGCCAGGCTTGACCCCAGAGATGAGCACGCCCTATCAAGTCGCGGAACATGCTGGCAAAATGCCGGCTTTTGCGTGTAGTCGTATTTTGTCTGGAGATTGATGAACCGTGTTCAATGCCGTAAACGCAGAAGATGCGCCGCAGCCACCCAAGGTGCTGACCACCCCCTTGGAAATCAACTCCACGCTGCGCTTGCTGCAAGACAGCCATGACCCGCTTATCATCACTTTCCACGAACGCAGCCAGCGCTTTCAAAGCTATCTGGTCGAGATCGATCGTGACAGCAACATGATTGCCCTGGACGAAATGATCCCCCGCGATGGCGAACGCTTCATGCTCGCCGGCGAACCGTTTCGCGTCGAAGGCTTTCACGAAGGCGTGCGCATCGCCTGGGAAAGCAATGGCATCCCGACTATCGACGAATCCAATGGTGGGCGATGCTACCGCGGCACCCTGCCAGACGAAGTGGTCTATCACCAGCGCCGCAATGCCTTTCGCGCAGCCCTGAAGCTGGCCCAACTGGTCAACATCGAACTGGGCGGCGAAAAACTCAAGGCGCCGATCGCCGGCAAGCTGCTGGATATCTCCGCCACCGGCTGCAAGCTGCGCTTCGAGGGCGACATCTCCAGCCGCCTGCAACTAGGCCAGGTCTACGAGCGTTTTATCGCCGCCCTGCCCTTCGGCAGCATGACTGCGCCAGTGGAACTGCGTTACCTGCACCACGAAGAGAAGATCGACACGACTTTCGCCGGTGTGCGCTTTCACAACATGAGCGGCCTGGTTCAACGCCAGGTCGAGCGCTTCGTCTATCAGTTGCAACGCGAAGCCCGACGCTTCGACAAAGACGACCTCTGAGATTCGAGCGTCGATAAAAAACGGGCAGTCCCTTGCGGGGCTGCCCGTTTTGCGTTGCTAGGGCCTGGCCCCACTGAACTGGTCCGGCCCTGGCTCATCCGGTTTCACTACCGGCTCCTCAGCCTCAACCTCATCCGTGGCCGGCGTCTCGACCTGAGACTCGGCTTCCGGCGCGCTGGTCTGTTGCATCTGATCTTGCACCACTTGCTCATCGACCCGCGGATCGAGCGCGGCCACCAATGGCGAACTGGACATGCTGTCCGGCATCGCCACGTGATGCAGCGGCGCATCATCGACCTGATGCAGGTTAGTCACGGCTTTCGGCCGGATGCGCCAGACCAGTACCAGGGCAAAGAAACTGAAGAATGCATAGAGCATCTGGCTGCCGAACAACTTCATCAGCACCCCCGCCACCAAAGGCCCGACACTGGCCCCGACGCCATAGGTCACCAGTAGCATCGCCGTCAGCGAGACCCGCCGATCGCCTTCGACATGGTCGTTGGAGAACGCCACCGCCAGCGGGTACAGACAAAACTGCACCAGCGAACAGAGGAACCCCAGGGCGAACAGCACCTCCAGTGGCACCTGGGGCAGAATCGCCAACGGCAAGGCCACGACCGCCAGGAAGCAGGCAAAGCAGCGAATCAGCAGGGCCCGGTCATAACGGTCGGACAGCCATCCCAACGGCCACTGCACCACCAGCCCGGCAAAAATGCAGCTCCCCATGAACAGGCCGACCTGCTCGGTACTCAAGCCCTGCTGGGAGGCATACAGCGGTGCCAAACCATAGAACGAACCGACAATCAGCCCCGACCCGAGCACCGTACTCAGCGACTGCGGAACGCGCTTGATAAAGAAGCGCGGTTCCATGGGCGCCGGATGCAAAGGCGCCGGGTGAATACGCCGGGTCATGGCCACCGGCACCAGGCACAGGGCAAAACACAGGGCCACCAGCATCAGCAACTCAAGCCCGAGGGCCGGGTGCATGACCAGAATCAACTGCCCCAGGACCAGCCCCAGATATGAGGCGATCATGTAGCCGCTGAACACCAGCCCGCGCTGCTTGGCATCGGCCTGCTCGTTGAGCCAGCTTTCGATGACCATGTACTGGCACATCATGCCCAGGCCGACGATCATCCGCAGCACCAGCCAGGCCGGCAACCAGTCCACCAGACCATGCCCCAGCACCGCCGCGCCGACGATCCCGGCACAGGTGGCGTAGGCACGGATATGGCCGACCCGGGCAATCAGGCGGTGGCCGATTTTCCCGCCCAGCACCAGGCCAAAATAGTTGGCCGCCATCAAGGCCCCCACCCATAACCCGTCGACATGATCGGCGGCCAGGCGCAATGCCAAGTAGGTACTGAGTAAGCCCGAACCGATCAACATCATCAGCGAGGCGAAATAAAGCGCTCGAAAGGATTTCCAGATTTGGCGCATCGGCGTTCCGAGCGGCTCCTTGAATTGAGTGTCGGGCCATCTGGACGATAGCCCGACTGCGATGGTTCGGTTAAGCCTGGGCCGCTAAGACGCGCCGCTCCCAGGGAGTTATTTCATCAAAGAAACTGGTCAACTCCATGGTCTTCGAAGCGACGTAACCTTCGACGAACTCATTGCCGAACAATTCCTTGGCCAACTGGCTACGTTTCAGACGCTCAAGAGCGGCATGCAAGGTACAAGGCAGAGATAAACTGTCCGGCACGGCAAACTCACCCTGAATCGCCGGCGTCGGTTCCAGCTCGTTTTCGATACCGTGCAAACCTGCCGCCAGGCTCGCGGCGATCGCCAGATACGGGTTGGCATCGGCGCCCGGCAAGCGATTCTCGACCCGCAGCGCCACCGGCGAACTGGCCGGAATGCGCAGGCCTGCCGCCCGATTGTCATGGGACCAGCAGGCATTGTTCGGCGACGCGTAAGGATGGCACAGACGCTGGTAGGAATTGACGTTCGGAGCGAACAGCGCAGTGAAATCCGCCATCCCCGCCTGCAGCCCGCCAATGAAGTGGCGGAACATCGCGGTCGGCTCTCCTGCCTCATCACTGAACACGTTACGGCCGCTGGCCGACTCCACCAGGCTCTGGTGAATATGCATCGAACTGCCCGGCGTGTGCGCCAGCGGCTTGGCCATGCACACCACGGTCAGGCCATGCTTGAGCGCCACTTCCTTGAGCAAGTGCTTGAACAGGAATGTCTGGTCGGCCAGCAACAGCGGATCGCCGTGCAGCAGATTGATCTCGAACTGGCTGACGCCCATTTCATGCATGAAGGTATCACGCGGCAAGCCCAATGCCGCCATGCAGGCATAGACCTCACTGAAGAACGGCCGCAAACCGTTGTTGGAACTGATGCTGAACGCCGAATGCCCATCCTCGCGACGACCGTCCAGGCCAAGGGGCGGCTGGAAGGGTTGGGTCGGATCGGTATTGGGAGCAAACACGAAGAATTCCAGCTCGGTCGCCACCACTGGCGCCAGGCCGCGAGCGGCGTACCGCGCGATGACCTCTTTGAGCTGGCCCCGGGTGGAAAGACGCGAGCTTTCACCGCTCAACTCGTGCGCATCGCAAATCGCCAGCGCACGTGGCTGCGAACTCCAGGGCAGGCGATGAATCTGTTGCGGATCGGCAGTGAGCGCCAGGTCGCCGTCGTCACTGCCGTAAAAACGCGCGGGTGGATAGCCGCCCATGATGCATTGCAACAGCACCCCACGGGCCATCTGCAGACGCCGCCCTTCGAGGAAACCCTCGGCGGTCATCACCTTGCCCCGTGGCACGCCGTTCAGATCCGGAGTGACACATTCAATCTCGTCAATGCCCGTCAATCGCTGAGCGAGTGAACTGCGGCCATCGGTTGTCATGACTCAATCCTTGTTGTTGTACGAGCCGAGAACGGCGACCCGTACAAAATAGGCTCCGGCTGTTCGGAATATCAAGCAGGGCCACTCGAAATACCCGGATAGACAACCATCATCCGGCATGCCTTCGCAAGGAGCGCTCTCAAGGAACTTGTCACAAAACACAAGCCAGCTTGCCGAGCTGATGATTTATCGGCCTGCCACGCCTGCCCTATGATTTTTTCGCCCCCGCCCACTCGCTTGGCCGGGCTCGGCTGGTGGAGCATGCGCAAGGCCTCTGCTGACCAGCCCGGCCGCCGCGCCGTCCATCGAAATCCATTAACAGCGCTTACCCAGGGAGCAGCCACATGCCGCTCCCATTCGCCACAGGAGCTCCACCATGCCCAATGATTTTCCCCAACCCGTGGACGCAGCGCTGGTGCCACGCTTCGCCGGGATTCCGAGCTTCATGCGCCTGCCCGTCTTTGATGACCCGGCCCAGGTGCAGATCGCCCTGGTCGGAGTGCCCTGGGACGGAGGCACCACCAACCGCGCCGGCGCCAGGCATGGCCCGCGAGAAGTGCGCAACCTCTCCAGCCTGATGCGCAAGGTGCATCATGTCAGCCGTATTGCCCCCTATGACCTGGTGCGCATCGGCGATCTCGGCGACGCTCCCGTCAACCCCATTGACCTGCAGGACTCGCTGTCGCGCATAGAAGCCTTTTTCCGCGACTTGCACGAAGCCGGTGCCGTGCCCCTGGCCGTTGGCGGCGACCATCTGGTGACCTTGCCGATCTTTCGCGCCCTGGCCCGCCAGCGGCCAATCGGCATGGTGCATTTCGACGCTCACTCCGATACCAACGACCGCTATTTCGGCAACAATCCCTACACCCACGGCACACCGTTCCGTCGTGCCGTGGAGGAAGGCCTGCTGGACCCGCGACGCACCGTGCAGATCGGTATCCGTGGCTCGGTCTATTCGGCCGATGACGAGGCCTTCGCTGCCGAGACCGGCATCCGCGTGATCCATATGGAAGAGTTTGCCGAGATCGGCGTCGCCGCCACCCTGGCCGAGGTACGACGCGTAGTCGGTGACGGCCCGACCTATGTCAGCTTCGATGTCGACGTGCTGGATCCGGCCTTCGCCCCCGGCACCGGTACCCCGGAAATCGGCGGCATGACCACCCTGGAGGCCCAGCATTTGATCCGTGGCCTGCGCGGCCTGAACCTGATCGGAGCCGATGTGGTGGAAGTGTCGCCGCCCTTCGACGTCGGCGGCGCCACGGCGCTGGTGGGGGCGACCATGATGTTCGAGCTGATGTGCCTGCTGGCCGAGTCCATCGCCTCTCGCCGCTGACTCGCAGATCCGCGCCGGTGTAGGCTTTGCCCATCCCCTTGCCGCGCCTGATGGAGGCCAATGTGCTGGGCAGCCTATCCGATATCGACCTGCGCATGCTGCGGGTCTTTTGCACCATAGTCGACGCCGGTGGTTTCACCGCGGCCCAGGCCAGGCTCAATACCAGCCTGTCGCGCCTGAGCGTGGTGGTACGCGATCTCGAGGAGCGCCTGGGCTGCTCGCTGTGCCGACGCGGTAGCAGTGGCTTCCAATTGACCGAGGAAGGCCTGGAACTGTTCGATGCTGCGCAGTTGCTGTTTCGCGACATCGAGCGCTTTCGGCAGCAGGCCAACCAACTCGGCGGGCCGGCACGCGACCATCTGCAGATCGGCAATGTCGACAGCATGCTCAGCCTGCCCTGTGCGCCATTGCCCCTGGCCATCAACCTGTTCCGCCAGCGCCTGCCGGAAGTCCGCCTGGGCCTGCACATACTGCGTCCCGACGAGCTTGAACAGGCCGTGCTCGACGAGCGCCTGCACCTGGCCATCGGAGCCTTCCACCACCAGCTCTCCGGGCTGCGCTACCAACCGTTGTTCGAGGAGGAACAAAACCTCTATTGCGCTGCTGGGCACCCGCTGTTTCAACGCAGCGACACCGACCTGACCCTGGAAGAAATATGCAACACACCCTATGTCGGCCGTGGCTACATGGCTGAGAACCAGCGCCCCCATGGCCTTTATTTTTTGCAGAGCGCCACCGTCTACACCATGGAAGCGATTGCCACCCTGGTGTTTTCCGACAGCTATCTGGGTTACCTGCCCAGCCACTATGCCGCCAACTGGGTGGCCAGGGGCCAAATGCGCGCCCTGTTACCGCAGCGCCTGGCCTATCGTTCGACCTTTCACTGCATCACCCGCCAGGGCCAGGAGCCGAAAGCCGCCCTGACCTGCTTTCTACAGGCCCTGGAGCAAGCGCAACAGCAGCTGGCTCAGGGCAGGTAGAGACTGAACACACCGCCGCCCAAAGGCCCGCCGTTGCGAATCTCGGTGCGCCCGCAGACACCGTTGCGCTGATGCAGCGCGGCAATGCGCCCGGCGAAGTACAACCCCAGACCGGTGCTGCCGCTGCTGTGATTGATGCCTTGCACGTAGTCGGCCTGGTTATCGATCATCGGTTGCGGATAACCCTCGCCATCGTCATTGATGGTCAGCACCGTCTGCCCGCCCTCATCGTGCACGCTGACCAGCAACGCATGGCGCGCATAACGAATGGCGTTGTTGATGCAGTTGTCCAGCACCGAGGCGATCAATTCCCGATCGAAGAACCCCAGGGGGGTCAAGGGATCGACCTCATAGGTTGCGGCAATGCCACGACTGACAAATACATCCTGATGGCTGACCAGTTGCGCCTCGATGAAGTCATCCAGTTCGTGGTAACCCGGCTGCACCGGCAACTGGTTGACCCCCAGTTTGTAGAGCCCCAGCAGTTGCACCAGCATGCCGTTGAGATGGGCAAACTCGAACTCCATCACGCCCTGCTCCGGCGTGCCCTGGTGCGCCTGCGGCAGTGCCGCCAGCCACTGGGCATGGGCCTGCATGAGCAGGGTCAGGGAGTTCTTCATGTCGTGCACGGTAGAGGCGATCACCGTGGAAAAGTCGAGAGCCTGTTCGTGGGTATTCATTCGCCAAACGCCTTGCTTCGCAGCTTCTGATAACGCGGATAACGCGCGTCGGTATCGGGCATCAGGCCGACCATTTTCAGGCAGGTCCGGCACTCCTCCAGCAGTGCCGTGTCCTGGGTGATGTCGGTGCCGTGCAATAGCGACTGCGCCATGTTCAGGGCAATACTGATGTTCTTCGGTTGCATGGCCAGGGCCCGACGGAACAGATCCCGGGCCTCGCCCAACGCGCCGGCCTTGTAGCTGCGCACGCCTTGACGGTTCATGTCCGCCGCGGCGTTGGCGGAGTTGAGGATCACCGGGTCATCGGTGAGCTTGGCGATGCCTTCCATCACCTTCGGGTCGTCGCCGTAGATTTCCGCACAGTTTTTCAGCATCGATGCGCCGGCATCGGCCTGTCCCAGCATCTGCAGTTGCTTGGCTACCAGCAACGCCGCTTCCGGGCTCATGAATTGCTCCATCCCGTCCAGACGCAGCATCGCCTGCTCGGTGAGTTTTTCCGCCGTTTCAGCATCGTTGAGCAACAAGCTGGTGGCCTTCATCAGGCGCGCACGAATCTGCAGCCCCGGATCGCTGGGGTTTTCCTTGGCCACCGCACTCAGGGTGCTGTTGATTTCCAGGCGCGTGCGGGTATCCAGGCCCCTCTCGCTGCCCTTGCTGATCAACGCATGGGCCAGGCCAAGGTTGCTTTCCGGATCCTTGAAACGCGATTGCGCGCCTTGCGACACCGCCTGGCGATACGCCTTGGATGCGGTCTCGAAGTCTTCGTTGGTCATCGCCAGCTTGCCCAGCAGCGCTTGCCGGCGCACGGCCAGCGGCGACAGGCGCACCGCCTCCTCCAGCACACTCTGGGCGCGCTTGGAATCACCCTCGGCGAGCAACACATCGGCCATGCCATCGTAGAGCGCCGGCATCATCGGAAAGGCCTTCAAGGCCTTTTCATAGACAGCCTTGGCCTGGGTCACCTGGCCACGCTTGAACAGCAGACGCCCCAGGCCGACATAGGCCCACGGCAACGGGCGATCCGCCAGGATGCTCTCGTACAACCGCTCCAGCGCCTCGTTCTGATTCATGTCACGCAGGGCATCGGCCCGGTAGCGCAGGCACAACGGCGAATAACGCGGATCCTGCTTGCACAGGGCTATGCAGGCATTGAGCACCTCGAGCGGCTTGCCGCGATCGAGCGCCTGCAGGATCGGCTTGAGCAACGACTTGCGCTGCTGCAGCCGCTCCAGCCGCTGAGCCAGGCTGGAGCGGTTGAAAGGCTTGGTCAGATAGGCGTCCGGCTCGTGTTCGAGGGCGCTGAGCACCATCGACTGGCTGGTCTCGGCGGTGACCATGAGAAACACGCTTTCATGGCTGATCAGCTTGTCGGTCATCAGGTCTTCGAGCACCTGCTGACCATTCTTCTTACCGTCGCCCAGGTGGTAATCCTGCAGGATGAAGTCATAACGCTTTTGCGCGCACATGCGCAGCGCCTGCTCGCCTGTATCGGCAGTGTCTACGTCCTTGACGCCCAGCTCACGCAGCATGGACCGGACAGAACTGCGGAAATCCGAGAAATCATCGACGATCAAAAAGCTTTTTTGGTGGTACGCCAGCATCGAAGATTCCAGACCCGTAAAAAAGATGAAGCCCGCGGCAACAGCAGGACACGCTCAAGGTCGTCACCCTTGTTGCCCCCGGACAACGATAATAGCCACAAGCCATCAATGCATTCTACATCAACCTACAATGGCGCCCGCCCGCTCTCGCCGGACACTCGGTCCATGGCCCCGCCATTTGACCTGCAACAACATCCATGGGGTTATCGGCCGATTCCGGCGTTCCCTTATAGATAGTTGCCAAAAGCATTCGATATCCTTGCTCGCGCCGCCCGCCAGCTCCGGTTGCGGCAACTCCATCGGGAATATCAGCCGCACGGCATCAACTTTAAGCCAGCCACGCCGATACCTTGCAGACAGACAGCAACAGTCAAAACGAGCGCAACATGCAAACCTGTATCCAAAACCTCATCGACCAGGGCGCCCATATCTTCGGCGAGATCCTGGACGCTGACCGCACGCAGGCGCTGTACCGCGAAATGATCGCCGCACGGGCCTTCGGGGCCGGGCTGTTCATGGACGAGGCTGAATACCTGGCCCAGGAAAACCACCTCAACGCCAACCCGAACAAGACCTTCAACTTCCTCAATGGCTTCGAGTCGCAGTTGCAGTTCATCGAGCAGGATCCGCGCCTCACTGCGGTCCTCGATGAAGTGCTCGGCGCCGACTATGAGGTGGTGATCAAGAAAGCGGTGTGCGGCGTACCGGACTCATGGCTGCCGGACTGGGTGCGGGAAAAGATCCGCGATGTGAATGTGGCGAACCTGGGGCCCTATATCAAAAAACCCTTTCGCGACATCACCTACTTTCGCGGGATCGACTTCCACCAGGACATCATCGATTGGCCCCAGGGCCGGGTGGAACTCGATCCCTCGACCTTTCTGACCCTGTATGTATACCTGCACGACGTCACCGAAAACGACTCGCCCCTGCACCTAATGCCCGGCACTCACCGCTTTGGCGCCACGCTGTTCCCGCATCGACTGGAACATCAGGAGCACGATCGGTGGACCTACGCCGACGATCATGGGCAGCAGATGACCTGCCAGGATTTCCGGCTGACCGGCGGGCCGGGTTACGTCGGGCTCTGGCATAACTGCACCTTGCATGGCACACGGCCGGTGGCCAACGAGTCGGAGCAGTTCCGACTGTCGCTGCGTTATCTGCTGGGCAAGTCCCGAGGCAATACCGGCAAGACCGCGATCGACACCATCAACGGTGCGATCCAGGGTGAGTTGCAACCGGTAAGGACCCGACGCGACCTGAACGCCAAGGGTATCGCCCAGATCAAGGGCAACATCATCAATAACAATGGCTAGCGTCACCGCTTGAAGCGAACGGGCGAACCGCTCGGGTGACGATTTACCAGCGGCTGCACCAGTAAGACGAGGTCAATGTGTCAACAGGGTTTGGACAAAAAGCGCGGGTGCTGATATTCGGCACCGGCGCCGGCGGCATCAATTTCTACAAGTACAACCGCCGCCGCTACCGGGTGATCGGCTTCGTCGATAACAATCAGCAGAAGCAGGGCCAGCATCTGTTCGGCAAGTTGATCCACTCCCCTCAGCAACTGAGCGCGCTGGTTTTCGACAAAATCATCATCGCCAGCGATTACTACCGTGAGATCTACCCGCAGCTCACCGACAAGCTGGCGATCGATGAACAACGCATTGAAGTGTTCCATGGCGCACAGATCAGCTCGCAACTCCCATGGCTCCAGCGCATTGGCAAACGCCTGGAGCAACTGGGCTATGAACGCATGTGCAAGCAGCCGGGACTGATCAGCGACCTGCTGTATCGACTGTTTTTTCGACGCCAGGATACCCGGCGCCTGGCCTTGCGCTGGCTGGATGAAAGCGACGAGCACAAGGTCCATGTGTTTCGCCCGAGCCAACCGGGCACCAGCCAGCCGCCACGGTTCGTCCATCAATCGACACCGGCGATCACCCTGGAATTACCCGAGGTCGCTCTCTACCACTTCCGCCAGGGGCAGGTCTGTTCGGTGTCCCGTTCGGTGATACTGCCAAATGGGCAATTGGTGCTGGAGCGAGTGCCCACGGCAAAATCCTCGCAAGCCGACTATAGTGCTGCGCACCTGCTCTACCACGGCCAGCGCCTGGCCCTGGTCAGGACCGGCAAACCCATCGAGCTGGAAAAAGGCCTGCTGATCAGCGGCTGTAACGAGCAGAACTATTACCACTGGACGGTAGAAGTCTTGTCTCAACTGCAATTCGTGGCCGAACTGCCACCGCAATATGCGGACTATCCACTGCTGATCTCCAAGAGCAGCCAGAACATTCCCTCGATCAAGGCCATGATCGAGGCGATTGGCGTTGACCGCCCGCTGGTACTCCTGGACAACATCACCAGCTATCAGGTGGCCGACCTGCTGCTGATCAGCGCGCCCAACAACATGATCCCGAACTTCAAAGGCGTGGCGCAGAACAGCGCCAGCAGCGGCTTCGCACGCCCGGAATCGATCAACTTCCTGCGGGAAAAAGCCCTGCGCCTGGCCCATGACATCCCCACCGGCGAACTCCCCAAGCGAGTATTCCTAGCCCGCAAAGGCTTTCTCCGGCACTACAACCAGGCCGAAATCCTCAAGCTGCTGGAACCCTATGGGTTTACCTGCGTGTACATGGAGGAACAGGACATTAGCCATCAAGTGGCGATCATGGCCACTGCCGAAGTCATAGTCGGCCCCACCGGCGCGGCCTGGACCAATCTGATTTTCGCCTCGAAAAACGCCCGCGCGCTGTGCTGGATGGCCGAGGAGTATGGGCAGTTGTCGTGTTTTTCCAACCTGGCGGCAATCGTCGGCGTGGAAATGGACTACATCGCTTACCGGGTGGGCTCGACCGACTCCCGAGAACTGTATTACCGAAATTATCGGGTCGACGCCAAGAGCGTTGAAAACTGGCTGCAACAGCATTTGTCGAAACGGCTCGAAGGGGAGACGCGATGAAGATTCACATTCTGCCGCTGCAGACCCACGGCGATGACCGTGGTTCGCTGATCGCCCTGGAAGAGGGGAAAAACATCCCCTTCCCGGTGAAGCGGGTGTACTACATGTTCAATACCGGTGAAGGGGTTCGCCGCGGCTACCACGCTCATAAGACCCTCAAGCAGGTGGCCATCGCCGTACGCGGCTCGTGCCGTTTCCTGCTGGACGACGGTCGGGAAAAAATCGACATCACCCTGGACAATCCTTGCCAGGGCCTGCTGATCGAATCCTTTATCTGGCGTGAAATGTATGACTTCTCTCCAGACTGTGTGCTGATGGTCCTGGCCGATCAACTCTACGAAGAAGGCGACTATGTTCGAGACTATGCCCAGTTCATGGAGATGGTCGGACAATGACTCAAATGATGAATATTCCGTTTCTGGATTTGAAAGGCATCAATCACGAATATGCCGACCAGCTCAAATCCGCTTGCAGCCGTGTGATCGACTCCGGCTGGTACCTGATGGGGCGTGAGCTTGAGCAATTCGAGGCCGCGTTCGCCGATTACTGCGGCAGCCGGCATGCCATCGGCGTCGCCAACGGCCTGGATGCCCTGACCCTGATCCTGCGCGCCTGGAAAGAGCAAGGCCGGCTGCAGGCCGGTGATGAAGTGGTAGTGCAGAGCAACACCTTTATCGCCACCATCTCGGCCATTCTGGAAAACGATCTGGCGCCGATCCTGGTAGATGTCGACCCTGCCACCCACAATCTGGAGATCGAGGCCGTCGAACGGGCCATCTCGGAAAAAACCCGAGTGATCCTGCCAGTGCATCTTTATGGGCAGCTGTCGCCGATGCCGCAGATCATGGCGCTGGCCCACAAGCATGGCCTGCTGGTGCTCGAAGATGCCGCCCAGGCCCATGGCGCCGAGCTGGCCGGGCGCAAGGCCGGCAACTGGGGCGATGCCGCGGCTTTCAGCTTCTACCCCGGGAAGAACCTCGGAGCCTTGGGCGACGGCGGAGCCATCACTACCAACGACGCCGAGCTGGCAACCCTGGTCCGGGCGCTGGGCAACTACGGTTCGCGCGTCAAGTACCAGCACGATCATCAGGGGGTGAACAGCCGCCTCGATGAAATCCAGGCCGCGATGCTGGGAGTGAAGCTGGCACACCTGGACAGCGATACTGCCCGTCGACGCAGCATCGCCCGCTACTACGGCGAACACATCCGGCACCCGGGAATCACCCTGCCCTCGGTGACGACTGCGAGCGCCCATGTCTGGCACCTGTATGTCATTACCTGCCCATGGCGCGATCAGCTGAAGGCGCATCTGGCCGAGCTTGGCATCCAATGCCTGGTTCACTACCCACTGGCGATCACCGAGCAGCGGGCCTACCGTGATCTGGCCAGGACCTCCCAGGCATCCCGGGCGCCGCTGCATGACTCGATCCTGTCATTGCCGATCTACCCGACATTGGGCCAGGAACAACAGCAACACATTGTCACCGCCATCAACCAGTTCACCGCCCACTGATGCGCCTGTTGCGAGGTGCCTAGACAGCACCTCGCAACTGAGCGAACTGCTCGCTCGTCACATAGTCGGCGAGTGCCCGACCGCAATGGTCGGCAGCCTCCAGCCTCGCTCCTTGCGCAGCAACAACTGAAAGGTTCTACGACAACGCCCGGCGAGGTAGGCGTCCTTGGCATACATCAAGGGCGTCGTGCCTTTGTTGTTGGGCCGCTCCGGGTCGGCACCTTGCTGCAACAGCCAGTCAACCACCTCATAGGCACCCGCATAACTGGCGACGATCAGCGGCGTCCAGCCTTGCGGGTTGGCATCGTTGTAACCGGCAATATTGGCCTGCAGTGCCACCACCGCCTCCAGATCTCCTCGTTCACAAGCCTTGAGCATCTCCGGCAACCGATCAAAATTCAGCCGGACGTCATAATCGATGGTGCAGAGCTCGACATAATCGTCAGTTGTGCTGATCAGGGTCCCGGCCTTGAATTGCGAACGCCCAGGCAGAATCGTCGCCGAGACCACCGGTTTCCCATCCCAGCGCAAGAATTGATATTCACGAAAGGCAAACGCCCTGATCTGGTTGCGCAGCGCCCAGGCCGTCGACAGCGGATCGATCTTCAACGCCCCATAGTCGATGGCGTCCTTTGAAAAGTAGCTGGATCCCACCGCACTCTGTGGCTGCGCTCTGACACCATCATCGAGCAACCTGGCAAACCACTGCTCCAACAACTGGCCGGCATGCTGGTTAAAGGCGAAATAGAGATCGCGGCAGGTCCACCAGGACGGGATCGGAAATACCTGCTGCGCGACGATGTCCCCGGTATCGATACCCCGGTCAATGAAATGCAGGGTCACACCCGCCTCGGCCCTGGACTCCAGCAACGGCCAGACCGAGGTAAACATACCCTTGTATTCGGGCAGCCTCGAGAAATGAATGTTGAACACACGGCTGATGGAGAAGCGCCCTGGCACGACGATCCGGTCGAACTCCAGGGAAATGAATGCGATGGACGCGACTTCATAAGCCGCCTCCAGGCTGATCTCACGCACGCCATACTTTTGCGCGGCCGCCCGCAACGAACGTTGCCAACCATCGACGCCCGTATCGTTACGGTTGCAGACCACGGCAATTTCGTCGGGCGAAAATTGTCGCAGAGCCCGTTCCAGGCCAAATACCGAAATATTGTTTTTTCCAGCAATGACAATCATGGGTGACTCCACAGCATCGAGAACTGCGTGTACCAAACGTAGCCGTTACCAGGAAATAAAGACGAAAACCACGTTTGGCCTGAAAGCCCGGAAATAGATGGTGTCCCAGGGCAGGTTCGAACTGCCAACCTTCCCCTTAGGAGGGGGATGCTCTATCCAATTGAGCTACTGGGACAAATTGACCACCGCGTGTACTGCCGCGGCGCAAAGGACGGCGTGCATGTTAACGGTCAGCCCTGCTTTTGTCATGTTGTGAGTAGGGCTTTTTAACCGGTGGCGGCCCCTGACCATCAGGCAATTTGCCAGAGCTGCCGTGCAAATTGCATCACTGCAAAAAGCCATCATTGCAGAATGCAATCCACCGTCTTATAAAAACCCTAATAAATCATTGTTTTTAAAGAGTTTATTAGAGGTTAGACTCTTGGCATGAGCGCTGCTTCCTCTCTATGAAAGAACAGTGGAGATCAAAGCCCATGAACAGCGCCCTTCTTCTATCGAACGCCATTGCCATCGCCGTACTGGTGATCTTCCACTTTCAGCCTGATGGCTACGCGGATCAGAGCACCCAGTACAGGGCCCATTACGTGCAATACCAGGCCCCGCAATTGGCTGTGATGAGCAGCGCATCGGAGAGTCCTGGCATGGCACAGGTCGCCGACGCCCCAGAAGCCGTTGTTCTACCTGCCAATCCAAGACCCGAAAGCTGGGTATTTTGAATATCCCCCATCAGGAGCCTGTTAATGTCCCGACTTGCCAAAGGCCTTCTCATCCTGGCAATACTCAGTGCCACACTGGCTTGCTTCACCACTGAAAATACTCTGGGTGATGCGCCCTTGGTTGCCTGTGGTGTTTTTTCCGGCCTGTTCCTGCTGGCGCTGGCGTTGGGACGTAAGATCAAGTTCGACCCTGTATTGCGCTGATCCCCTGCGATCTCAATAGCTTCAGGAAACGCTCAAGCGTCACGGACAATTCGCTCGAGTTGTCCAGAAAAAACACAGACTCTCCCAGCACAGACCCGCCCTCAGCGGAAAAAAGAGCGCTTCTCTTGAGCCTCGCCTCGATCTGCGTCGCGCTTTCGCGACCGCGGTTCATCAGTCTTTGCCGCAGCACGTCGATGTCCACCGTTAACAGAATCGCCAAAAGCTCCGGATAACGCTGGCGAGCCTGATCCAGGTGAGCCCTGGAGCCATTGATCAGAACATGACGCCCACTGGCCAGCCATTCGTCGATCTGCACGGGAATTCCGTAGGCCAGGCCATTGGCCCGCCAGCACAAGGCAAAGGCGCCCTGCCGCTCAAGGCGCTCGAACTCGTCAGCACTTACCCCATGGGCCGCTTCCCCCACAGATTCCGCGGAACGGGTGATTACCCGCCGCACCACATCACAGCCGAGCTGCGCCAGAGGACGGCGCGCAGCCTCGATCAGGCTGTCCTTTCCCGATCCGGAAGGCCCCATCAAATAAATCAATCTGCCTGGCATTCGAAGACTCCATGGCACTCACAACCTAGTAAATCGGCAATTTGCCACTATCCTGTACAAGGTAGGAAACAATGATCGGATCCGCATGCATGCCCGTCTGGCGACGCACAAGCGCACCACCATCGGACATCAGGACGCGGGCAGATAGGCGGACCAGGCAATCTTTTCAAACCAGTCCGCATTTCTGATAATTGGTGCTGGCATAACGCCTTTACCCAGTTCAATATTTGTCACAGAATTGACGCCAAGGATCTGGCTATTTTGAGGCATGATGCGGGCCTCTTAACAATTCAGGTTGAACATTTGGCAGCAACGCTTGTCCTAACTGACATCCCGCGGCCAATTCCGAGAACCGCTCCCCTGAACTAACCGGTTAAATATATGCGCCCATTGAAACAGGCAATTTATTCCAGCCGTACGGCTGACAAGTTCGTCGTACGTCTACCCGACGGGATGCGTGAACGCATTGCCGAGGTGGCTCGCAATCATCACCGCAGCATGAACTCCGAAATCATCGCGCGCCTGGAACAGAGTCTTATTCAGGAAGGCGCCTTGGGTGAAGAGTTGAGCATGCGCCTGGACAGCCCAGAACTCTCCTTGCATGAACGCGAACTGCTTCAACGTTTCCGTCAACTTTCCCACCGCCAGCAGAATGCTCTCGTTTCGCTGATCGCCCATGACGCCGAAATGGCCGCAGACGCTTCCTGATTCGACCTCGAAAGCTAGAGCCAGCCTTGTGCTGGCTTTTTTTTGCGCGAAATTTGTTGCTCGAACGCTACAAACACAGAAGTCTGGATGGCAAGAGGATGGAGAAAACGATACAGCCCCATTAGAGGGGCTGTATGCGGGATCAAAGCAGGAAGATGGTGGCCAGCCCAAGGAAGATAAAGAAGCCGCCACTGTCGGTCATGGCCGTGATCATGACGCTGGCTCCCATGGCTGGGTCGCGCCCCAGACGCGCCAGCGTCATCGGAATCAGAACACCCATCAGCGCCGCCAGCAACAGGTTGAGCGTCATGGCCGCCGTCATCACCACACCCAACGACCAACTGCCGTAGAGCAGGTAAGCCACCACACCGATGACTCCGCCCCAGACCAGGCCGTTGATCAAGGCCACCGCCAGTTCCTTGCGCATCAGACGCGAGGTATTGCCGGTGCTGACCTGGTCCAGCGCCATGGCGCGAACAATCATGGTGATGGTCTGGTTACCCGAGTTGCCGCCAATACCCGCCACGATCGGCATCAGGGCCGCCAGGGCCACCAGCTTTTCGATGGAGCCTTCAAACAGACCGATTACTCGCGAAGCGACAAATGCGGTGATCAGGTTGATTGCCAGCCAGGCCCAGCGGTTGCGCAGGGAACGCCAGACCGAGGCAAAAATGTCTTCTTCTTCACGCAGACCGGCCATGTTGAGGACTTCGGTCTCGCTCTCCTCACGAATCAGGTCGACCATTTCGTCGATGGTCAGACGGCCGATCAATTTGCCGTTCTTGTCGACCACCGGCGCCGAGATCAAGTCGTAGCGCTCGAATGCCTGCGCAGCGTCGTAGGCATCTTCGTCCGGATGGAAACTTACCGGGTCGCTGGCCATGACTTCCGAAACCTGTTTCTCCGGATCATTCACCAGCAACCGCTTGATGGGCAGCACACCCTTGAGCACGCCGTCATAGTCGACGACGAACAGTTTGTCGGTATGGCCTGGCAACTCTTTGAGGCGGCGCAAATAACGTAGAACCACTTCAAGGCTGACATCCTCACGGATGGTCACCATCTCGAAGTCCATCAACGCACCGACCTGCTCCTCGTCATACGACAAGGCGGAACGAACGCGCTCGCGCTGCTGGCCGTCCAACGCCTCCATCAGCTCATGGACAACGTCTCGCGGCAGCTCGGGGGCCAGGTCAGCAAGTTCGTCGGCGTCCATCTCCTTGGCAGCAGCCAGGAGCTCATGATCGTCCATGTCGGCGATCAGGGTTTCACGTACGGAATCGGATACTTCGAGCAGGATGTCGCCGTCACGCTCGGCCTTGACCAACTGCCAGACAGTCAGACGCTCGTCGAGCGGCAAGGCTTCAAGGATGTAGGCAACGTCGGCAGAGTGCAGATCGTCGAGCTTGCGTTGCAGCTCGACAAGGTTTTGCCGGTGGACCAGGTTCTCGACCCGATCCTGATGATGACCTTCCTGACGATGAGTCAGGTCTTCGACCACCCGCTGGCGCTGCAGCAGCTCAACGACTTGAGCGAGGCGATCCTGCAGGCTGTCTTGTGTTTTCTTTACTTCTACTTCGGTCATAGGCGAACTCCACTCCCAGCAGAGGAGCACGCCGGAAGGATCAATCAGTCAATTCATGATTGTAAAAACGGGATACTGAGTAACTACTGGGTAAGTCCATGGAGGTATTCCACAAGCCCCGGCGGGGCTGACGGGCGCAATCATACACCGCTTGACGGCTTTAAACGTTAAAAAATCATGGCAAGAACAAGCGCTTGCGGCG
Source organism: Pseudomonas sp. LAMO17WK12:I10 (assembly GCF_900215185.1). Lineage (NCBI taxonomy): Bacteria > Pseudomonadati > Pseudomonadota > Gammaproteobacteria > Pseudomonadales > Pseudomonadaceae > Pseudomonas > Pseudomonas sp. LAMO17WK12:I10. Next base: position 183,562 of record NZ_OBDX01000004.1, on the reverse strand, counting down.
CAAAGCTGAAGAAGCGCTGAATCTATGAAGCTGCGACGCACCATCCGAAAAAGAAAACACACCCCCGACGAAAAAACTGCGCCCGGAACGCGCTCCCGCTATCGATTCACAATTGCCGGGAGTTTTCGAAAGGCCACATCAAAAGGACAGGCACACGCTGAATACGACGCCAGAATGATCGCGACGTTCAAACAGAGGAACCAATAAAGAAGGGAGAAAATCCAAACGGCAGAAAGCAAAAAGCCCGCAATAAATGCGGGCTTCTTGGTATATGGTGCACTCGACAGGATTCGAACCTGTGACCGCTCGGTTCGTAGCCGAGTACTCTATCCAGCTGAGCTACGAGTGCAATTTGTGTTTTTAGACCAGACCACAACTGGCTGAAGCCAAGTTATCCACATTACTGCAAACAACTCTTAAATGGTGCACTCGACAGGATTCGAACCTGTGACCGCTCGGTTCGTAGCCGAGTACTCTATCCAGCTGAGCTACGAGTGCATTTGTTGCCGCGCATTATAGGCCGTTAAATCTTTTTGTAAAGCACTTTTTCTAGTAATTTCAACAACTTACAGAAGAAGCCAGATTACAACGAACTAAGCAAATAATGGCGGAGAACGGGGGATTCGAACCCCCGACACCCTTTTGAGGTGTACTCCCTTAGCAGGGGAGCGCCTTCGGCCACTCGGCCAGCTCTCCGCAACACGGGGCGTATATTAACCAGCTTTCTCCCCGTTTGCAAACAAAAAAAACGATAAAAATTAATGGCTTGGTTCTTCGTCCTTCTCTTTCTTTATCCGCAGGTAAATTTCTTCCCGGTGCACCGCTACCTCTTTAGGGGCGTTGACACCGATACGCACTTGATTTCCTTTGACGCCAAGCACGGTCACGGTGATTTCGCCATCACCAATAATCAGGCTTTCTGCGCACCGACGAGTCAGAATCAGCATACCTTTCTCCTCACGCATTTCATTTCAGGGACAACAGTCTGCAAAAAAAAGGGTATCGACCTACAACCAGGACGGCCGTAGCCCTACACGCCTAAGTATTGACTAGCGCGAGCAAAAGAACAGTTTTCTGTCACGCCGATCAAAAAAACAAAGGGCGCGGTAAACCGCGCCCTTCGGGCAACGCATCACTCGCCCTGTCGGGCCGGAGCGTCCAGTTCGAAAGCCGTGTGCAGAGCGCGCACAGCCAGTTCCAGGTACTTCTCTTCGATCACCACGGAAACCTTGATTTCCGAGGTCGAGATCATCTGGATGTTGATGCTTTCCTTGGCCAGTGCTTCGAACATGCGGCTGGCAACACCCGCGTGGGAACGCATGCCGACGCCAACGATCGAGACCTTGGCGATCTTGGTATCGCCTACCACTTCCCGGGCGCCGATTTCACGGGCAGTGTTTTCCAGCACTTGCTGGGCTGCCAGGTAATCGTTGCGGTGCACGGTGAAGGTGAAGTCGGTGGTGTTATCGTGCGAAACGTTCTGCACGATCATGTCGACTTCAATATTCGCGGCACTGATCGGGCCAAGAATCTTGAAGGCCACGCCGGGAGTGTCTGGCACGCCACGGATGGTCAGCTTGGCTTCATCGCGGTTAAAAGCGATGCCGGAAATGATCGGCTGTTCCATGGATTCCTCTTCATCAATAGTAATGAGGGTACCCGGACCCTCCTTGAAGCTGTGCAGTACGCGCAGCGGAACGTTGTACTTGCCGGCGAACTCGACCGCGCGGATCTGCAGCACCTTGGAACCCAGGCTGGCCATTTCCAGCATTTCTTCGAAGGTGATCTTGTCCAGGCGCTGGGCCACGGACACCACGCGCGGATCGGTGGTGTAGACGCCGTCGACATCGGTGTAGATCTGGCATTCGTCAGCCTTCAGGGCTGCCGCCAGTGCCACGCCGGTGGTGTCGGAACCGCCACGACCGAGGGTAGTGATGTTGCCGTGCTCGTCGACGCCCTGGAAACCTGCGACCACAACCACGCGACCAGCCTTCAGGTCACCGCGAATTTTCTGATCGTCGATCTGCAAAATGCGCGCTTTATTGTGCGCGCTATCGGTCAGAATCCGCACCTGGTTGCCGGTATAGGAGACTGCCGGCACGCCGCGCTTGATCAGCGCCATGGCCAAAAGTGCGATCGTCACCTGCTCACCGGTGGAAACGATCACATCCAGCTCGCGAGGAACCGGCTGACCGTCGCCGCTGATTTGCTTGGCAAGGTCGATCAGACGGTTGGTTTCGCCGCTCATGGCCGACAGCACAACCACCAGGTCGTCACCGGCTTCGCGGAATTTTTTCACCTTGTCGGCGACCTGCTCGATTCTTTCGACGGAACCGACCGAGGTGCCTCCAAATTTCTGTACGATCAAAGCCATTTCTAAGCCGCCTCAGCCCGTAAAGGGGCGCCCATTAATCAATCAAACTGCGCAGCTCCAAAGCCCGCCACTAGACGACGGGCTCGGCTTGGAACCTTAAATCCCCTGCTCGACAAACGGAACGGTCAGGGCCAGCGCGGCATCCAGCGCAGCGGCATCGACACCACCGCCCTGCGCCATGTCCGGACGACCACCGCCCTTCCCGCCCACTGCCGCAGCGGCTTGCTTCATCAAATCACCGGCTTTGAGTTGGCCAGTCAGGTCCTTGGTTACGCCCGCAACCAGTACGACCTTTTCCTCATGGACACTGCCGAGCAGGATCACTGCGCGACCGAGTTTGTTTTTCAACTGATCGACCAGCGCCAACAGCGCTTTGCCGTCCTGACCGTCCAGGCGCGCCGCCAGCACTTTCGCGCCTTTGACATCCAGCGCCTGCGCCAACAGGTCGTCGCCAGCGGCACTGGCCGCCTTGGCCTGCAACTGCTCGAGTTGTTTCTCCAGCAGACGGTTGCGCTCCAGCACGGCCGACAGCTTGTCGATCAGGTTGTCACGGCTGCCCTTGACCAGGGTCGCCGCTTCCTTGAGTTGCTCTTCCGCAGCGTTCAGGTACGCCAGTGCCGCGGCACCGGTGACGGCTTCGATACGCCGTACGCCAGAGGCCACGCCGCCTTCGCTGATGATTTTCAGCAGGCCGATATCGCCGGTACGGTTGGCGTGGATACCGCCACACAGTTCAACGGAGAAATCGCCGCCCATGCTCAGGACACGCACGCTGTCGCCATACTTCTCGCCGAACAGCGCCATGGCGCCCTTCTGCTTGGCGGTGTCGATATCGGTTTCTTCGGTTTCCACCGCGGTGTTCTTGCGAATCTCGGCGTTGACGATGTCTTCCAGGGCCTTGATCTGCTCAGGCTTGATCGCTTCGAAATGGCTGAAGTCGAAACGCAGGCGCTGACTGTCGACCAGCGAACCCTTCTGCTGTACATGCTCACCCAGAACCTGGCGCAGAGCGGCGTGCAGCAAGTGGGTGGCCGAGTGATTCAGCGAAGTGGCGTGACGCACCTCGGCATCGACCTGGGTTTGCACCGGCGCACCAACGGTCAGGCTGCCGCAGGCCAAGACGCCGTGGTGCAGGAAAGCCCCGCCGGTCTTGGTGGTATCGCGCACGTCGAAACGCGCATTACCCGCTTGCAGGTAACCGCAGTCGCCAATCTGGCCGCCCGACTCGGCGTAGAAAGGCGTCTGGTCGAGAACGACAACGCCCTCTTCGCCTTCGCTCAGCACGTCGACCGATTGCCCTTCCTTATAAAGAGCAACCACCTTGGCCGAACCACTGGTGGCGTGATAACCGGTGAATTCGGTGGCCACATCGACCTTGACCAGGCTGTTGTAGTCCATGCCAAAGGAGCTGGCGGAACGGGCACGTACGCGCTGGGCTTCCATCTCGCGCTCGAAACCTTCCTCGTCGAGGGTCAGTTCGCGCTCACGGGCGATGTCGCCAGTCAGGTCCATCGGGAAACCGTAGGTGTCATACAGCTTGAACACCACATCGCCCGGTACCACCGTGCCTTTGAGTTCGGCCAGGTCCTGCTCGAGGATCTTCAGGCCCTGCTCCAGGGTCTTGGCGAACTGCTCTTCTTCGGCTTTCAGCACGCGCTCGATGTGTGCCTGCTGGGATTTCAGTTCCGGGAAGGCTTCGCCCATTTCGGCGACCAGGGCAGCCACGATCTGATAGAAGAAGCTACCCTTGGCGCCCAGCTTGTTGCCGTGACGGCAAGCGCGGCGAATGATGCGACGCAGGACATAACCGCGGCCTTCGTTGGAAGGCAGCACGCCGTCGGCGATCAGGAAGCCGCAGGAACGGATGTGGTCGGCCACGACTTTCAAAGACGCCTGGGCGTCGTTGGTGCAACCGATGGCCTTGGCCGCCGCGTTCAGCAGGCTCTGGAACAGGTCGATTTCATAGTTCGAGTGAACGTGCTGCAGGACCGCACTGATCCGCTCCAGGCCCATGCCGGTGTCCACCGACGGCGCTGGCAACGGATGCAACACGCCATCGGCGGTGCGGTTGAACTGCATGAATACGTTGTTCCAGATCTCGATGTAACGGTCGCCATCCTCTTCCGGCGAGCCCGGTGGGCCGCCCCAGATGTCGGCGCCGTGATCGTAGAAAATCTCGGTGCAAGGACCGCACGGGCCGGTATCGCCCATGGTCCAGAAGTTGTCGGAGGCGTATGGCGCGCCCTTGTTGTCGCCGATACGGACCATGCGCTCGGCCGGAACCCCGACTTCCTTGGTCCAGATGTCATAGGCCTCGTCATCGCTGGCGTAGACGGTGACCCAGAGCTTTTCTTTCGGCAGGTTCAACCACTTGTCGGAGGTCAGGAATGTCCAGGCGAAGGTGATGGCGTCACGCTTGAAGTAATCGCCGAAACTGAAGTTGCCCAGCATTTCGAAGAAAGTGTGGTGACGGGCGGTGTAACCGACGTTTTCCAGGTCGTTGTGCTTGCCGCCGGCGCGTACGCATTTCTGGCTGCTTACGGCGCGGGTATAGGCGCGCTTTTCCTGGCCCAGGAAGCAGTCCTTGAACTGGTTCATCCCCGCGTTGGTGAACAGCAGGGTTGGGTCGTTGCCCGGAATCAAAGAGCTGGAGGCTACACGGGTGTGGCCTTGCTCTTCGAAGAAGCGAAGGAAGGCTTCACGGATTTCTGCGCTTTTCATTAGGTTCTTCCACGGAGACTGCGGCCAAAGGCCTGTGCGAAACGTCATCAGACGAAACGACGGCAAAGGGCCGCATTATATCGGCCCTGAGCTTGGGGTACAGCGTGTTTATACGATAGAGACGGTCAATTGGACGGCTAACACTGTCAGTTGCGGGAAAAATCGATAAAAGTCCCGACGACCTGCTCGATTTGTGCACGACTGACGTCCATATGGGTGACCATCCGCAGCCGCGACGCGGCGCTCAACCTGATCCCGCGCTCGCCGGCGAAGGCCTTGAGCGCTTCGGCCCTGTCGCCCATCGCGACATAGACCATGTTGGTCTGCACCGGCTCGACGTCATAGCCCGCTTCACGCAGCCCCTCGGCCAGTAGCTGAGCATTGGCGTGGTCATCGGCCAGGCGCGCTACGTGATGATCGAGCGCATACAGGCCCGCCGCGGCCAGGATTCCGGCCTGGCGCATGCCACCGCCGACCATCTTGCGCAGGCGCCTGGCCTTGCCGATCAGCTGCGCCGAACCGCACAGCACTGAGCCCACCGGCGCGCCCAGGCCCTTGGACAGGCACACCGAAACCGAATCGAAGTGCTGGGTGATCTGCCGCGCATCGACACCCAGCTTGACCGCCGCGTTGTACAGCCGCGCGCCGTCCAAGTGCAGGGCCAGGCCATGCTCACGGGTGAAGGCCCGGGCCTGCGCCAGATAGCTCAATGGCAGCACCTTGCCCTGCATGGTGTTTTCCAGCGCCAGCAGGCGGGTACGGGCAAAGTGGAAATCATCCGGCTTGATCGCCGCGGCCACCTGGGCTAGGTCCAGCGAGCCGTCGGCCTGGACTTCCAGTGGCTGTGGCTGGATCGAACCCAGCACCGCCGCGCCGCCGCCCTCGTACTTATAGGTATGCGCCTGCTGACCGACGATGTATTCGTCGCCACGTCCACAATGGGCCATCAAGCCCAGCAGGTTACTCATGGTGCCGGTCGGCACGAACAGCGCCTCGGCGAACCCCAGGCGCTGCGCCAGTTCAGCTTCCAGGCGGTTGACCGTCGGATCTTCGCCGTAGACATCATCGCCCGTGGCCGCCGTGGCCATAGCTTCCAGCATGCCTGCCGTGGGTTGGGTAACGGTGTCACTACGAAGATCGATAACGCTCATGAATCAGGCCTCGGCAAGGGGACGCGAACGTCGCTGCGGATAAGGAAATTCTTTCGAACTGAATTACTACGGGCACAACCGCGATTTATCAAGGCCCGCCCGGGAAAAGCCCACCGATGGACATGAAAAACCGATGTTTATCATCCAAACGCCGCAATGCACCGCTGAAAAATATGTGTTACAAACTCACCGCCGCCGCAAGTCCGGTGGCAACGTTCTCAGGGCGGGGTGTAATTCCCCACCGGCGGTAATTGCGCGCAATGCGCATAGCCCGCGAGCGCTTGGCGACAGGCACCGCTTCGGCGGCCAATGACGGCAAGGTCAGCAGACCCGGTGTGATCCCGGGGCCGACGGTCATAGTCCGGATGAAGAGAGAACGGGATTGGTGCCAAAGGGCCGTCCACAGACCTGCGCATGGCTGCTTGTGCGCCTGGCCTGTACGTACCCTTAAATCCCTTTCGATTCATAACGCCCTGTTTTCACACAAACAGGAGTCAGAACCAATGCAACCCACCGCAATCGATAGCAAAAGCAAACAGCATCACGGCGAACGCGTGGCGTTTATCCAGGCCTGCTGGCACAAGGAAATCGTCGACCAGAGCCGCAAAGGGTTCGTCAGCGAAATGCTTGCCCAGGGTTATCAGGAAAGTGATATCGACTTCTTCGAAGTCGGCGGCGCCTTTGAAATTCCACTGCACGCCAAGCTGCTGGCCAAGTCCGGTCGTTATGCCGGCATCGTTGCCGCGGGCCTAGTGGTGGACGGCGGTATCTACCGTCATGAGTTCGTCGCCCAGTCGGTGATCAGTGGCCTGATGCAGGTCCAGCTGGAAACCGAAGTGCCGGTGTTCTCGGTGGTCTTGACCCCGCACCACTTCCACGCCGGCGAAGAACATCAGAAGTTTTTCTTCGAGCATTTCGTGCACAAGGGCCAGGAAGCCGCGAAGACCTGCGCCGACACCCTGCACAAGACTCGCGCCCTGCGTCGTCCTGAACAGCGGGTAGCGGTGTAAGCGTCAGACGCTGAAAGCAAAATCGCGAGCCAGTTCGTTCCTACAGGGATCGAGCTGGCTCGCGATGTTTTTTTGTGGCCGCTGCCGCAGGCTGCGATAAGGCCCGCAGGGCCTTCTAATTAACCTCAAAAGCGGCGCCCGCTACGCGGTCGATCGCAGCCTTCGGCAGCGGCTACAGGTCAGGCCAGGCCGTCAGCCGTGGTCGGCACGATCAGGATCCCGGCACGCAGGCCGTTCTTTACCTTGGGGTTGGGGAAAATGATCCGCGCGCCCTCCTCCTCGACTATCCAGCGGGTCTGGGCGATATCGTCGGCCAGCAGGTAACCCACTTCCAATTCGGAGAAATTCTCGATGTCCGCCGGCAGATGCAGGTGGAAGGTATCGCTGTGCTTGATGATTTCCCGAGCGACGCTGAACAGCTGCAAGCCATCCAGCTTCTCCTGCGCCATGGGCGGTTCGCGGCCTTCGATGATCTGCTTGAGGCGGGTTTCCAGACGCTCGACATTCACCCCCTGGTTCTGCCCGAACGGCCGGGCCTTGCCCAGCTCCAGAGTGAAAGACTCGGCGTCCAGCTTGTCGTAGGTATAGGAGCTGAACACGATGGACGGTTTGTTCTGCAGCAGCACCGCCTGCATGCCCGCGGCCCGCAGGCGCGCCAGTTCCCGGCGCGAGTGCTGGCGACCTTCTTTCCACGGATACAGGGCGAACTGCTCGATCTTCGAACCGCGGATCGCCGTGTGCAGGTCGTAGTGCAGGCGGGTACGCTCCGGCAGGCTGAAGAAACTCGCCGCCAGGCGCTCCAGCTCACAGGCGCGCAGGGCTTCGTTGCCGCTGCTTTGTTCGTGACGGCCATTGAACAGCCGGTTGATGTCCTGCTCGATGAAACGCTCGCCGCGGCGCATGGCCTCGGGGTTGCCGAACAGGAACAGAATGCGTGCGCACGGCTTGAGGTCGCCGCGGGCGATGTCGTGCAACAGACGGTCGAGCAACTCGATCGGTGCCGTCTCGTTACCGTGGATGCCGGCTGACAGCAGCAGGTCCATGCCATTGTCGCGCGCCTGGGGTGGCCGGACTTCCAGCGCACCTTCGCTCAGCCAGCGCATCCGCACGCCGTCGACAGTCAGTTGAGTCTTCTCCGCCGGTTCACGACCGGCGAGGGTCAGTTCAAGCAGTTTGCCGAGGGCGAGCATAGAACGTTATTCCTTAATGGTCGTGCTGGCAGTCAGGGCCGTGCACGTGATCATCGTCACCCGCGTCGGCCGGTTCCATTTCCAGTTGCAGACTTACCAGATTAGTCGCCAATGGGCGCAGCAGCAGGTTGGCGTATTCCTCGTCGCCTTCCTCGACGTCCACGCCGATCAGCAGCTGGCCGCGGCCGTCCTGCTGGATCCACAGTTCCTTGCCTTGCCACATCACGGCAACGCGGGTGCAGGAAGTTTCCAGTTGAGTGCCGTCGGTGTCTTCAAGGATCAGCTGCAGGGTATCGCTCATTTATTACGCTCTCATCTGGAGGTAAAGCGGCGCGCCTGGATTAGCAGAAGCAGGCGCGGGCTTTTAATTGATCTGGAATGGATAAACCGCGCCCAGTTTAAGGATTTGCGTCAGTTCATCCAGTGCCGTCCGGCACTCAAGCAGCAATTGCGGGTCCGCCAGATCGTTTTCGCTCAGGCGATCGCGGTAGTGCTTGTCGACCCATTGGGTCAGCGTGTCGTACAACGGCGCGGTCATGATAACCCCTGAGTTGACCGCCGCCAGCTCGGTTTGATTGAGCGCGACCCGTAGCCGCAGGCACGCCGGGCCACCGCCGTTCTGCATGCTCTGCTTGAGGTCGAAGACTTTCACTTCGCGGATCAGGCCGCCGGAGCTGGTCAGGCTTTGCAGGTACTGCCAGACCCGCTCGTTGCCGCGGCACTCTTCCGGCACGATCAGCAGCATCGAGCCATCGGCGCGGGACAGCAGCTGGCTGTTGAACAGGTAGGAACGCACCGCGTCTTCCACCGTGACCTGCGAGCGCGGCACGCAGATCGACTGGAAGTTGCCGCCACACTTGCCCAGCTTGGCCTGCAGCTCGGCGAGCATCTTGTCGGTCTCGAGGAATGCGTCCTCATGGTAGAACAGCACTTCGCCGTTACCCACCGCGATCACGTCGTTATGGAACACGCCCTGGTCGATCACCGACGGGTTCTGCTGGGCATACACCACTCCGTCGTCGCTCAGGCCGTGCAGGCGGGCGACGGCCTGCGAAGCTTCCAGGGTCTGGCGCGCCGGGTACTTCTGCGGTGCCGGGTAACGGGTATCGAAGGCGCTGCGCCCGAAGACGAAGAACTCGACACCGGCCTGGCCGTAGTCGCGGCAGAAACGAGTGTGGTTGGCCGCGCCCTCATCGCCGAACTGCGCCACCGCCGGCAACGCCGCGTGATGGGCGAAGTGTTTCTGGTCGGCGAACATCGCCCCCAGCACGCGACTGGTGGTCGGGTGCTCGATACTGCGGTGATATTTGCAGTTCAGGTTGGCGGCGGTGAAATGCACGCGACCGTCGCGGGTGTCGGCGCTCGGGCTGACCGTGGCGGCGTTGGCCACCCACATGCTCGACGCCGAGCAACTGGCGACCAGCAGCGGCATCGCATCCTTGGCGGCGCGCTCGATGACCTGTGCATCGCTGCCGGCAAAACCCAGCCGACGCAGGGCGGCCACGTCCGGGCGTTCCTGTGGCGCCAGCACGCCTTGCTGGAAACCCATTTCCATCAGCGCTTTCATTTTTGCCAGGCCCTGCAGCGCGGCTTCCCTGGGGTTGGAAGACTGCTGGCTGTTGCTCTGGGACGCGACGTTGCCGTAGGACAGGCCGCCGTAGTTATGGGTAGGCCCCACTAGACCGTCGAAATTGACTTCATAGGATTTCATCAGCGAGGCTCCACGAGAATCTGTTGTTATAGGCATCGGTATCAGTACATGTCTTGAGGCTGTCGGCGCCCGCTTCGCGGGACGATCGCAACCTGCGGCACGGCTACAGGGTTACCACAACCACCGACGCCCCGCCGCTCTCTGTAGCCGCTTCGCAGGCTGCGATAAGGTCCGCGGGACCGTCCAGCAATCTGCGGCGCAACCCATCACCCCAGGCGTACACCCGGCGTCAGCGCGCTCGGCAAGGTCAGGCTCGCGGTTTCCAGCGACGCCACCGGGTACGCGCAGTAATCCGCCGCGTAATAGGCGCTGGCGCGATGGTTGCCGGAAGCACCCACACCGCCGAACGGCGCGCTGCTCGCGGCACCGGTCAGCTGCTTGTTCCAGTTGACGATACCGGCCCGGCTTTCCAGCCAGAACTGCTGGTAACGCACCTCGGAATCCGACAGCAGGCCCGCTGCCAGGCCGTATTGGGTGTCGTTGGCCTCGGCGATCGCCGCTTCGAAATCGGCGTAGCGAATCACTTGCAGCAAGGGGCCGAACAGCTCTTCGTCCGGGCGCTCGGCCACGGCGGTTACGTCGAGAATACCCGGGGTCAACAGCGCGGCCTGGGCCTGCGGCTGGGTCATTTCCAGCAGCGCCACGGCGCCATTGGCCAACAGGTTTTCCTGGGCCTGCATCAGCGCGCGGGCCGCGCCAAGGGAAATCACCGAGCCCATGAACGGCGCCGGCTGCTGGTCGAACGCACCGACCTCGATGGTCGAGCTGACCGCCACCAGGCGCTCCAGCAACTGGTCGCCCCAGGCGCCTTGGGGCACCAGCAGGCGGCGCGCGCAGGTGCAACGCTGGCCGGCGGAAATGAAGGCCGACTGGATGATGGTGTAGACCGCCGCGTCCAGGTCCGCGACCTGGTCCACCACCAGCGGATTGTTACCACCCATCTCCAGCGCGAGGATCTTGTCCGGGCGGCCGGCGAACTGCTGGTGCAGGTGATTGCCGGTGCGACTGGAACCGGTGAAGAACAGACCGTCGATCCCCGGGTTGGCAGCCAGGGCGATACCGGTTTCCCGCGCGCCTTGCAGCAGGTTTAACACACCCGCCGGCAGGCCGGCTTCGATCCAGCACTTGACGGTCAGCTCGGCGACTTTCGGGGTCAGCTCGCTGGGCTTGAACAGCACGCTGTTACCCGCCAGCAGCGCAGGAACGATATGCCCGTTAGGCAGATGGCCTGGGAAGTTGTAAGGACCGAACACCGCCACCACACCGTGAGGCTTGTGGCGCAATACCGCGGTGGCGTCGCCCAGCGGGCCGCTCTTCTCGCCGGTACGTTCACGGTAGCTCTGCACCGAAATCGCGATCTTGTTGACCATGCTGGTCACTTCGGTAGCGGCTTCCCACAGCGGCTTGCCGGTTTCCTCGCCGATGCAGCGCGCCAGTTGGTCGGCATGGCTTTTCAGGCTGGCGGCAAAGGCTTCCAGCACCACGATCCGCTCGTCCAGCGAACGCTTGGCCCAGGCCGGGAATGCCTGGCGCGCGGCCTGCACCGCACTTTCAACCTGGGCGACGGTGGCGCCGTTGCCCGACCACAGCACCTGCTGGGTCACCGGATTCAAGGATTCAAAGGCTTCGCCCTGGCCTGGCAGCCATTGGCCTGCGATGTACAGCGTGTTCATTATTTCGACTCCCGGGAAGCAGACAGCGCAACGGCACGGACCTGATCGCCCGCATTGAGTTGCAGGCGTTTGGCGGTCAGCGCATCAACCACCAGGGTGCCCGACGCGAAGCGCGCGGGAGCGGCGGTGATTCGGCAGTCCTCGCGCTTGCGGTTATGAATCAGGAAAGGCGTGGCGTCGTCGCCCGGCGTGCCGATGGCCAACACCAGCGCCTGGCTATCGCGCACCGCACGGATCTTGGCGGTTTCGCACTCCACCGCCGGGCCGGCGTCGAAGATGTCGACGTAACCCTGGTAGCTGAAGCCCTCGCTCTTGAGCATGGCCAGCGCTGGCTCGGTATCGGTGTGCACCTTGCCGATCACGTTGCGCGCGCCCTCGGAGAGGAAGCAGGTGTACAGCGGGAACTTCGGCATCAGTTCGGCGATGAACGCCTTGTTACCGACGCCGGTCAGGTAGTCGGCCTGGCTGAACTCCATTTTGAAGAAGTGCCGGCCCAGGCTTTCCCAGAATGGCGAACGCCCGGCTTCATCGGACATACCGCGCATCTCGGCGATGATCTTGTTGCCGAACAGTTGCGGGAATTCGGCGATGAACAGCATGCGTGCCTTGGCCAGCATGCGGCCATTGAGGCCGGTGCGGTAATCGGCGTGCAGGAACAGCGAGCACAGCTCGGAATTGCCGGTCAGGTCGTTGGCCAGGAACAGCGTCGGAATCTCGCGGTAGATGTTCAGCTCCTGGGAAGCGCTGACGGTCAGGCCGACCCGGAAGTTGTACCAGGGCTCGCGCAGGCCGACCGCGCCGGCGATCGCGGAAATCCCCACCACGCGGCCGTTGTCGTCCTCGAGCACGAACAGGTAATCCGCATCGCCCCGCTCGGCTTCGCCACGGAAGGTCTTTTCCGCCCAGCCCACGCGGTGTTTCAGGCGCTCTTCGTTGGCTGGCAAGGTGGTAAGGCCGGTGCCGGTGCTGCGGGCCAGGTCGATCAGAGCGGGTAAGTCGCTGCTGCGTACGGGACGAACGATCATGCTATCTCCTCAGACGGGCGCCGCTGACGGCCCCCGCGAAACTCGCTGCTTTCCAGGATTCTTCCGGCATTTGCCGCAGCCGTTAAACCGCCACCAGGCGCACGCTGGCACCTTCGCCGACGCCCAGGGCTTCGGCCGCTTGCAGATCCAGGGTCACCGGCTTGCCCGGCGCGTAATCCAGCTCCAGCATCACCGCGCGGTAATCCTGCAACTGCGCATTGGCGACCAGGTACTGGCGTCCGCCGCCCTTGGCGACCTCGCCGATCTTCACCGGCACCACGCGGCTCTGGGCGATCGAGCGGATCCCCGAGACCCGGGCGTGCAGGGTCGGGCCACCGTCGAAGATGTCAATGTAATGGTCGGTCTCGAAGCCTTCGCGCATCAGGATGTCGAAGGTGATCTGCGCCCGCGGATGCACCTGGCCCATGGCTTCCTGCGCCGCATCCGGCAACAGCGGCACATAGATCGGGTAATGCGGCATCAGCTCGGCGAGGAAGGTGCGGCTTTTCAGCCCGCACAGACGCTCGGCGGCGGCGTAGTTGAGGTCGAAGAAGTTGCGGCCGATGGCGTCCCAGAACGGCGAGTCGCCATTCTCGTCGCTGTAGCCGACGATCTCGGTCACCACCGAATCGGCGAAACGCTCCGGGTGGCTGGCGACGAACAGCAGGCGGCCGCGGGAATTGAGTTCCGACCACGGCGAGCCCACCAGCTCCGGGACCACATAGAAGCTGGTCAGCAGGCTGTTGCCGGTCAGGTCGTGGCACTGGGAAAGCACGTGGATCTTGTTGTGGATCTTCAGCTCGCGGGAGGCGTGCACGAAGGTCTCGTTACGGAAGCTGTAGAACGGCTCGGAATAACCGGCCGAGGCGACGATGGCCGAGCAACCGACCAGCTTGCCGGTTTCGGTGTCTTCGAGGACGAAGAAATAGCTCTCCTCGCCATTGAAGCTCACCTCGGCGGCGAACGAAGCCTCGCTTGCGGCGATCTTGTCGCTCAGGCGTTCCACGTCATCCGGCAAGGAAGTGACACCAATCGGGCTGTCCGCAGCCAGACGCTGTACCTCGCCCAGATCAGCCATTTGCGCGGGGCGCATCACCAGCATGGTGTCACTCCTTACTCGAAACAGGCCGGCCAGGAGGCCGACTCAGGGAAAAAAATGCCGGGACAGCCCGGCACCGAAAATTGGGCTCGACGCTTGCCCTGCAGACAAGCGCCGAGAAGTACCGCGGCCCGAATCAGGCCTGGGTCAGCTTGGCGACCGCGCGCTCGAAGCGCTGCAGGCCTTCTTCGATGTCCGCTTCCTCGACCACCAGGCTCGGGGCAAAACGCACCACGTCCGGGCCGGCCTGGAGGATCATCAGGTTTTCTTTTTCAGCGGCGTTGAACACGTCCTTGGCCTTGCCTTTCCAGGCATCGCTGAGCACGCAACCGAGCAGCAGGCCCAGGCCACGCATCTCGGTGAACAAGCCGTACTTCTCACCGATCTGCAGCAGGCGGGTCTTGAAGCGATCGTGCTTGGCCTTCACACCGTTCAGCACTTCGGGCGTGTTGATCACGTCGATCACCGCGCCGGCCACCGCGCATGCCAGCGGGTTGCCGCCGTAAGTGGTGCCGTGGGTACCGACCACCAGATGCTTGGCCAGCGCCTCGGTGGTCAGCATCGCGGCGATCGGGAAACCGCCGCCCAGGCTCTTGGCGCTGGTCAGGATGTCCGGAGTCACGCCGTAGTGCATATAGGCGAACAGCTCGCCGCTGCGGCCCATGCCGGTCTGCACTTCGTCGAACACCAGCAGCGCGTTGTGCGCGTCGCACAGCTCGCGGGCGCCTTGCAGATAAGCCTGCTCGGCCGGCAATACACCGCCTTCGCCCTGGATCGGCTCCAGTACCACCGCGCAGGTCTTGTCCGAAATCGCCGCTTTCAATGCCGCCAGATCGTTGTAAGGAACGTGGGTGATACCGGTGATTTTAGGACCGAAGCCATCGGAGTATTTGGACTGGCCGCCGACGTTCACGGTGAACAGGGTGCGACCGTGGAAGCTGTTGAGGGCCGCGATGATTTCGTATTTTTCCGCACCGAAACGGTCGAAAGCGACACGACGGGCCAGCTTGAAGGCGGCCTCGTTGGCCTCGGCCCCGGAGTTGCAGAAGAACGCACGCTCGGCAAAGGTGGCGTCGACCAATTTGTGAGCCAGGCGCAGGGCCGGCTCGTTGGTGAAGACGTTGGATACGTGCCACAGCTTGTTGGCCTGCTCGGTCAGCGCCGCGACCAGCGCCGGATGGGCGTGGCCCAGTACGTTGACCGCGATCCCGCCGGCAAAGTCGATCAGCTCTCGGCCCGACTGATCCCAGACTCGGGAGCCCGCGCCACGCACAGGAATGAAAGCCGCAGGTGCATAGTTGGGAACCATGACCTGATCGAAATCGGCGCGTTGCACCGGAGCTTGCTCAACGGACATCGGAGTCTCCTGAAGAGGAACGCCTGCCTGAAACTGGCGAGCGATGGGGGGATTGTAAGGACAGTTTTCTGCCCGGCCTTGTCGCCAAGCGACAACTTCTTATAGCGCCAACCCCGGTTTTACGCGGGTTTACGGCAATGCGACAAATAGCGTCGCAAAGGCGCAGTTTAAACTGCTGGAGGCTTTAACGGCAGGATTGTCCAACGATTTGCGCCACACATTACGGCGCCATCGCGAGCAAGCCCGCCCCTACAAAAGGAAGTGATCTTCTGTAGGAACAGCCGGTCGACGCTCGATTGCTCGCGATAAAAACTGACAGACAAAACGAAGAGGTGGATCAACCGCGCTCGGAAGGCACCGAAGACAGTTCAAACGGGCTGCTGCTGCGCCGCTGGTTGCGGTCTTCCCGCGGCGTGGCGCCGAAGAAGTTGCGGTAGGCGCTGGAGAAATGCGGCCCCGAGGAGAAACCGCAGGACAGGCCGATCTGGATGATCGACTTGCTGGTCTGCATCAGCATCTGCCGCGCCTTGTTCAGGCGCAACTCCAGGTAGTACTGGCTCGGCACACGATTGAGGTATTGCTTGAAAATCCGCTCCAGTTGCCGACGCGAGACGCACACATGCTGGGCGATTTCGTCGGTGGTCAGCGGCTCCTCGATATTGGCCTCCATCAGCAGCACCGCCTGGGTCAGCTTCGGGTGGCTGGAACCCAGGCGGTTCTGCAACGGAATGCGTTGGCGCTCGCCGCCTTCGCGGATCCGCTCGACCACCAGCTCTTCCGAGACCGCGCCGGCCAGTTCCGCGCCGTGGTCACGGGCCAGCACCGCCAGCAACAGATCCAACACCGACATCCCGCCGCAGGCCGTCAGGCGATCGCGATCCCAATCGAACAGATGACTGGTGGCGATGACCTTGGGGAAGCGCTCGGCGAAATCGTCCTGCCAACGCCAGTGCACCGCCGCCCGATAACCGTCGAGAAGCCCCAGCTGCGCCAGGGGATACACACCGGCGGACAAGCCACCGATCACACAGCCGGCACGCACCAGTTGCTTGAGCGCGCTGCTCAGGGCCGGCGCCAGGGTGGCAGGCGGCTCATCGGCCAGCAGGAACAGTTTCTGGCAGCCTTCGAGCTTGCCCGACCAAGGTTCGCCCGGCAGTTGCCAGGCACCGTCGGCCGGCGCCTCGGCCTGCAGGAAGGCCAGTTCGTAGACCACTTCCGGATGCACGCGCTGAGCGACACGCAAGGCCTCCTCGGCCAGCGCCAGCGTCAAGGCTTTAGTGCTGGGCCAAATCAGGAAACCAATTCGATGGGCAGTCATGGCGGGCAATCCGAAACGAAAACAGTGTTAGAGGCCAAAGGCGGCTGCAACCAAATTAGACCATCTGGCGCGCGGTGCGCAGCATGACCTAATTGGGTGCATTACGGGAGCGATTTACTTCAGGCTGCCCGAGAGGAATTGTTGCAAACGTTCCGATTGCGGATTGACCAGCACTTCGCGCGGGTTGCCGCTCTCTTCCACCAGGCCCTTGTGCAGGAATATCAGCTGGTTCGAAACTTCACGGGCAAAGCCCATTTCGTGGGTCACCACCACCATGGTCCGGCCTTCCTGGGCCAAGGCCTGCATCACTTTCAGCACGTCGCCCACCAGCTCGGGGTCGAGCGCCGAAGTCGGTTCGTCGAACAGCATGACCTCAGGCTCCATCGCCAGCGCCCGGGCGATCGCCACGCGCTGCTGCTCACCGCCGGACATGTGGCCCGGGTAGGCATCCTTGCGATGCGCCACACCGACCTTGGCCAGGTAGTGCTCGGCCTTTGCACGGGCTTCGGCCTTGGGTACGCCGAGCACATGCACCGGCGCTTCCATGATGTTTTCGATGGCGGTCATGTGCGACCACAGGTTGAAGTGCTGGAACACCATCGACAGACGCGAACGCATGCGCTGCAACTGCTTTGGATCGGCCGCCTTCAGGGCGCCGTCCTTGTTCGCCACCAGCTTCAACTCTTCGTTGTTCAGCAGGATCCTGCCGGCGTGCGGCTGCTCCAGCAGGTTGATGCAGCGCAGGAAGGTGGATTTGCCGGAGCCACTGGAGCCGATGATGCTGATCACATCGCCAGCCGCCGCTTTCAGGGACACGCCCTTGAGCACTTCGTGACTGCCATAGCGTTTATGCAGGTCTTGGACTTCAAGTTTGTACATGCTGTCGGTTCTCACAAAAGCAGTCAGTCGTTGAGCAAGCGCCCGTGCCGCAGCGCTTCGCGCCCCGCCACCTTGGCCAGCCAGAAACCGGGTTGGGCGTAACGCAGCCGCTCAACGGCGAACAACACGCCGCTGGTGCCAGCACACAGGGTGCTGACCCGATCGGATAAGGGATCAATCACTTCAAAAATCGGCTCGCCCTTCTCCACCCAGCTACCGGCCGGACGCAGAAAACTCACCACGCCGGGATGCGGCGCAAACAACAATTCGGTGCCTTCGAAAGGCATGGCCTCACACGCTTCATGCTGCGGCGCCGGCCATTCGCCCGCGATCAGCCCCTGCTCGGCGAGGAACGCCAGGATGCCTTCGGCGTGCGCCTCGGCTTGCGGGCGACCGGTGTCGGCCTGACCGCCCAGTTCGAGGGTGGTCGCCAGGCAGGCCAGCGGAATCTGCGCCTGCGGGAACTGGCGCGACAGGCGCAGCCAGGGCAGCGAACAGGCCTCGTCGAACGAGCTGCCGCCGGAGTCTTCCGCCAGCAGGCCGACCCGCACATTCAGATGGGCCGCCAACGAACGCCACTGCGGCCAATGCTGCGGCAAGGCGTACATATGCAGCGCCGCCTCCGCATCGCAGTGCAGGTCCAGCACCACATCTGCGGTGCAGGCATGGCTCAGGAGGATGCGCTGCATGCCTTGCAGCTGGCTCGATGGCGCCGGCAGTTCGGCCAGCACATCATTCATGGCCTGGCGAATCACCTGGATATTGGCGTGCGGATCATCTCCCAGGCACCCTTCCAGGCGGGCCGCGACCGGCACACTCAGCTCAACGAAATCCCGATTGAAGTTCTTGCCACTACCGGCCTCGAACCGCCCCTGGTGATTGCCCTGCAACAGCTGGCCCAGGCCCATCGGGTTGGCCACCGGCACCAGCTCGATCACACCGTTCAGCGCACCCTGGGCCTCCAGTTCGGCCAGGCGCTTTTTCAGCTCCCAGGCGGTGCGCATCCCGGGCAGTTCGTCCGCATGCAGGCTGGCCTGGATATAGGCCTTGCGCTCACCATGGCCGAAACGGAACACCGAGATCTGCCGTTCGCTGCCCAGGTGGCTCCACGGTAATGGATGGTCAATGCGTTCCATATCAGTGCTTCCGCGGCGCCAGGTAACGCAGCCAGCGGCCTTCGGCCAGCTTGAAAAGGCGCACCAGGATAAAGGTCAGGCACAGGTAGAACACGCCGGCGGTGATGTAGGCCTCGAACGGCAGGTAGTACTGCGCGTTGACCGTACGGGCCGCACCGGTGATGTCGATCAGGGTCACGATGGAGGCCAGGCTGGTGGTCTGCAGCATCATGATCACTTCGTTGCTGTACTGCGGCAGTGCCCGGCGCAAGGCCGACGGCAGCAGGATGCGGGCATACATTTTGTAGCGCGACATGCCCATGGCCTTGGCCGCTTCGATCTCGCCGTTCGGCGTGGCCTTGAGGCTGCCGGCGATGATTTCGGCGGTGTAGGCGCTGGTGTTGATGGCAAATGCCAGGCAGGCACAGAAGGTCGCACTGGACAGCCAAGGCCAGAGGAAGCTCTGACGCACCACGTCGAACTGCGCCAGGCCGTAGTAAATCAGGAACAGTTGCACCAGCATCGGCGTGCCGCGGATCACATAGGTGTAGAGCCAGGCGCTGAGGTTGACGATCGGCTGCTTGGACACCCGCATCAACCCCAGGGGCAACGCCGCCAGCAGGCCGAAGAACAGCGACAGGGCCAAGAGTTTCAGGGTGGTCAGCAAGCCGCTGAAATACAGCGGCAAGGCCTCATAGATGACGTTGTAGTCGAAGATCATAGATCAGCCGCCCTTACGCCTACCGAGTAGCGCTTCTCAAGGTGACGCAATGCCAGCAACGAGACACTGGTGATCACCAGGTACATCGCCGCCACCGCGAGGAAGAAGGTGAAAGGCTCGCGGGTGGCATCAGCCGCCTGCTTGGCCTTGAACATCATGTCTTGCAGGCCCACCACCGAAATCAGCGCGGTGGCCTTGGTCAGTACCAGCCAGTTGTTGGTAAAACCCGGAATCGCCAGACGGATCATCTGCGGCACCAGCACCCGGAAGAACACCTGGAAGCTGTTCATGCCATAGGCCATGCCCGCTTCCGCCTGCCCCTTGGGGATCGCCATGAAGGCGCCGCGGAAGGTTTCCGACAGGTAGGCACCGAAGATGAAGCCCAGGGTGCCGATACCGGCAGCCAGCGGGTTCAGGTCGATGTAGTCGTCGTAACCCAGCATTGGCGCGACACGGTTGAGCAGGTCCTGGCCGCCGTAGAAGATCAGCAGGATCAGCACCAGGTCGGGAATCCCGCGGATCACCGTGGAATACAGGTCGCCCAGCCACGCCAGCCAGCGCACCGGCGAGAGACGCAGCGCGACCCCGATCAGACCCAGAACGATGGCCAGGGCCATGGACGACAAGGCAAGCTGAAGCGTCAGCCAAGCGCCATCGAGGATGACAGCCCCGTAGCCTTTCAACATGATTCAGGTCCTCGAAAATTGGGATGAAAAAATGGCGCAAACTTCAGAGATTCTGCTGCTTGCGCCATCTCGGACTTGCTGATTCGACGATTTACTGGCCGTAAATGTCGAAGTCGAAGTACTTGTCCTGGATTTGCTTGTACTTGCCGTTCTCGCGAATGGCGGCGATCGCACCGGTGATCTTGTCTTTCAGCGCATCGCCTTTGCGTACGGCGATACCCACGCCGTCGCCGAAGTATTTGCTGTCGGTGAACGCCGGGCCGACGAACGCGAAGCCTTTGCCGGCGTCGGTTTTCAGGAAGCCGTCATTCAGCAGGGTAGCGTCTGCCACGGTGCCGTCGAGGCGACCGGCCGCCACGTCCAGGTAGATCTCGTTCTGCGAGCCATATGGCTTGATCTCGGCACCCAGCGGAGCCAGCACTTCACGGGCGAAACGCTCGTGGATCGAACCGCGCTGCACGCCGATGTTCTTGCCCTTGAGCTCGGTCAGGCCATCGCTGACCTGGGTACCGGCCTTCATGACCAGGCGCGCAGGGGTGTTGTAGTACTTGCCGGTGAAGTCCACGGACTTCTTGCGGTCGTCGGTGATCGACATGGACGACAGGATCGCATCGATCTTGCGTACCTTGAGTGCGGGGATCAGGCCGTCGAACTCCTGCTCGACCCACACGCACTTGACCTTCATTTCTTCGCACAGGGCGTTGCCGATGTCGTAGTCGAAACCGACGATGCTGCCGTCCGGAGCCTTGGAGGCGAATGGAGGGTAAGCCGCTTCGATACCAATTTTCAGAGGCTTTTCATCGGCGAACGTCGGCAGGGAAAGTACGGAGGACAGTGCCAGGGCGCCAAGAAGCACGAGTTTCTTCATCTTAGGACTCCATCGGTAAAGGGCGAAAACGGCAGAGTGAGCGACAGCCCAATATGCGAATGGGTGGAACCTGATAGCGGTGCTGCGTCCTTGAGGACCTGGCCACGAACCCCATGCGGGTTCCCGGGCAGGCAACGACGAGCGAGTGATCGGCATTCTAACGACAGGCCCGAAGCCGATATTTCCTCAATGCGACAACAAATTACAGAAGCACTGAGAAACCAGGCCGAGCACATTGACAGCTCTTCAGATTTATGCAAGAGCAAAAGACGGTAAACCAATCTGTGTTGCAAATTGCGGGCCTATTATTCGCAAAGCCTTCTATTCCGGCAAGCGCAGCGTTATGACTTATTTTTTACCGACCCCGCAAAGGCCCTGAAACAGGGCTTGGCGTTTCTCATTGCCCCGAATCCGGGCAGCGGGTTACACATTCCCTCCCGCCGGTAACATTCAGATACGCCTGATGGACATACCGATATTTATTCGATCGAAAAACCGCTGCCTGTAGCCGCTGCCGCAGGCTGCGATAAGGCCCGAAGGGCCTTTCAGGGCCTTCAAGAGCGCGTCTCCTTCGGAGCCGATCGCAGCCTTCGGCAGCGGCTACAGAAGCCCCCGATAGCGTTCACAAAAAAGCCCCGCCCGGCGCAAGGCCGGGCGGGGCTTTCGCTGACACAGGTCCGTCTCAGGCGACGTTCATGGTCTTGTGGGTATCGACCAGATGCTGCACCACGCCCGGGTCAGCCAGGGTAGAGATATCCCCCAGGCTGTCGTACTCCGCCGTGGCGATCTTGCGCAGGATACGGCGCATGATCTTCCCGGAACGGGTCTTCGGCAGGCCTGGCGCCCACTGGATGACATCCGGCGAGGCGATCGGACCGATCTCCTTGCGCACCCAGTTCTTCAGCTCCAGGCGCAATGCTTCGCTCGGTTCTTCGCCACCGTTGAGGGTGACGTAGACATAGATGCCCTGGCCCTTGATGTCATGGGGCACACCGACCACCGCCGCTTCGGCGACTTTCGGGTGAGCGACCATCGCGCTTTCGATCTCGGCAGTCCCCATGCGGTGGCCGGAGACGTTGAGCACATCGTCCACACGCCCGGTGATCCACCAATAACCGTCTTCATCGCGACGGGCACCGTCACCGGTGAAGTACATGCCACGGAACGTCTTGAAGTAGGTATCGACGAAACGATCGTGGTCGCCATACAGGGTACGCGCCTGGCCTGGCCACGAATCGAGGATCACCAGGTTGCCTTCGGCGGCGCCCTCGATAATGTTGCCCAGGTTGTCCACCAGCGCCGGCACCACGCCAAAGAACGGACGCGCCGCCGAACCCGGCTTGAGGGCATGGGCGCCCGGCAGCGGGCTCATCAGGGTGGCGCCGGTCTCGGTCTGCCACCAGGTATCGACGATCGGGCAACGGGATTGACCGACGTTCTTGTAGTACCAGTCCCAGGCTTCCGGGTTGATCGGCTCACCCACCGAACCCAGCAGGCGCAGGCTGCTGCCATCGGCGCCTGCGCAGGCGGCGTTACCCGAGGCCATCATGGCGCGGATCGCGGTCGGCGCGGTGTAGAGGATATTGACCTTGTGCTTGTCGACGATCTTCGCCACGCGGGTCACGTCCGGGTAGTTCGGCACGCCTTCGAACAGCACGGTGGTCGCGCCATTGGCCAGCGGGCCATAGACGATATAAGTGTGCCCGGTGACCCAGCCGACGTCGGCGGTGCACCAGTAGATTTCCCCCGGACGGTAATCGAATACGCGCTCATGGGTCAGGGCCGCGTACAACAGGTAGCCGCCAGTGGTGTGCTGCACGCCTTTGGGCTTACCGGTGGAGCCGGAGGTATAAAGGATGAACAGCGCTTCCTCGGCACCCATTTCTTTTGGCGCGCAGACGGTACCGGCCACTTTCATCAAGTCTTCGTACCAGATGTCGCGATGCTGGTTCCACTTGATCTGGCCATTGGTGCGCTTGCACACGATGACCTTCTGGATGCTGCTGGTTTCCGGGTTGGTCAGCGCATCGTCGACATTGGCCTTGAGCGGAATCTTCTTGCCCGCGCGGATGCCTTCGTCGGCGGTGATCACCACCTTGGATTTGCAGTCGATGATCCGCCCGGCCAGCGCTTCCGGCGAGAAGCCACCGAACACCACCGAATGAATCGCGCCGACCCGGGTACAGGCCAGCATGGCGACCACGGCTTCGGGAATCATCGGCATATAGATAGTCACCACGTCGCCGCGGTGCACGTCCTGGCCACGCAGGGCGTTGGCGAACTTGCAGACTTGTTCGTGCAGTTCGCGGTAGGTGATGTTGCGGCTTTCGGAAGGATCGTCGCCTTCCCAGATGATCGCGATCTGATCGCCGCGCTCGGCCAGATGGCGATCCAGGCAGTTGTAGGAAACGTTGAGGGTGCCGTCGGCAAACCATTTGATATCGACATGGTGATCGTCGAAGGAGGTCTGCTTCACCGTGGTGAAAGGCTTGATCCAGTCGAGGCGCTTGGCTTGCTCGCGCCAGAAGCCGTCCGGGTTGACGACCGACTGCTGGTACATGGCCTTGTAGGTCGCCTCGTCAGTCAGCGTGTTGGCCGCAACCTCGGGACGAACGGGATACAGAGAAGCCGCACTCATCTTTCTTACCTCGGTGACATAGTTGTTGTTGTATGACCCCGTTGTAGCCGGGGCGGGCCTATAGAACCATTCGACGATGGTAGTAACAACCCCCAGCCGATCCCTCTGGAAAGTGCTTTACCCCCTCTATTACGGGACTTGCGGCAGTTTCTGCGGCAAGTAGAAGACCGCTGCCAGGTCACTGGGGGTCGTTTTTACCGGGATTGTTACAAAAACCGTCAATAGTGTTTATCAAAAGCACGCCTGTATAGCGCCTACTCAGGCGCCTAAAATCAACCTCGCCAACAAGGCAATGTGATTAACCAAGTTACAGCCCCCACGAAGGCAGTTAATCCAGACTTCTACTCAAGTTCCACACGCAGCCCCACAAAGGCTGCGTGACCCTACACGACCTTAGAAAGGTGAAATCAAAATGAAAGCTTTATTAGTTCTGGCCCTCAGCAGTCTTTGCGTTACAGCAATGGCCGACGAGATCCCGACTGATGTCGCAAGCCAGCAACCAGCCGTAGAGGAATACTCTTACTCGTCCGACCTGGACATCGCCAAAGTTATATCCATGAGCGAAGTTCCAAATGTATGCGAAGTTGTACCTGCGCGTATGGAATATGAAGATTCGAAAGGCCTGCGACATATCCTGCAATACCACGTCATGGGTAACGGCTGCTCTAACGGCTGATACTCAAGTTGCTCTTCAAGTTCTAACAATTGCCGGCCGCAAGAGATCTTTCTTGCGGCAAAGATGGCCAGACGCACAACTGAATCCAGACTGGTTGCAAGCCATCGCCCAATGCAGTGCGACCACGGCTTTCGCACTCCCCTTTTTCATCTGTCGAGCCACCTTGCAGGGAGCGTTTCCGTATTGCCCCAAGGGGCTTGATGATGGTCCGAAAATGCCTTCTCGAGCATCAAGAACGACCTCGAGTGGCAACCCGGGAAGTAGTGTTTCAAAGGTCAAAAATTGACCACCCAACACAAGATGTAGTGGCAAAAGCGTTTTTTTGCTTATTTTTTGAGCAAATTATCCGAATGACAATTTGCACCATGGATTGAACACAATCCTGTCTACCAAAGCCCACGACCTTCTCTGTAAGCCATGTACTACGGGGCTTGTAGAGCATTGCACGAAAAAGCCGAGGTCTCGGATCGTTTCCAGGCGGCAAAAACCCGCGAAACCGGGTGAAAAAAAATCTTTGCCGGCCAAAGCCTTGTAAACCCTCGCTCCGCCGCGATCACGCCCCTCGCCGACCGAATCGTGAGCCACTTCGTCGCACCACAGCGGCAAAAAAATCCCTATAATGCGGCCTTAAAACGGGCCTGCAATATTCCCTTACAGGGATAAACAGCCAATCCGAAGCCCGCGCAGGAGTCGACTCGGTCCTCTGTGCCCATAACCGCCTCGGAACTCCCGTACATATTTTTGTTTATTGCCTGCGTTAGCTGCTGCAACAAACGATTCCTTAAGATCCAACGCGGCCAGTTCGGCCGTGTGAAAAGCCAACCATCAGTTTTCACACGGGCATCTGGCCCTCACGCAGGAGACGACACGTCATGCTGAGCTGGGACGAATTCGACAAAGAAGAAGGCGAAGTCGCCGTTAAAGGCGCCAACGCCGGCCACGCTGCCGAAGCTGCCATGGACAAACTCGACAGCGCCGGCGGTGCCGCCGCTCTCGAAGCCCGCGCCGTAACCGCCAGTGATTCCGCTGCCGTTGCCCGTGCCAAGGCCTCTCTGGACCAGCTCGACATCGCCGAAGGCCTGGCCGAGTTGGAAGGTGCTTCCGCCCGTGTCGCCGTCGATGAAAAGCGCATGATCAACTGCCGCGCCGACCTCAACCAGCTCGTGCCATTCAAATACGACTGGGCCTGGCAGAAGTACCTGGACGGTTGCGCAAACCACTGGATGCCGCAAGAAGTCAACATGACCGCCGACATCGCCCTCTGGAAAAACCCGGAAGGCCTGACCGACGACGAGCGCCGCATCGTGATGCGCAACCTGGGCTTCTTCTCCACCGCCGACTCTCTGGTTGCCAACAACCTGGTGCTGGCCGTGTACCGCCTGATCACCAACCCGGAATGCCGCCAGTACATCCTGCGCCAGGCGTTCGAAGAGGCGATCCACACCCACGCCTACCAGTACTGCATCGAATCCCTGGCCATGGATGAAGGCGAGATCTTCAACATGTACCACGAGATTCCATCGGTCGCCAAGAAAGCGGCCTGGGGCCTGAAGTACACCCGTTCGATCTCCGATCCGAAGTTCGAAACCGGCACCGTCGACACCGACAAGGAACTGCTGCGCAACCTGATCGCCTACTACTGCGTTCTGGAAGGCATCTTCTTCTACTGCGGCTTCACCCAGATCCTGTCCATGGGTCGCCGCAACAAAATGACCGGCGTCGCCGAGCAGTTCCAGTACATCCTGCGCGACGAATCCATGCACCTGAACTTCGGTATCGACGTGATCAACCAGATCAAGATCGAAAACCCGCACCTGTGGGATGCCGAGATGAAGGAAGAAGCCACCCAGATGATCCTCCAGGGCACCCAACTGGAAATCGAATACGCTCGCGACACCATGCCGCGCGGCGTACTGGGCATGAACGCGGCGATGATGGAGGACTACCTCAAGTTCATCGCCAACCGTCGTCTGTCGCAGATCGGCCTGAAAGAAGAATACCCAGGCACCACCAACCCGTTCCCATGGATGAGCGAAATCATGGACTTGAAGAAAGAGAAGAACTTCTTCGAGACTCGCGTGATCGAGTATCAGACTGGCGGCGCGCTGAGCTGGGATTGATTCCAAGCTCCAGCCCTGTGCCGATCTCGATTTCGATCTGAATCGGCACAACGAAAGATCAAAAAGCCCTGACTTGCTCAGGGCTTTTTTATTGGGACCCGGTATCCCCGACTCCAGGCAAATCATCCAACCCGGAACTCAATCGGCGGAGGCCAAGGCACCACGGATCTCCTGTTTCACCGCCTCGAAATCCGCCGCCGCGCGGGGATCGTCCAGCAGCCGGGCCGCCAATACCGCGGCACTGATCTTTCCGCCCTCCAGGTCGCTGGGAAAATGCACGCCGGCGATGACCCGGCTGTCGGCATTGATCTGTGCGCGGCTGAACAACTCGCTGCGTTTCTCCGGCAGCGCCATGCTCAGCAAGGTGGCATTGAGATAGCCGTTCATCGAATGACCGCTGGGGTAGGAATCGCCCTCCGGTGGCGGCAGTACCGGCTTCACCAGTGCCGAGGCTTCGTAAGGACGCGGCCGACCATAGCTGTGCTTGGCCGGCATCAGGAATTGCACCAGGTCTTCCTGGGCCCGCCGGAAGAAGGCCCGGGTCAGGGGCAGGCGCTCAATGCTGAAACCGGCGCCGAGGGATTCCCTGGCGAAGTGGAACACGCTGTCTTCCCATTCATCATCCTGCTGGACCCGGCTCATCTGAGCGCTACTGCGTGCTGCCTGGGCCGCCAGCACGGCTGTTAAATCGCTTTGTTGCAACGATGAATCAACAGTTGGAGGCGGTGGCAGGTAGTCAGCCAGCCGGAACTGATTGGCCGGCAGATAAGGCAAGGCTGCCTGCTCCGCCAGGACGGTCCCCGTGCCGGACAGGGCCAGACAAAACAACAATGAACGCGCAACAACAGGCATATGAAGGTCCTCGTTATTGTGAGGGGAAAAGCCGTCTGGCTGGTTCCCACCGGGCCTTCATTCATGAGGCCGGCGCCTTCTTATCGGCCATTTGTTCGAGGCTTACTTGTCCCTCCTTGCCAAAGCTGTGACGTTCTCTGCCAGGACTGATCAAGGCACCTAAGCTTTTGTTTTTACAAGCTTTAACGCGTAGGACTCGTCTCTATATGGTGAGAGTTTTGTAAATTAGAACTGTAGGAAATTTCGTGCCCCTCATGCAGCCGCGATGACCTGGAAAGACTCAGGAAGGCTGTCAGTTTGATGGGTCCTGACAGGGGATTTTTCGCGAGCACGCTCGCCCTACCAAGGGAGTGGTTGGAACGGGGTCATGGCTTGTTCTGTTCAAGTGGACGCCAGTCGAAATGCTGCCGTTCGCCGACGCCATTGAAGTCGACACGATAGGTGTGTTGCTTGCCTCCGATATCGCAGACGCCGATCAGATCGTGGTTATGCTGTTCGCGCGGCGGTGGCGTCTGGATACGCACGGTACCGTGGCAGTTTTCGTAATTGCAGGGCGCGGTATTGCGATACAGCAGGTAATCGCCACTTTCATCACGTTCGACCCAACGCCCATCGATGAATCGGGCCTGGTCGGGCGCAATGCTGGCGGTGGCCATCTTGCGCTTGCCGTTGCACAGCATCACCCCGCCCATGGCGGCGGCCATGATGAGGTAGGCCAGGATCCGCGATTCCACATTGAAGTAGGAAAGGATGCCCAACGCGTCGGCCAGGATCGACATGACCGAAAGCGCCAGCGCCGGCAGCGATAGAAAAAACGCCACCGCGCCTTTGATGACGCTGCCCCGGTTCACCCGCTCGACGCTCCTGGGGTCGATGACGAACTGAATGCTGGTGCGCTCGGGCGCCTGATTCTGGGCAATGTTGATGTGGTTGGCATCGCCAATGGAGCCGATATTGATGCGATTACCGTCAGACATGAACCTGAGCCTTTTCCGGTGATGAGTGGAACGTGCTACCTACAAGGTTATGCCGAGATCAGCGCCCATGCTTGAAAAGATCAGTGCACTGCCCTGCGCCACCCGCTATTAATAGCCTTCTTCACTCAAGGACCCGAGCCCCCATGAAATTCGACACCGCCTACTGCATCAGCCTCGACGACAAGCTGTCGATCTATGACGTGCGCGATCTGAATTTCGACGAGACCATGGCCTTCGACTCGGCCAAGGAACAGTTCCAGTGCCCCAACGATGCCTGTCGCGCCGCCTTTGCCGCTGACAATCAGTTGGGGACCTTCAATGCCAAGAACGTCAATTACATCCGCACCCCGCATTTCAAGAACCTGCCTGGCACCCGGCATATCGACGGCTGCCCGTATGGCACCAGCAGGACGCTGGCAGCCGGGGTGGAGGGTACGCCGGACGAGGATGATCGGGAGGAGCATTTCCCATCGGAATTGCTGCTGGCCCGCCGCGAATATGTGCGCAAGCCCGCCAGCCCCGCAGCGGATGGCGATACGCCAGGAACTGCCGCGCCAGCCCCCTCCTCCAGCCCGCGCACGCCGGCCCCGGCTCAGGCCGGCCCCCCAGACAAGACCAGTGTCTTCGCTCATCCGGTGGAGTGTTTTGTGTCGAATATCGACGACAAGGAGTTGCTCAAGCGCATGCCGCTGAAGATTGGCGAACACACGGCGTCCTATGCCTCGTTCTTCAAGAAGATCGAATACCTGCTGGACAACAAGGGGTTGATCTACTGGGGCAAGATCAAGGAAATCAAGGACTACACCCAGAGCTTTCGCATCGACTTCGAACAGAAGGTCTGGTTCAAACAGGCGGACGAGGCGAAAAAGAAGCCCTACTCGGTCAATGTCTATCTGAGCAAAAAACTGATCGAGAGCTACCGCAAGCGCAAAGCCTTCCTCGAAGAGATCAAGCATGCGATCGACAGCGAACAAGAGCTGTATTGCTTCTTTTATGGCGTGACCCCGGAGCTGAAACAGGTGTCAAGCAAAAAACACCCCGAACAGACGTTCGGGGTATTCAGCGCCAACATCGAGAACCTCGACCACTTCATCATTCGTGAAGCGCCGGGGTTGGCACTGGGCTAACCCTTAGCGGACCAGCATGCCGAGCATTACCAGCACCAGCAGGCCGATATACACCCGCGCATGCAACTGGTCGGGAATGCGCCCGATCCACGGTGAGGCCAGGCGCATGCCCAGCAATGAGCCGAGGGTCAGCACGGCAAAGGCCAGCAGGTCGATATAGCCGATAAACCAGGGGCCCAGATCGAAGCGGCTGAAGCCGGCCATGGCCATATAGGTCAAGGTCCCGGCCAGGGCTACCGGCACGCTCAGCGGGTTGGCCATGGAGGTGGCCTGGGTCATGCTCAAGCCACAGCGGCGCAGCAGGGGCACGGTCATCACACTGCCGCCGACACCCAGGAAGGTAGCAATGGCCCCGATGCCCAGGCCTCCGGTGTTTTCCAGTCGCCCCAGGCAGCGCGGCGCACGGGTGTCGCCCTGTTCAAGAAAGCCACGACGCATCAGGCAATCGGCAATGGTCAGCGCCAGGTAGGCGATAAAGGCATAGCGCATCGCCTCACCACTCACCGCCATTGCCAGGACCGCCCCCGCTATCGCTCCCAGCCCGATGTAGCCACCCAGCGGCCACAGATAGTGTCGTATCAGGTTGCCCGCGCGGCGGTGTTTGCCGGTGGCCATCAGCGCGTTGACGATCATCACGCAGGTCGAGGTGGCGACTGCTATATGCATGGCCGACTGGGCGACGGCATCGTCAGCGCCATGGCTGCTCAGCAACATGCGATACAGCAGCGGCACCACCACAAAGCCGCCACCAAAACCGAACAGCACCGCACTGATCCCGCTCATGCAGCCGAACACAGCCAGCCATAGATAAAACATTGAAGGGTTCTCCGTTAGCAGAAGACCTCGACGATAGAGCGCCAGGGCTTGGCCGGCTTTAGCAAGTCAGCCAATACTGTTTGCATTCACGCCAACCCGCGGACGCCGACACCATGCGTAACACTTCGATCGATCTGCTGGATCACACCCCACGCGCCGTGGTGGCGATCGGCACCGATTACCCCCAGGGCCACCTGTTACCGAGCCACAGCCATCGTCGCGCGCAACTGTTGTATGGCGCCACCGGGGCGATGCAGGTCAGCACCACGAATGGCCGCTGGGTGGTGCCGCCACAGCGCGCGGTATGGATTCCACCGCGGGTGGCCCATGAGGTGCTGATGCTCGGGGTCAGTACCCGCAGCCTGTACATCGAGCCGGCGGCCATGCCGGCCCTGGGCGATGAGTGCCAGGTGATCAGCGTGTCGCCACTGATGCGCCAGTTGCTGATGGAGGCGGTGGATCTGCCGCTGGCGTACGACGAGAACGGACGCGACGGCGTGCTGGTCAGTCTGTTGCTGCATGAACTGAGCCGTACCACCCGTCTGCCCCTGCACATTCCCCTGCCCGAAATGCCACGCCTGCTCACCCTGTGCCAGGCCTTCCTGCAACAACCCGATGCCCACCAGTCTCCCGAGCAATGGGCGCAACGGCTGCATATCAGCCTGCGCACCTTCAACCGCCTGTTCCGCGAGCAGACCGGCATGAGTTTCGTCCAGTGGCGCCAGCGCGCCTGCGTGGTCAGGGCCTTGACCCGACTGGCCGCAGGCGAGGCGGTGACGCGAATCGCCCTCGATTTCGGCTATGACAGCCCCGCCGCCTTTTCCACCATGTTCCGCCGGGTAGCGGGGCAACCGCCCAGCGCCTACCTGGAAACCGGGGCATAGCGCCGGGACAAGACTTGTCACGAAGGCGTTGAGGCGATCGGCAAAATGAGTTTGATCCGGGAGCAAAACAACTGTACAAATTAACAGTACTTTATCGACTCATCTTCACCTGCTTCCGGAGAAATCCCATGGCCGCACTCGCGATGAAAGTCACCCTGGAACGTATCGCCCTCTTCCAGTTCACCCCAGAACACTGTATTCAAGCCCGCGCCATGCTGGGTTGGAGCCAGGAACAGCTGTCACAGGAGTCCGGCGTCTCGATAGCCGCCATTCACCGCTTCGAGGCGGGCGGCGAATTGCTCGACGTGACCCGACTGGCCCTGGCCTTTCGCCTGGAAGCAGAAGGCCTGGTGTTCTTCCCCGGCTTCGCTCCGGGGCGTGGCATGAACATCAAGGGTGCGACGCCCAACCCGATGGAACGGCCCGACTACGCCATGATCGAGTGATCCAGGGCGCTCAATACCTCTTCCTGTAATGCCTGCACCGAGCGGTGAGTGGCATCGAGGCGGATTACCGGGCAGCTCAGCCCGGTGATCCAGCTCTCATGCCGGCGCAGGCTGCGCGTACCTTGGCCTCCCGTGTCGTAGCCAGCCGCCCAGGCAAGAAAGGTTTGAGTCGCGAGATGGCGTTCGCCGCCCTCATGGATCTGCTCGCCATAACGCTGAAACTCGCGCACCCGCAAACGCTGCAGGCGGACCTCGGGGTCCAGGCGGAGGAAAATGGCATGGGTGAAAGCCTCAATCATCGGGTCGCCCCAACCGCACAAGGAGCCGGACAGCACCCAGCTGTCCAACCCGGCCACCTGCTGCTGCAACAGCTGGATGCGCTCGTCCCGGGGACGGCGCAGGCTGAAAGGCTGTTCGCTGGGGCGCCAGAAGAAGTTATCGGAATCGAAGTGGGCGATACCCAAACGCTGGGCCAGCGCCTGGCCCAAGGTCGTGGTGCCGGAACCAGACGCGCCAAACAGATGAAGCCGATAAGCCATCACCAGGTCCGTCGAGGGTATTGGGGGGAGTTCTCTAGATACTCCCCAGGCCCGGACACGGCAACCTGGCGATAGCCGGGCTCGGGGAGTAGCCGATGAAGGGTCTACAGATCGCTTGCCGTTACCTGCTCGGCCACGGGGTCGACCTCCATCCACCAGGCGTGCCCCCGTTGCGGGTGCGCCAGGTTGAAGGCCTCGCCCATCTGCGGCGTGGCAATGGCGATGCTGCGTTCCCAGGCCAGCGAGAGGATGCGATCGAACGGTTCGTACCAGGCATGCATCGACAGGTCGAACGTGCCGTTGTGAATGGGTAACAACCAGCGGCCCTTCAAATCGATGTGCGCCTGTAGGGTCTGCTCTGGCTGCATGTGCACGCCCGGCCACTCGACGTTGTAGGCGCCGGTTTCCATCAGGGTCAGGTCGAAAGGGCCGTAACGCTCGCCAATCCGCTTGAAGCCATCGAAGTAACCGGTGTCACCGCTGAAGAAGATCCGGCTGTCGCCATCGATCATTACCCAGGAGGCCCACAGCGTGCTGTTGCCATCGAACAGGCCACGGCCGGAGAAATGCTGGGAAGGCGTGGCGATAAAACGAATGCCATCGACTTCCGTGCCTTCCCACCAGTCCAGCTGGCGCACTTTGTCGGCCGGCACGCCCCACTTCACCAGGGTATCGCCCACGCCCAGGGGGGTGAGGAAATGGCGGGTCTTGTCCGCCAGCTTGAGCACGGTCTGGTGGTCCAGGTGATCGTAGTGGTCATGGGACAGGATCACCGCTTCGATCGGTGGCAACTGCTCCAGGCTGATAGGCGGCTGGTGGAAACGTTTGGGACCGGCCCATTGCACCGGCGATGCGCGTTCGGCGAATACCGGATCGGTGATCCAGAACTTGTCGTGCAGTTTCAACAGCACCGTCGAATGCCCCAGGCGGTAGACGCTCTGGTTCGGCGCCGCCAGCAGCTGTTCGTGGGTCAATGGCTGCACCGGGATGGCCCCGACCGGGCGGGTATTACGCGGTTTGTGGAACAACATGCGCCAGAAAATACTCAGCGTCTTGCCCAGCCCGGCACGCCGGACCGGCGCGTGATTACGGAACGCCCCTTGTTCCTGCAGGGACGTTTCGGGGCGTGAGACGCTGTCTGCACGGGAAGAGAGAGTGGCCATGAATCAGTGACTCCAAGGAACCCGACAAGGCTCCGGTGATTCTCTGCGGAACGACAAAGGCCAATGCACGCAAGCGTCAGCCGACCATCATTTTTTCTGCCATGATCTACACTGCACAGTGTAGTTTTTCTAGATTGCAACAAACCCGGGACTAAGTAAACTGCCCCCGGATAACTGCCAACGACCGCCATCGAACCCAACTTATGACAGCTCCCAAGCGCCTGACCGACCTCAAACGCGAAGCCATCATCCAGGCGGCGATCACCGAATTCCATGCCAGCGGGTTCGATATCACCAGCATGGACAAGATCGCGGCAACCGCCGGAGTGTCCAAGCGCACGGTGTACAACCACTTCCCCAGCAAGGAGGAGTTGTTCACCGAGATCATGCATAAGTTATGGGCGAGCATCAGGGCGCGGGCGGACATTCTTTACCACCCCGGATTAACCCTGCGTGAACAGTTGCGGGACTTGTTGATGGCCAAGCTGCAACTGCTGGCCGATGACAACTTCCTCAACCTGGCGCGGGTCGCCATTGCCGCGACCCTGCATTCCCCCGAGCGCGCCCAGTACATGGTGGCGCGCATGGGCGAGCGTGAAGAAAGCCTGATGGTGTGGATTCGCTCGGCCCGGGCGGACGGCCGGCTCAAGCCGCTGGACCCGGACTTCGCCGCCCAGCAGCTCCACGGCATGCTCAAGGCGTTTGCCTTCTGGCCACAGATCACCATGAATCAGCCGCCCCTCAAGGAAGACGAACAGCAGCGCGTCGTCGAGTCCACGCTGGACATGTTCCTGGCCTGCTATCAAGCCTGATTCCCTTCTCCCCCGGTTTGCTCCGACAGCGGATCTGGCGACCGCCATGACTTGCACCGAGTGCTCTGCAATGGGCATTTGCGTACGCTCGTTCCACTAAATGGCCTGCAAGGACACTGATTATTCTTGTTGGAATAAATGACAATATTCGCCGCCTTGCCCAATGAAGGGTGACGGCCAATAAAAACACCACAAAGTGTTTCAAACCCGGGCTCGCGCAGAAATTTATGGATAACCAACAAGGCAAAGGGCTGTCATTTGCCAAACGTATTTACCTGCCCAGGATCGTCGGGCTGGGGATTGGCAGCCTCAGCGTATTCGCCGGCTTGTACCCGCTGCCGCAACCGACCTGGGTTTGGCTGCTCCTGCTGTTCAACGGCTTTATCTGGCCGCACCTGGCGTACCTGATCTCGACCCGCGCGGCCTTCCCCTATCAGGCCGAACGCCGCAACCTGTTGTGCGACTCGCTCTTCGGTGGTTTCTGGGCGGCGGCGATGCAGTTCAATCCGCTCCCCACGGTGACCATTCTGGCCATGATGGCGATGAACAACGTCGCGGCCGGTGGCCTGCGCCTGTTCATCCATGGCTCCATGGCACAACTGAGCGGGATACTGCTGTCGTGGTTGCTGCTCGGTCCTGCCTTCACCGGGGATGCCACCCAGCTGCAGATCTACGCCTGCCTGCCGATGCTGACCCTCTACCCGATGGCGGTGGGTATGGTCTGCTACCGGCTGGCGATCAAGCTCGCCGAGCACAAGCGCACCCTCAGCGCGCTGAGCCGCACCGACAGCCTGACCGGCCTGCTCAACCACGGCGCGTGGAAAGACCTGCTGCAGCTCAAGTTCACCAAATGCCAGCAGCAACGCTGTCACGGCACCATTGCCTTGATCGACATCGACCACTTCAAACACATCAACGACAGCTACGGCCATATCCTTGGCGATGCCGTGCTGCATCAATTGAGCCGGGACCTCAAGCTCAACCTGCGCCAGGACGACCTGGCCGGGCGCTATGGCGGCGACGAGTTCTGCGTGATCCTGCCGACGACCTCGATCCAGCAGGCCCACGAAGTGATGGAACGACTGCGGCAAGTCTTCAGCAACTATCGCCATCCGGGCGTGCCGTCACTCCGGGTCAGCCTGAGTATCGGCCTGGCCGCCTGGCACCCGGGGCTGCGCGATGCCGCAATGTGGCTCATGGAGGCCGACAAAGCCCTGTATGCCGCGAAAAACACCGGGCGCAACAAAGTCGCTGCCGCCACCCCGATAAACGACGCGCTCCTCGCGGTGTCCACCGGCTCCTGAAAGTTGTACAAAAATGTAAAAAACCGCAGATTTGTACAATTTTTACCCGCATCGCTCCCCACCAAGCCGGCATAATGCCGCCATGCGGTGACCCAAAAAGCCGCGCGGCACATTCGCCGCCGTGCAACATAACTTCCCTAAATTGACTCGCAGGCCCAGCGTCTCACCTCAGACGTTGAGCAAGGGTACGCGCCGGACAGGGGCGTGCCCTTCCAAGGGGTATCTGTCAGTCATGGAATGCTGGCATTGAGCAGACAAGGCCGAGGCCCAGGGGGCTTTCGGCATGCAGGCGCAGACAACAGGGACTGACTCCAGGTTTTTCCCACTGAGCACCAGCCATCATGTTATTCAACCGCCATAACAAAACCATCGACGCCTTACACCACACCATCAACCAGCAAGCCAGCCTGCTCGAGGCCATCGACCGTTCGATGGCGGTGATCGAGTTCGACCTGGAGGGCACGGTCCTGCGGGCCAACGACAACTTCCTCAAGACCATGGGCTATCGCGCGGAGCAGGTCATCGGCCACCCCCATCGGCAGTTCTGCAATGCCGAATTCGCCCGCGGCAATCAATACCGCGAGCTCTGGACGCGCCTGAAAAACGGCCAGTTCCAATCGGGGACCTTCGAACGCGTCAATGCCCAAGGCCAGCCGGTATGGTTGGAAGCCAGCTATAACCCGATCAGGGATGCCGACGGCAAGGTCTTCAAGGTGGTCAAGTACGCTCTCGACGTCACCGAAAAGGTCCAACAGGAAAGCGAGTCCAGGGGCAAGCTGCACGCCATCGACCGCGCCATGGCGGTGATCGAGTTCAACCTCGACGGCAGCGTCATCACGGCCAACCAGAACTTCCTCGATCGCCTCGGCTACAGCCTCGCCGAACTCAAGGGCAAGCATCACCGGATCTTCTGCAAGCCCGAGCTGGCCAACAGCAGCGCCTACCAGGACTTCTGGCAGCGTCTCAACCAGGGCGAGTTCTTCAGCGGGCAGTTCGAGCGTGTCGACAAACGCGGGCAATCGCTGTGGCTGGAGGCCAATTACAACCCGGTGTATGACGCCGCCGGGCGCCTGTGCAAGGTGGTGAAGTTCGCCTCCGACGTGACCGCGAGGGTGGAGAAACACGCCCAGGACGCCCAGAGCGCGACCCAGGCCTATCACATCTCGGTGGAAACCCGGCAAGTCGCCGAACAGGGCACCGCGGTGATCCAGCAGGCGGCCAGCGAGATGCGCCAAATCGCCGCCAACATCGAAGACTCCTCGACCCTGATCGCCAAGCTCGGCGAGCGCTCCGAGCAGATCACCGCCATCGTCAACACCATCCGCGCCATCGCCGAGCAGACCAACCTGCTGGCGCTCAATGCCGCGATCGAAGCCGCGCGCGCTGGCGAACAGGGCCGGGGGTTTGCCGTGGTCGCCGACGAAGTCCGGCAACTGGCCGCCCGCACCAGCGGCTCGACCGCGGAAATCTCGGGAATGATCGACATGATCCAGCAAGAAACCCAGCAGGCCATCAAAAGCATGGACGGGACCCGGGACCGGGCGGCCAAGGGCGTGGACCTGGCGGATCAGGCCGGCACGGTGATCCTGCAGATTCGCGACGGTGCCAGCGAGGCGGTACAGGCGGTGAGCATGTTTGCCAACGAGCGTGCCACGCTCTGAGCCGGCGCCCCTGAATCAACGATGTCGACGCCAGGGAAGGTGTCGGGCAACGGGCTATAGTGACCGGCAGTCCCATCGCCCCGAGCCCGCCATGAACCCGACCCCATCCGCAACAGCCTCAGCCGCCCCTGTCGACCACCTACGTTTCCACCGTCCCCATGCCCATCTGGCCCCGACCTTCGGCACCGACCGCTTTGCCCTGAAGGCCGAAGCCTTCGCCCGCTTTTTCGGCACCCCGACCTTTCTCGGCGCGCAAACCCTGATCGTGCTGATCTGGGTCGGGCTCAACCTGAGCGGGGTGACGCACTTCGACGCCTACCCCTTCATCCTCCTCAACCTGGCCTTCAGCCTGCAAGCGGCCTATGCCGCGCCACTGATCCTGCTGGCCCAGACTCGCCAGGCCGCGCGCGACAAAGCCCAGACCGACGCCGATGCCCAGCACCGCGAAGCCATCGCTATCGCCAACAGCGAACGTCAGGCGCAAGCCGCGCAACACAGCGCGCAACTGCTCGAACTGCTGGAGCAGAACACCCGCCTGACCGAGATGACCAAACAGCTGAGCGAACGCATCGAGGGCCTGACCTCGGAAATGCACCGGCACGTCCTGCACAAGGACCCGCCCCAGGCATGACTCACTGCGGCGCGCGCAGACGCTGGCTCAATTCGTCGAACAGCGTCACCACCGCGCGCAACGCCCGGCAGTCGGCCCGGGTCAGCAACCAGAGCGCGGTGTCGCAGCCCGGCAGCGGGTCGCTCAGGGGTTGCAGGGCAGTGGTGTCGTCGAGCAGGAAATCCGGCAACACCGCCACGCCCAGCCCGGCCTTCACCAGCTCGCTGACCGCCAGCATGCTGTTGCAGCGATAGCCCGGCACCACACCGGGCAACGCCTGCCGGCGCCAGGCGACCGTGGCGTGGTCCGGGAGAAAATCGTCCGGGGCGATCCAGGTCAGCCCGGCCAGATCCGTCGAGGCGACCGACTGCCTGTAGGCCGGGCTGGCACAGACCCGGTAAGACACCGCCCGCAACTGCCGGCCCACCAGGTGCTCGGGCGGCGTGCGTGTCAGGCGCAGGGCCAGGTCGGCGTCGCGGCGGCTGAGGTTAGCGAAATCATTGGAGGTGCTGAGCTCTAGGGCCAGTGCCGGATAGCGCGGCATGAAGTGCGCCAGCGCCGGCAACAACAGGCCCTGCAGCACCGAGTCGGTACAAGTCAGGCGCACCGTGCCGCTGACCACCGCGCCGCCCTGCTCCACTCCGACCTGTGCCGCGTCCAGTGCCTGTTCCGCGCGTTCGGCCTGCTCGGCCAGGGTGCGGGCCAGGCCGGTGGGCAGGTAGCCGGCGCGGCTCTTGTCGAACAGCTGCTGGCCCAGCGCGGCCTCGAGGCGCCGCACCGCACGAAACACCGTGGACACATCGACCTTCAACAACGCCGCCGCACGGGCCAGGGAGCCGCCACGCACCAGGGCGAGGATCAGCGACAGGTCGGAGTAGTCGAGCCGATAGTGCGTGGCTGCATTGATCACTTGGATAAACGCCAATATTGAGTGCGTGAGCGCCAATCTATAGTGGCATCCAGCAACCGACAAGCGTTGGCCCTACCAGGAGAATCCATGCCGCACATCGCACATCCGCCGACCCTGCACATCGCCCTGGTGGGCGACTACGACCCTCAGGTCATCGCGCACCAGGCCATTCCCCTGGCCCTGGAAATGGCCGCCGAGGAAACCAGCCTCAAGGTGCACTACCGCTGGCTGGCCACCGACAGCCTGACCAGCGACGCGCCACTGCAAGAGTTCGACGGCATCTGGTGTGTGCCCGCCAGCCCCTACCGCTCGATGGACGGTGCCCTGCGGGCGATCCGCTTTGCCCGCGAGCAGCAGCGGCCCTTCCTCGGCACCTGCGGCGGTTTTCAGCACGCGGTGCTGGAGTACGCGCGTAACGTGCTGGGTTGGGCCGATGCCGAGCACGGTGAAACCCATCCCGAGGCCGAGCGCGCCGTGCTCACACCATTGACCTGCGCCCTAGTGGAAGCCACCGACAGCATTCACCTGTGCGCAGGCAGCCGCATCGCCGAAGCCTATGGCGAGCAGCAGATCAGCGAAGGTTATCGCTGTCGCTACGGGGTCAATCCGCAGTTCGCGGCGCAACTGCTCAAGCACGACCTGCGCCCCAGCGGCTACGACTCGGCCGGCGACCTGCGGGCGATGGAACTGCGCGACCATCGGTTCTTTGTCGCCACCCTGTTCCAGCCAGAACGAGCAGCGCTCAAAGGCGTCGTGCCGCCCCTGGTCAGCGCCCTGCTCGCCGCTTGCCTGGAGCGGCACGCATGATCGCCCGCACACCCGAGGCGCCCTACTACGCGGTGATTTTCAGCGCCCAGCGCCGCGAGCCGGACCCGGCCTACGAGCAGGCCGCCGAACGCATGGTCGAATTGGCGCGGCAGCAACCAGGGTTTCTCGGCCTGGAGTTCGCGCGTAACGAGGACGGCTTCGGCATCACGGTCTCCTATTGGCGGGACCAGGCCTCGATCCTCGCCTGGAAGCAGCAGGCCGAACACCGCATCGCCCGCGAACGCGGGCGCAGCGACTGGTACGCGGCCTGTCACACCCGGGTGTGCAAGGTCGAACGCGCCTACCTGTTCGAACGCTGAGACCTGATCGCCAGCCCGGCCACCGCGCATCCCGGTTATTGCGCCGCCGGCACCAGGCTGCGCACCGCCGAAATCTCCGGCAGGTCGGTGCGGCGCATGTACACGCGCAAGGGTTCGCTGATGTTGATGCGGTCGTCGATGTTCTGTTCCAGCAGCAACTGGATCAGCTCGCGCTTGAGCACCATGACCTGGCCCTCGGCGCTGGCCCAGACGAATTCGCTGGCGGGAGTGATGGCGTCGTCGGCGACGTCCATGCCGAAGGAGTCTTCGCTGAAGCGCACGATGTGCTGGCCGCTCTTGCGGTTGAAACCGACAAAACCCTTGAGCTGGTCGGCGGCCTGGCAGATGAGTTCGGATGTGATGCGCATGGTAAACCTCACTGAGTGTCCCGAAGGACAGGTGATCGATGGTTTACACGCCAGGCAAGGGTGGAAATGTTTTCGCGCTTCCCTCTGACGGGGAAACTTCAGGGCGCAAGCGTACTGCAAAGCACCCCGCAAAAGCGTCGGAAAATTTGCCGCACCTGCAGATTTATGTCGGTTTCGCGATAGCACAACGGCCATTCAATTGTTAAAAGGTAGTCCTTTGAAAATCGCCCTCCACGAAAGGACCTCGACCATGCCTGCCACCTTCACCAAAAGCGCCCTGATGCTGAGCCTGATGCTTGGCCTGGGCCAGGCACAGGCCGCCAGCCCAAGCCCCACCGCACTGGCTGTCAGCCAAGGCATTCCACACCCCGCGGTGATCGCTCACCGGGGCGCGTCCTTCGATGCACCGGAGTCCACCGCCGCCGCCTACAAACTGGCCCGCGACCTGGGCGCCGACTACCTGGAAATGGACCTGCAACGCAGCAAGGACGGCGTGCTGTTCGCCCTGCACGACAACAACCTGCAGCGCACCACCGACGTCGCCAGCAAGTTTCCCGAGCGCAAGGACAGCCCGGCCAACGCCTTCACCATGGCCGAGCTGAAAACCCTCGACGCCGGCAGCTGGTTCAACCAGGCCTATCCCGACCGTGCCCGTGCGAGCTACGTCGGCCTGAAGATCCTGACCCTCGACGAAATCATCGACATCGCCCAGAGCAACCCGCATCACAAGCCCGGCCTGTACATCGAGACCAAGGAGCCCAAGCAGTTCCCCGGCATCGAGCGTGACCTCAAGGAAAAACTCCAGGACCGCGGCTGGCTCAGCCCGGCCGGCTCCAAGCTGGCGAAAAGCGACCTGGCGGTAGGCCAGGGCAAAGGCAAGGTGGTGTTGCAGACCTTCGAGAAGAGCAGCCTGGAACTGCTGCAGAAAGAAATGCCCAAGGTGCCGAAGATCCTCCTGCTGTGGATCGGTGAAGGCGGCATGCAGCCCAAGTCCGACGTGACCTTCGCCAACAGCGGCGAGAAGGACAAGGCGGCCTACTACGCCAAGCAGGAGCCCAAGGACAAGGCCGAGTTCGAGCAGTGGGTCAGCTACGCCAAGGCCCAGGGCGCCATCGGCACCGGCCCGTCGGCGGCACTGGCCAACGGTGGCGACCAGAGCTACTTCGACCTGGTGCAACCCTGGATGAACCAGTTCACCCACGACCAGGGCCTGCTGGTGCACGTCTACACCATCGACGAGCCGGTGGACTTCAAGAAGGTCCTGGACTCCGGTGTCGACGGCATCTTCACCAACCGCGCCGCGGAGCTGCTCAAGTACGCCAAGCGTCCGGCCAGCGGCAGCGTCAGCCAGCTGCTCGAGGCCAACGGCTACTGAGCCGGTCGCCGTGCGCACGCCCGAGTGGACAGGCCAGCTGTGGCTCGGGCGTGACTACGGACTGATCCAGGGCGAGCTGGGGCGTACCGTGCCCCACGCCCACTACGCCCATCAACTGATCCTCGCCCCCGCCGCACCGGTCACCGTCAGCCTCGACGACCAGCCCTGCACCGCAAAGCATGTGTTCATCCCGGCCATGCAACGGCATGCGATCCTCGACGCGCCCGGAACCCTGTTCACCCTCTACGCCGAACCGCTGACGATTGACGCCCAAGCCCTGCAAGACAGCCTGCTGTGTGTCGAGCTGACGCTGCCGGCACTGACCGAAGCGCTGCGGCGTTGCCCGCGCCGAATCTTGCAGGACCGGCGGATCGAAAAGGCCCTGGCGGTCCTCGACCGACAATTGGCCGGCAAGGTCTCGGCCAGCGCCCTGGCAGCCCATGCGCACCTGTCCCTGAGCCAGCTCGAACGGCTGTTCAGCGGCCAGCTCGGGTTGCCGGTGCGGCGCCTGGTACTGTGGCGGCGCCTGCGCCTGGCGATGGGCCTGGTGCTCGCAGGCCAGGCCATCACCGAGGCGGCTCATGGCGCCGGGTTTGCCGATTCCGCACACTTCTCTCGCACCCTGAAAACCCTGTTCGGCGTCACCGCGCGCCAAGCCCTGCAACACATCGAGCTGCGCCTGCTGGACTGACTCAACGGCGCAACGGCAAGGGCACCGGCGGTTCCTCATGCACGGCTTGCCTGCTGAAGGGTGCCAACAATTGTCGCCAGTACGCCTGCGGATAATCCGGCTGGCTGCCAATGCCCAGGTCGCCCTGGCGGATCGGGTAGGCCGAGGAATAAAACGCCGTGCCCAGCAGCCAGTCCCAGACATTCAGGAACAGGCCGAAATTCACATTGCCGGCGGTGCCGTACTTCATGTGGTGAAAGCGGTGCATCGGCGCCCAGGCGAACACCCAGCCCAGGGGACCGGGGCGCATGTCGACATTGGAGTGCTGCAACAGCAGCTGGATGGCAATGGCAAACGCCAGCAGTTGCGCCACCGGCAACGGGATTCCCAAAAACAGCAGCGGCAATAGTCCGGCGCTGGCTTCCAGCAACTGATGCAGCGGGTGCTTCATCAAGCCGTTGAAGCCATACAAGCGCTGCACGCTGTGATGCACCGCGTGCAGGCGCCACAACCAAGGCAGCCGATGGCTGAAGTAATGCGCCAGGGTCAGGCCGCAGTCGGCGACGACCATCGCCAGCGCCAACTGCGCCCACAGCGACCAGCCGCGCGGCCACAGGCCATCGAACGCCAGCAGGCTCACCAGCCCCGGCAACAGCAGTAACCCCAGGGCGTTCAGGCTTTCATTGACCAGCGCGTGCAACACGTCACGCAGGCGATCCTGCCGCGGGCGGTTCCAGTCCACCTCATAGGGCAACCACCCTTCCGCGACAAAGGACACCCCCAGCGCCCCGGCGAACACCAGCAGCAACCAGCCCGGGGCCAGCCCCGGCGTGCCCATCACCCACACGCCAGCGCCGATGAAGCCGGCGAAAAACGCCGGACCGTACAAGCCTTTGATCATTGCTTTCATCACTGCCTCTCCTGTTCGAGAGCACAGCTTGAAAGACCCGAGGGCCACGGCGATTGAACAAACGGCGCAAAGCTTGCGCTGAATTAAGGGTGAATTAAGTTGTACCGGCTAACCTGAACCCACTTAAACGAATCACCCCAAGGAAAGACCCTATGAAAACGTTGACTGCCCTGTTCGCCGCTACCGCCCTGACCCTGACCGCTGGCCTGGCCCAGGCCGACGTGCGCCCGGACCTGATCCCGGGCCTGCTCAAGGCCGGCACCATCATGGACCTGGAAAAACTCAACCAGGCGGCCCTGGCCGAACACCCTGGCACCACCGCCGCCAACATCACCGACACCGAGCTTGAGCAGACAGCGGCCGGCGCCTACGTCTACCAAGTGGAACTGCGTGACGCCAAGGGCGTCGAGTGGGACGTCGATCTGGATGCCAAGACCGGCAAGGTCCTGAGCAACAAGCAAGACAAGTAATTCTTCAGGACAAAAAAAGCCGCGTGGCCGAAAGGCCACGCGGCTTTTTCATGCGCTGGCGCATCAGGCACTCAGGCGTGCCGTCACCTCATTCAACTGCCCCGACAGCTCGTGCAGGTTCTGGCTGGCGCGCTCGGTACGCTGCACGTTATCCAGGTTGGTGCTGGCGATCGTGGTGATCTCGGTCAGGTTGCGCGAGATGTCCTCGGCCACCGAGGTCTGCTCTTCCGCCGCCGTGGCGATCTGCCGGTTCATGTCGCGGATCGCCTCGACCGCCTCGGTGATCCGCTCCAGCATGGCGCCGGCCTGGGTCACCTGCTCGACGCTGGCATCGCTGCGCGCCTGGCCACTCTCGATCGCATAGGCAGCGTCCAGCGCGCCGGTCTGCACGCTCTGGATAATCTGGTTGATCTCGATGATCGACGCCGCGGTGCGCTGCGCCAGGCTGCGTACCTCGTCGGCGACCACGGCGAAACCACGCCCGGCCTCGCCGGCCCGCGCCGCTTCAATGGCTGCGTTGAGCGCCAGCAGATTGGTCTGCTCGGCGATGCCGCGGATCACCTCCAGCACCTTGCCGATACGCCCGCTGTCGGCCTCCAGGCGGCGGATCACCTCGGCGGTGTTGGCGATTTCGCCACGCATCAGGGTGATGGTGTGGATGGTGCCCTGCATCACCTGCTCGCCCTGCTGGGCCGATTGGTCGGCGTCATCGGCGGCGCGCGCCGCATCCGCCGCATGGCGCGCTACTTCCTGGGCGGTGGCGGACATTTCGTTCATCGCCGTGGCGACCTGGTCGGTGCGATTGAACTGATCGTTGGTGCCCTGGGACATCAGGGTGGCAATCGCATTCAGTTCGCCGCTGGAGCTGTCCAGGTCGGTGGCGCTGCGCTGCAGGCGGCTGAAGGTTTCAGCGAGGAAATCCCGCAAGGTGTTGGCGGCCACCGCCAGCTTGCCCAACTCGTCCTGGCGGCTGCTGGCCACGCGCTCGGCAATCCGCCCACGGCTGAGTTGCGCCACGTAGTCGATCAACTGGCGGATCGGCTCCACCAGGCTGCGGTTGACCAGCCACAGGCTCAGCAGGCCGATCAACAAACCCGAGGCCAGCATCACCAGCAGGCCGATCCACACCGTGCGCTGGGCGGCGGCGCTGATGTCGCGCGACCGCTCGCTGCCCTGCTTGCGCAGCTCGCTCACC
The DNA here is from genome assembly GCF_900215185.1 of Pseudomonas sp. LAMO17WK12:I10. Taxonomy (NCBI): domain Bacteria; kingdom Pseudomonadati; phylum Pseudomonadota; class Gammaproteobacteria; order Pseudomonadales; family Pseudomonadaceae; genus Pseudomonas; species Pseudomonas sp. LAMO17WK12:I10. The sequence continues at coordinate 139,014 of NZ_OBDX01000004.1, read as the reverse complement.
AGTTCGCTCATCTGCTCGCTGGCGGCGCGGTCCACGCCCTTGACCGCGGCATCGCCGACGGCCGGATCGGCACCGGCGGCGATAAAGGCATCGCGGCCCTTCTGGTACGCCGTGCCCAGCACCCGATGTTCTTCCCGCAAGCGCTCGATACGGCCCTTGAGCGCCGCGTCTATGCCGGGCTCGGCCGCCAGCTGGCCAAGAATGCCCTGTACATCGCGCTGGCGCTCCTCGAACTGCTGCCAGTATTTGCTCAGCTCGGCGCTCTGCTTGCCCCGCAGCAACACGTTTTTCCATTCCTGCACCTGGACCTTGAATTGCAGGTTGGCTTCATCGATCAACTGCGAGGTGCGCAACGGCCCCTCGATCAGCTCGCGATAACCTTGCACGCCATTGGACAAGAAGTGAAAACACGCCAGCGCGATCAGCAGCACCGCCAGCAGGCTGCCGCTCAACAAAGCCAGGACTTGCGCTCTCAGGGATTTTTGCAAGGACATCGAATGAGATCTCTCAACAGGGATAGAGCACGCCCGAGGCGGGCATGGGTAGCATGCGAACATCCCTGTCAGGCGAACCGGGGCAAGCCGGTCGCGCAGTCGTCACAGGCGTGATCGGCCTGGAAGAGGCTTTCTTGAGCGCCTCCGACAGCCGGTTATAACCGCCGAATATTGCACTTCGAACCGTCACAAAACAGTCATGAAGCCTTGCGATGATCGGGCTCAAGTGAACCTGTAAAACCGCCTACAGGTGCCTTCCCTCCTGCGAGCCTCCATGAACCACAGCATCGACCATGCCCATCGCGATTCGGATCTGTTCGGCCTGCTCTACGGCTTTGCGTTCCGCCCCGGCGAGCGGGGTCGCGAACTGGATTCGGCCAAGGCCCTGCAAGCCCTGCAACAGCCGGACGATGGCGAGGCGTTTCTCTGGCTGCACCTGAACCTGGCCCATGCCGCCTGCGAACGTTGGATGCAGACTCACCTGGCCCTGCCCGAGGAATTCTTCGAGGCCTTGCACGAAGGCTCGCGCTCGACCCGTATCGAGCATGTGGACTCGGCCCTGCTCGCGGTGGTCAACGACGTGGTGTTCAACTTCGGCAGCATGGTTTCCTCGGACATCTCCACCCTGTGGGTCTGCGTGCGCAGCCGGCTGATCGTCAGCGCGCGCCTGCAACCCTTGCATTCGGTGGACAAGCTGCGCTCCTCGGTCAAGGCCGGCGAACGTTTCCGCTCGCCCCTGGAACTGCTGGTGCACCTGCTGCGCGACCAGGGCGAAGTGCTGACCCAGATCGTGCGCAAGACCAGCCTCAACGTCGACCAGATCGAAGACCAGTTGCTGGCCGCGCGGATCTCCACCAACCGTGCCGAGCTGGGGGCCGGGCGCTGGTGCGCCTGCAACGCCTGCTGGCGCTGGAGCCGGGCTCGCTGCTGCGGCTGCTCAACCGGCCGCCGCAATGGCTGCAGAAGGAGGACGTCAAGGAGCTGCGCAAGTCCACCGAGGAGTTCGCCCTGATCATCAACGACCTCACCGCCCTCGGCGAGCGGATCAAGCTGCTGCAGGAAGAGATCGCCGCCAATATCAACGAACAGACCAACCGCACCCTGTTCACCCTGACCGTGGTCACGGTGCTGGCGCTGCCGATCAACATCATCGCCGGCTTCTTCGGCATGAACGTTGGCGGCATCCCCTTCTCCGCCGACCCGGAAGGCTTCTGGATCCTCGTCGCGCTGGTCGCCACCTTTACCGTCATCGCCGGCCGCTGGGCGTTTCGCAAGCGCCAGGATATGTAGGCCCTATTCGCTGTAGCCGCTGCCGCAGGCTGCGCAAGGTCCGCAGGACCTCCGGCGATTTCAAGGCCGCCCCACGGCCGGCCCAGACCGATCGCAGCCTGCGGCAGCGGCTGCAGACGCCATCGCGGGCAAGTCGGATCGCCGCCCGCTCGCTCCTACAGAAAATGGCGCGGCTTCTTGACCAGTGGTTAAAGGATTCACCCAAACACTGACCTGAGGCAGTCTCTCTGTAATATTTGGCAACGATCATGGGCGACACTCCTCCCTGCCACAGGATTGTCCGGCAATGGCCACCCCTTCCCTGACCGCCGCCTCCCCTTCCCCCGCCCTCGAAGCCAGACCGCAGCTGGACAAAAAAGCCAGCCCCTTCACCCTGGTGGTGTTCTTCGCGATCCTCGCCATGGGCCTGTTGTTCACCGCCTACAGCCTGATGCACGACATGCATGAGCTGGGCACCACGGTCACCACCTGGACCCCGTTCCTGCTGCTCGGCGTGGCGCTGCTGATCGCCCTGGGCTTCGAATTCGTCAACGGTTTCCACGACACCGCCAACGCCGTGGCCACGGTGATCTACACCCACTCGTTGCCGCCGCATTTCGCGGTGGTCTGGTCGGGTTTCTTCAATTTCCTCGGCGTGCTGCTGTCCAGCGGCGCGGTGGCCTTCGGCATCATCGCCCTGCTGCCGGTGGAGCTGATCCTGCAGGTCGGCTCGTCGGCCGGCTTCGCCATGATCTTCGCCCTGCTGATCGCCGCCATCCTGTGGAACCTCGGCACCTGGTGGCTGGGCCTGCCGGCCTCGTCGTCCCACACCCTGATCGGCTCGATCATCGGCGTCGGCGTGGCCAACGCCCTGATGCACGGCCGCGACGGCACCAGCGGCGTGGACTGGAGCCAGGCCACCAAGGTCGGCTACGCCCTGCTGTTCTCGCCGCTGATCGGCTTCGCCTTCGCCGCCCTGCTGCTCCTGGCCCTGCGCCTGTTCGTCAAGAACCGCGCGCTGTACAAGGCGCCCAAGGGCAATACCCCGCAGCCGTGGTGGATTCGCGGCATGCTGATCGTCACCTGTACCGGCGTGTCCTTCGCCCACGGCTCCAACGACGGCCAGAAAGGCATGGGCCTGATCATGCTGATCCTGGTCGGCACCCTGCCCATGGCCTACGCGCTGAATCGCACCATGCCGGCCGACCAGGCCCTGCAATTCGCCGCGGTGGCCGAAGTCACCCAACAAGCCCTGGTGAAAAACGCCCCGCAGCCGGCTCCGGCCGACCCGCGCGCGGTGCTTTCCGACTATGTACGCAGCAAGGAAGCCACGCCGCAGCTGGTCCCGGCCCTGGCCGCCCTGACCGGTCATATCGGTGACGAAGTGAAGGGCTACGGCTCCCTGGCCAAGGTGCCGGCTGAAGCCATGGGCAACGTGCGCAACGACATGTACCTGAGCAGCGAAACCATCCGCCTGATGGACAAGAACCAGGTCGGCGATTTCGACGCCGACACCCAGGGCAAGCTGCAACTGTTCAAGCAGCAGATCGACAACGCCACGCGCTTCATTCCGCTGTGGGTGAAGATCGCCGTGGCCATCGCCCTGGGGCTGGGCACCATGGTCGGCTGGAAACGCATCGTGGTCACCGTCGGCGAGAAGATCGGCAAGACCCACCTGACCTACGCCCAGGGCGCCTCGGCGGAAACCGTGGCGATGCTGACCATCGGCGCCGCCGATATGTTCGGCCTGCCGGTGTCCACCACCCACGTGCTGTCCTCGGGTGTGGCCGGGACCATGGTCGCCAACGGCGGCGGCCTGCAGATGCAGACCATCCGCAACCTGCTGATGGCCTGGGTACTGACCCTGCCGGCGGCGATCCTGCTATCCGGCAGCCTGTACTGGCTGTTCACCCAATTGTACTGAACACCGCGATCACCTGTAGCCGCTGCCGCAGGCTGCGATCCAGTCCGCAGGACTGGCCAACGGGACAACACGCAATGTCAGGAAGATCGCGGGGTCAGGTTTTGGGGCCGCTTCGCGGCCCAGCGCAGCCTTCGGCAGCGGCTACATGGACTGTGGCCGTCTGGGGAGCTCCTGACGGGCCAGACGCTCAACCCTAAGCGGTTGAACGCCACGGCGCACCGGGAGATTCAGGAACAGCGGGTGGCGGGATTTTGCGCCCAGCGTTTGGCGGTACCGGCAATGCGCTTGGCCAGCTCGTCGATGGCCCGCTGGTGGGCCTGGACCAGGCTCGACAGCTCGACGCTGGCCGGCTGGCTGATGCGGCTGCTGCAGGTCAGGCTGCGACGCTCGACGCCGTCACCGCGCAGGCGCAGGTTCCACACCACGTCGATCAGCGCATAACGCCCCGGTACCGATTCGAAGCGGCGCACATCGGTCTGCAACGACAGGATCGGCTGCCCCGCGGACTTGGGCAGACCCTCCAGGTTGCGCGTGCCCAATTGCTGCTCCATCTGGCTGGCCAGGGCATCGTGGAACTCATCCACCAGCGGCGCGCTCCAGCGCGCGGTTTCCAGGATCGCCAGGGTGCCGCCGTCCTGGCGCACCACGAGTTGCGGCTGGTCGACCTGCATCGGAATGCGCACCCCGGCCATTTCGAATTGCAGGCCCGACGCCGCGCCGCCAGCAGCCGCCGGCTCGGGCGCCGGCGGCATCAGGGTGTAGTAATGGGTCGGCGCCGAGCTGCAGGCCGCCAGGCCCAGGGACGCGATCAGCAACACTAGAGTTTTTTTCATGGCTGGACTTCCGATTCAGGCTCACGAGAAGACGAGGTCGAGGATTTGTAGGCGTCCGGCTGATTGTCCTTGAGCCGCCCACGGATCAGTGCTTCGGGATGACGACTGAGGAAGTCGGTGAGCACCCGCACCGAACGGGCGGTGCGCTGCACTTCGTCCATCGCCTGGCCCAGTTGCAGACGTTGCGGCGAGTCCTCGGCGAAGCTGTCGTTGGCCGTGGTCAGGGTTTTCTTGGTCTGCTCCAGGGTGTCGCGCATTTCTGGCAATACCTTGCCGTTGACGTTCTCCAGGGTCTTCTGCATCTCGGTCAGGCTGCCATTGAGGTTATTGGCGATGGCATCGATCGGCAATTTGCTGATCTTCTCCACCACTCGCTGCAACTGCTCCTGCAGCTTGTCGAGGCCGCCCGGCACGGTGGGAATTTCCAGCGGCCGCGCGGTCGCATCGAAAGTCACCGGCTTGGCGTTGGGGATGAAGTCCATGGAGATATACAGCTGGCCGGTCAGCAGGTTGCCGCTGCGCGCCTGGGCCCGCAAGCCGTGCTGGACAAAGGTACTGATCAGGTAGCCCGCGCGACTTTCGTCGGCACCGCTGAGCTTCTCCAGTTGCTGATGGACCTTGCCCAGGCGTGCCGGGTAGATCACCACGCCGACCACGGTGGAGAAGGTCTTTTTCTGCTCGTCGTAATCCAGGTCCATCGACACCACCCGGCCGATGTTCACCCCCAGGAACTCCACCGGCGCATTGAGCGCCAGGCCGCGCAGGGTCTGGTCGAAACGCATGCGCATGTAGTACGGGTCGCCATCGGGCGGCGCCAGCGCGGTGTCCTGGTCGGCGAACAGCTGGTAGCTGGCGTTTTCCTCGGCCGGCTTGGCGTTGGGGCTGTACTTGGGTTCGACGAAGGCAATGCCGCCGGCGAGGATCGACGACACGGATTCGGTGTTGACCTTCAGGCCATTGGCGCCCAGGGTCACGTCCACGCCGCTGGCGTTCCAGAAACGCGAGTCGGTGGTGACGAACTGGTCGTTGGGCGCGTTGACGAAGATCCGCACGTCCACGCCCTTGCCGTTATCCGACAGCTTGTAGGAAATCACCTGGCCCACCTCGATGCGCCGGTAATAGACCGGCGAACCGACGTCCAGCGAGCCCAGGTCATCGGTGCGCAGGGTGAAGCGCTTGCCCTTTTGCCCGTAAGTCACCGGGGGCGGCGTTTCCAGGCCGACGAAGCTTTTCTTGCGTTTTTCTTCCTGGCCGGCGTCGGCACCGATAAAGGCCCCCGACAGCAAGGTGTCGACACCGGACACACCGCCCGCGCCAATGCGCGGGCGCACCACCCAGAACATCGAGTCGGCGGCGGTGAAGGACTCCGCCGACTGGTCCAGCTCGACCTTGGCGATCACCTTGCCGCGGTTCTTGCTCAAGGCGATGGAGGTGACCTTGCCGATCACCACGTTCTTGTATTTGACCTGGGTCTTGTTGGCTTCCAGGCCTTCGGCGGTCTGGAAGCTGATGGAGATCTCGGGCCCGGCCGACAGCGACTTGTGCACCAGCATCGACAGGCCGACCAGGGCCGCGACTATGGGCACGATCCACACCAGCGAAATATTGAACCGGCGCGTCCTGACCGCGGGGGTGCCCGGCCTAGCTGGCGCGCTTGAAGCGTTGGAACCTGGATGATCAGACATCTTCAACCTCTACATCCCAGATAAGCCGAGGATCGAAACTCATGGCCGCGAACATCGTCAAGACCACGACCAAACCAAAGAACAGAATGCCCATGCGCGGCTCGATCGAGCTCAGGGCGTGGAATTGCACCAGCGCCGCCACCAGGGCGACCACCAACACGTCGAGCATCGACCAGTAACCGATCACCTCGATGAAGCGGTACAGCCTGGCGCGTTCGCGCATCGCCCAATGGCTGCGGCGCTGGCAGGTGATCAGCAGCATCCCCAGGACCAGGAACTTGCTGCACGGCACCACCACGCTGGCGATGAAGATCAGCAGGGCAATGTCCCAGGAACCGTGCTGCCAGAACTCCAGCACGCCGCTGAGAATGGTGTTTTCGCTGCCGCTGCCGAAGATCTGGGTATACATCACCGGCAGCACGTTGGCCGGGATGTAGAGAATCAGGCTGGCCACGAGAAAGGCCCAGGTACGGCTCAGGCTGTTGGGTTTGCGCGCATGCACCACGGCCTCGCAGCGCGGACAGTAGTGAACGTCCCGGGGGCAGGTCTGGCCGCAGGTGTGGCACAGCATCAGGCCCAGATCGCGAGCATAGGGGGGCTGGCTCATCAGTAGCGGCCCTCCAGGTCGTCCCAGAGGCGGCGGATGCCCTTGCCGGAAATCAGGATGATCAGCACCGTCAGCATCGCCAGCGACCACAGCCCCAGGCCCGGGTGCACGTCGAGCATGCCGGCCAGCTTGACGATGGCCACCAGGATGCCCAGCAGGCACACCTCCAGCATGCTCCACGGCCGCAGGTGTTCCAGAGCCCGCATGCAGGCCTTGAAGCCCGGCGCCGCGCGCCCGATGTTGGCAAAGCCCAGCACCCAGCACAGCAGGGCAATCTGCAGGCCGGGGGCAAGGATGATGGCCAGGCCGGTGACGGCGGCGATCAGGCTGATGCGGCCCTGGGCCAGGGCTTCGACCGACTGCCAGAGGGTGGCTTCGTTGCTCAGGCCTTCGAGACTGATGCCGATCACAGGGAAGGCATTGGCGAACACGAACAGCAGCGCCGCGGTGATCGACAGGGCAAGCAGCTGCTGCACGTTCAGGTGCCGGGCACGCTCCAGCACCGCCCCGCAGCGCGAGCACTGGGAGGTCTGGCCTTTTGCAAGCGGCACGGATTCGTACAGCGAATCGCAATGCTCGCAGATGATCCAGCTGGGAGAGAGCGTCATGGTCTTCGAGTCAGGTGGGACAGCGGAAGGCGCTGATCCATGGCGCGTATTCTCTGCAAAAGTAGAGGATGGTGTCTAGTTTTACCTGAGGACTGCAAACGCCCCGGTGCGCCATAATGTATGCCCCTTGCTGCCTTTCAGACCATGAACGATTCAAAAATGCTCCCGACCAAAAACCCGCGCTCGCCGAAACAGACTCGTGGCCATGAACGGGTCACGGCGATTCTCGACGCCTGCGCCCACCTGCTGGTCAGCCAGGGAGTGGCCAGCCTGACCATGCATGGCCTCGCGCGCGAGGCCGGCACCTCCATCGGTTCGCTGTACCACTTCTTCAGCGACAAGCAGAGCGTGCTCGACGCCCTGGGCCAGCGCCATATCGACGCCATCGACCGGATCACCGCCAACCTCCTGGCCATCGACCCGGCCACCTGGGTCGAGTCGAGCAGCCAGGAGGTGATCGACCGGATGATCATGCCGATCATGGAATACCTCGAGACCCATCCCGACCTGCTGCAGATGATCAGCCCCACCTTCGCCCCCGGCCAGCTCCAGGCCCCGGACGTGCATGCGCGGATCCAGGCAACCTACGACCGCATGCTCGCCCTGCGCCTGCCCACCGCCAGCGCCGCGGAGCGCGACGCTTACGTGACGGCCATGCGCGGATTGCCCATTGGCCTGTTCCAGGTTGCTCTGGAGAATAGCCAGCTCAAGAGCATTCTGCTGTTGCAGGAAGTCCCCAGGGCGATGAAGGCCTATCTGGAGGCCATCGAGCGGCACCACGCCGCCCGCTGACCCCTGCGGTTTTCAACTGGCGCGATCGAGCGGGCGACGCAGCATCAACCGCTCCCGCACCAGGTCGTAACCCCAGTGATAGACATAGGTGTACGGCAGGAAGAACAGCAGCACGCCGATGTCAAGAATCAACGCCTGCATCAGGCTGACCTGCAGCCACCAGGCAATCAGCGGCACGCTTACCGCCACCAGGCCACCTTCGAACAGCAGCGCATGGGCGACCCGGGTCCAGCCGCTGGGCGCCAGGGCCAGGCGCTTGAGCAGGCGGTCGAACAGGCCATTGAAGACCACGTTCCAGGCCAGGGCGATCAGGCCGATGGCGATAGTCGCCACGCCCATGTCGACAAAGGGTTTGTCCATGATCCAGGCCAGCAGCGGCGTACACAGCGCGAACGCCAGCAGCTCGAAGCCCACGGCCTGGAAAACCCGTTCGGTCAAGGATTTGGTGCTGCTCATGATCTGGCTCCCGCAAGTGAATGTGGTTGCCATGATCACCTTAGGTTCCGATACTTCATAACCATTAACCATCGAGCAAGGCGATAGTTTATGGCCTCACACGAAGTACTGCTGGCCTTTGTCCAGGCGGCCACCCAAGGCTCGTTTTCCGCGGCCGCGCGCAAGCTCGGCAAGAGCCAGTCGACCATCAGCGCGGCGGTGGCGAGCCTGGAGATCGATCTCGACCTGCAGCTGTTCGACCGCAGCAGCCGCAAGCCCGCCCTCACCCCGCAAGGCCACGTCATGCTGCAACGGGCCGAAGACATCCTGGCCGCCACCAGCCGCCTGGAAATGGCCGCCAGCCAGCTGGCCCAGGGCGTGGAAGCCAAGCTCACGGTGGCCCTGTCCGACACCTATCAGTCGGATCGTTTCGAAACCTCGCTGAGCGCCTTCGAACAACGCTACCCGGACCTGGAGCTGGAATGCCTGATCGCCGAATGCGACGACCTGATCGAGCTGGTCCAGCGCGGTCGGGCACAGATCGCCTTTGCCGAGATGCAGCCCGAATACCCGGCGGACCTCGACCATTCGACGGTGGACGAGCGCACCGAAATCGCCCTGTTCGTGTCGCGCAACCACCCCTTGGCGGTGCTGAAAAATATCGATCAGGCGCGCCTGCAACAGCACCGCGAGCTGCGCCTGGCGACCATCGTCAACCCCTATGACAGCCGGGCACGGGGCCGGGTGTGGTCGGCGCCGAGCTACCTGATGCTGCTGGAAATGGCCCAGGGCGGCTTTGGCTGGGCGCCCCTGCCGCGCTGGCTGGTGGAGCGTTTCGGCGCCGACAGCCTGGTGGAGCTCGATGCCCGTGGCTGGCCGCGCAACGTGGCGGTCGATGCCCTGTGGTCGCGCCTGCACCCGCCAGGTCCGGCGGGCAGCTGGTTGCTGGGGCGGATGCTGGAATAAGCGTTTTTTGCAGAGGCTCGCCCCGCTGGCGGCCGCTCGGCCGACCGCAGTCTTCGGCTCGGCAGGCGTTCAGAGGGTTTTCAGGGCTTCGAGCTTGCTCTCGATAAAACGCCGCTCCGGTTCCTGGCGGGTCAGTTCCAGGGCGCGCAGATAGGCTTCCCGCGCCAGTTCGATGCGGCCCAATTGCCGGCAGAACTCGGCCCGCGCCGAATGGGCCAGGTGGTAATCCTGCAACTCGCCCCGGGCGAGGATCGCCTCGACCCGCTCCAGGCCGGCCAGCGGTCCGTCCCTCTGGGCGATGGCGGCCGCGCGGTTCAGTTCGATCACCGGCGAGGGCATGGCGCGCAACAGCACGTCATACAGACCGACGATCTGCTGCCAGTCGGTTTCCCCGGCGGTCACCGCCTCGGCATGCACCGCGGCGATCGCCGCCTGCAGACAGTACGGGCCGAAACGGCGGGTGCCCAGGGCGTGCTCCACCAGGGCGCAGCCTTCGGCGATCAATTCGCGGTCCCACAGCGATCGATCCTGTTCGTCCAGCAGCACCAGCTCCCCGGTGGCCGAGGTTCGCGCCAGGCGCCGCGACTCATGCAACAGCATCAAGGCCAGCAGGCCCATCACTTCAGGCTCCGGCAGCAGTTCCAGCAACAGACGGCCGAGACGGATCGCCTCATGGGTCAGGTCTTCGCGGGTCAGCTCGGCGCCCATCGACGCCGAATAGCCTTCGTTGAATACCAGGTAAATCACCCGCAACACGCTGTCCAGGCGCTCGGGCAGTTCGCCCAGGGACGGCACCTGATAAGGAATCCGTGCATCGCGGATCTTGGCCTTGGCGCGCACGATGCGCTGGGCGATGGTGGCCGGCGCCGAGAGAAAGGCCCGGGCGATTTCCTCGGTGGTCAGGTCGCAGATCTCCCGCAACGTCAGCGGCACCTGGGCGTCCGCCGCCAGCGCCGGGTGACAGCAGGTGAAGATCAGGCGCAGGCGGTCGTCTTCCAGGTCTTCCTCGCTCCAGTCTGCCTGCTCCAGCTCTTCGAGCTGGCTGACCAGCGCCGCCTGGGACGCGGCGAAACGCGCCCGCCGACGCAAGCCGTCGATGGCCTTGAAACGCCCGGCCGACACCAGCCAGGCCCGCGGGTTGTCCGGTACGCCGTCGCGCTGCCAGCGCTCGACCGCGACGAAGAACGCCTCGTGCAAGGCTTCTTCGGCGAGGTCAAAATCCCCCAGCAGGCGGATCAGGGTCGCCAGTATCCGCCGCGACTCGTTGCGGTAGACCGTCTCCACCAGCGCCTTGACGCTGTCTTGCGTTGCCGTCGGCATCAGTCCGGCATGCCTCGGGTCACCAGGCTTTCCAGGCGATCCAGGCTCTGCCCCCAGCCCTCGTGAAAGCCCATGGCTTCATGGGCCTGGCGATCCTCTTCGCTCCAGTGCATGGCGCGAGCGGTGTAGAGAGTCTTGCCGTCCAGGTCGTCGAAGGTCACCTCGGCGCTCATGAAGGCCTTGCCCGAAGGAATCCAGCCCGGCAGGAAGGCATCGGTGAACACCAGCCGCCGCGGCGCGACGATCTCCAGGAACACGCCCATGGTCGGGTATTCGTTGCCGTCCGGGGCGCGCATCAGGGTGCGAAACTGGCCGCCGACCCACAGGTCCATTTCGCACTCCGGGGTGGTCATGCCGTGGGGTCCCCACCATTGCACCAACAACTGAGGTTCGGTCCAGGCACGGAACAGCTTGCCGGGCGGCGCATCGATCAGGCGGCTGATGGACAACTCATATTGGGCGGGCGCACGGCCCACGCTGTGCTCGGTCATGGCGAAACTCCTGCTTATGCTTGTTTTTTCAGGGCTCGTTTTCCAGGGTGGCGATCAGGGATTCAACTCACGCACCGGGCGTACCTCGACGCTGCCGACCCGGGCCGCCGGAATGTTGCCGGCGACCTGGATGGCTTCATTGAGGTCCTTGGCATCGATCAGGTAGAACCCGGCCAACTGTTCCTTGGTTTCGGCGAACGGGCCGTCGGTGATCGACAGCCGGCCGCCGCGCATGCGCACCGTGGTCGCGGTCTGCACCGACTCCAGGGCCTCGGCGGCGAGCATCCGGCCGCTGCCCTGCACCGACTCGGCGTACGCCATGCACTCGGCGTCCTTCGGGCTCTCCGGCAGACTGTGCAACAGCTGTTCGTCGCTGTAGACCAGGCATAGGTATTTCATGGGGCTCTCCTCGATCGGGCTGATCAACTATGGCTGCAGTTTCAGGCTTTGGCGAAAAACCCGACGATCAGGGTTGCAGGTCGAACAAGGCGGTGCCGCTCTGCATGTCGAACGGCGCCGACCAGTGTTCGTGGACCACTTTCCACTGGCCGCCCAGGCGCTGGTAACCGGCGGTCACGCGCATCCAGCAGGCCTTGGTCTCGCCCTTGTCGTCGGTGCCGCCGCAGTGGGCCAGCCAGTGGGCGAAGGCGCTGTCGCTGGCGCCGACTATGTGCAGCTGCTCGAAGTCGAAAATGCCCGGGCCAGGGCAGATTTCCATGCAAGCTTTCCAGTGCGCGCGGTAGGCTTGCTTGCCCTTGAATTGCAACGCGGTCACGGCGTCGAACGCGGTGATGTCGTCGGCGTAATAGCTGACGATGCGCTCGATGTCCTTGGCCATCACGGCCTGGCGCCAGGCGTCGATCAGGCTGCGGATTTCGCTTTCGGTGGTTTGGGCGTTCATGGCGATTCTCCTTGCGATTGAGTGATACGGGCTCAAGGTGGCCGCCGCAGGCGACCGTTAAATCGTGAAGACACCCTTAGTCGTCTGGCCGCCCGCTCAATCGACAGGGCCAGGAAAAAAAACCGGAACCCTGGGCAAAATCGCTAGAATCGCCACTTACCCAGCCCCCTCAGTGCCCGGATATGGACAGCCCAGTGACCACCCGACTCGTGCCCTACGAACAGCTCGACGCCAGGCAATTGCAGCAGCTCGACGCGCTCGAAGTGCACCCGCGACAGAAGCATTATTCCGGCGATATCTACACCGCGCTGCATACCCTGCTCAAGGCGCCGGAGCCCGGGATCAAGGGCTTCGCCCTGCTGGCCGACGAGGTCCCGGTGGCGTTTCTGCTGCTCAAGCGCCCACCGTTCCTGCCCCATTGGGCCGACCCCGACACCGCCACCCTGCATGCCTTGCAGGTCGATCAGCGGGTCCAGGGCCAGGGCTACGGCCGGGCCTGCCTGCAAGCCCTGCCCGCCGCCGCGCGCCAGGCGTGGCCAGAAATCAAGGGGCTGATGCTGTCGGTGGACGCGGACAACGCCGCGGCCTTCAGCCTCTATCTGAAGCAAGGCTGGGTCGACAGCGGCGAGGCCTACAGGGGCCGCATCGGCTATGAACGCCGTCTGGCCCTGATGTTCTGACGTTACCCAGGAGAAGCATGATGCTGACCACCCTCGAGCAACTGGAAGCAATCTACGGCCAGCCCATTGAGCGCGCCGTACGCAAGGAAATCCCCTTCCTCAACCCGGACTACCAGGCCATGGTGCGCGCCTCGCCGCTGGTGATCCTGAGCACCAGCGGCCCAGGCGGCATGGACGGCTCGCCCCGCGGCGATACCCCGGGTTTCGTGCGGATCATCGACGAGCGCACCCTGGCCCTGCCCGATCGCCCGGGCAACAACCGCATCGACAGCCTGCGCAATATCGTCAGCGACCCGCGGGTGGCCCTGCTGTTCATCATTCCGGGCATCGGCGAGACCCTGCGGGTCAATGGCCGGGCGCGGATCTCGGCCGAGCCGGCGCTGCTGGACAGCTTCGCGGTGAATGGCAAGCCGGCGCGCACGGTGATCCTGGTGGACGTCGAGGCGGCCTACTTCCACTGCTCCAAGGCCATCGTGCGCTCCGACCTGTGGAACCCCGAGCACTACCTGGAACGCTCGGCCCTGCCCTCGGCCGGCGCCATCCTCAAGCGCCTCTGCGACGGCCAGTTCGACGCCGACCGCTACGACCGGGAAATGCCGGAGCGGGTGCAGAACAGCCTGTATTGAAGGCTCTATAGGAGCGAAGCTTGCTCGCGATGAAGGCTGACGCGGTACATCGGCCAGACCGCGGCGCCCTTTTCGCGGGCAAGCCTGGCTCCTGCGCCGTGGCGTTACGACCTGTGTTACGACCTCACAACTCCAGCACCATCTCGTGCCAGGCCATGCCGCCATGGTCCGACGCCGAAGCCTTGAGGTAGACGAAGCCGAAGCGCTCGTACAAGGGCACATGCCGCTCCTTGCACATCAGGTTGATGCTGGCCTTGCCCAGGCCGCGCATGCGCTCGATAAAGGCCTCCAGCAGACGCCGGGAAACACCCTGGCCCTGATAGTCCGGGTGCACCACCACCGACATGATCACCACATGGGGCCCGGCCGGGTCGTGGCCGATCAGTTCCTTGAAGGCCTCGTCGGCCATCTCGACCTCGAAGGCCGCCCCGGAATTGATGAAGCCGGCCACCACGCCCTCCACTTCGGCGACGATGAAGCCCTCGGGCCAGGTGGCGATGCGGGTGGCGATCTTTTCCCGGGTGGCGGCTTCGTCGCCTTCGTAGGCCAGGGTTTCGATGGCGAAGCAGCGGTCCAGGTCAGCGGCGGCGACCTGACGGATCAACAGGCTGGATAAGGTCATGGGGAACGGATCGGCTATGGGAAATGCCGCCGATCATAAAGTAATAAGGCTTGCATATCGAATGACGGCAAGCCCGTAAAACCTGCGTAGAGTCGCTGTCATCCGCGCACCGACCGGGTTATTTATCAGGGCTCAATCAATCCCATCCTGGTCGAGTACGGAAGTCGCCATGAGCAATGTTCAGATCGGTTTGCTGGTGCTGTTCGGTATCAGTGCGTTCGGTTTCGTCACCCTGTCCATCGACCTGTGGCGCGCCCGCCGGCCGAACAAAGGCAAATGACCGGGCCCACCGCGGGCCCGGCCGGTGCTCGCGGCGCGGCTCACTGTTCCTTGAGCGGCAGCCAGATTTCCAGCACGCCCTGGCCGGTGTCGGGGTTGAAGTCGGCGCTGTAGCGTTCGAATTCCGGCGCATCGGCGGCTTCGCGCCCGGACTGCGGCAGCCAGGTTTTCCAGATGTACTGGAAGGTCTGCGGCAGGCTCGCCAGCGGCCCCTGGTGCTCGAACACCGCGTAGTGCTGCGGCGGCACCTCGACCCAGCGGTACAGCTCGGGCAAATCGTCGAGTTTGCTGATTTCGACCCCGGCGATGTATTCGAACCCGCCCTTGCCGTCGGGGTTGCAGCAGAGGCCGTAGGTCTCCTCCCCGACCTGGCCGGGAACCTTGCCGATATGGGGAATGAAGCGTTCCCAGAGTTCAGGAATGCCCTGCGTCGTCTCGGGAGTGAAACGCCCGCCCAGACCGGCGATCAGCAGAAAGCGCCCCTTCTCGAAACGCGGCACCGGCCCGCTGACCTGTTTTTGCTCATCCATGATGCGACTCCTGCCTGAAAAATGGGTTCGGCAGGGAGTATAGAGGCCAAACCCGAATCGCTGGGTCAGAGTGCGGGAAGCTCCGCGACCGCCGCGCCGACGATGAATTCCTGGTAACCGGAAAGGATCACGTAGACCGCGAAATAGCAGAAGATCGCCGCAGATGCCAAGTAAGAGTAACGCAACAGCTTGTCGCCCAGCAGCTTGCCGCCCTGGGTCGCGGCAAAGCACAGACCCACGACCCAGGCCAGCCCGGCGCAGAAGAAACCGCTGAGGAACAGCCCGGAACTGAGCAGGTCACCGCCGCCGGAACGGGCAATCAGGGTACCGCCCACCGCGGCGAACCAGAGGATCGCGCTGGGGGACGACATGGCCAGGAAGATGCCGCGGAAAAACTCCTTGCGCGGCGAATCGTTGTCCACCTCCCCGGCCTCGGCCAGCACCGCGCTGTGGTGGATCGCCGAATAGATCATCTTCGCCGCGAAGTACACCAGCAGCGCCGACCCGCCGATCCACAGCACCCAGCGCACCGCTTCGTACTGCAGCAGCACGGTCATGCCGGCCAGCGCCAAGACGGCGTAGATCAGGTCACCGACACAGGTGCCCAGGCCCAGGCAGAAACCCTGGAAATAACCACGCTGCATGGCCAGGGTAATCATCGCGATATTGGCCACGCCTATGTCCAGGCACAGCGAAAGGCTCAGCAGAAAGCCGCTGGTAAACTCCATCATTCATCCTGTTCGATGCGGTTGTTCGAGTGGGGGGTATTTAACGCGGGAGGGCCCGGAAAACACAATGCGCGGACTGCGAATCCAGCCTGCATGATGCAAATCCCTGTCCAGGCAACTCCACTGCCGGCAAAAAAATAGTTGCCGCGCCCCTCTGGACAGCCTGGCGCCACAGCCCTTATCGTCTGCCCCCAGGCCACCGCAGTGGCCGACGTCGCTCGGACGGTTCCGGGCGCTCACGTACTCGAGGCAACAATGGCCGAACAAGGTTCGCCGCGCCGCTTTGCGCGTATAGATCGACTCCCCCCTTACGTATTCAATATCACTGCCGAGCTGAAGATGGCTGCGCGTCGGCGCGGCGAAGACATCATCGACTTGAGCATGGGTAACCCCGACGGTGCGACTCCGCCGCACATCGTCGAGAAACTGGTCACCGTCGCCCAGCGCGAAGACACCCACGGCTACTCCACCTCCAAGGGTATTCCGCGTCTGCGCCGGGCCATTTCGCGCTGGTACAAGGATCGCTACGAGGTCGATATCGACCCGGAAAGCGAAGCCATCGTCACCATCGGTTCCAAGGAAGGCCTGGCGCACCTGATGCTCGCCACCCTGGACCAGGGCGACACCGTGCTGGTGCCCAACCCGAGCTACCCGATCCATATCTACGGCGCAGTGATCGCCGGCGCCCAGGTGCGTTCGGTACCGCTGGTGCCGGGCGTGGATTTCTTCGACGAGCTGGAGCGGGCCATCCGCGGCTCGATCCCGAAACCGAAGATGATGATCCTCGGTTTCCCGTCCAACCCGACCGCGCAGTGCGTCGAGCTGGACTTCTTCGAGCGGGTGATCGCCCTGGCCAAGCAGTACGACGTGCTGGTGATCCACGACCTGGCCTACGCCGACATCGTCTACGACGGCTGGAAAGCCCCGTCGATCATGCAGGTGCCGGGCGCCAAGGACATCGCGGTGGAGTTCTTCACCCTGTCCAAGAGCTACAACATGGCCGGCTGGCGCATCGGCTTCATGGTCGGCAACCCGGAGCTGGTCAGCGCCCTGGCGCGGATCAAGAGCTACCACGACTACGGCACCTTCACCCCGCTGCAGGTGGCGGCCATCGCTGCGCTGGAAGGCGACCAGCAGTGCGTGAAAGATATCGCCGAGCAGTACCGCCAGCGCCGCAATGTGCTGGTCAAGGGCCTGCATGAGCTGGGCTGGATGGTCGAGAATCCCAAGGCCTCGATGTACGTCTGGGCGAAGATTCCCGAAGCCTACGCGCACCTGGGCTCGCTGGAGTTCGCCAAGAAGCTGCTGGCCGAGGCCAAGGTCTGCGTCTCGCCGGGCGTGGGTTTCGGTGAGTACGGCGACGACCATGTGCGCTTCGCCCTGATCGAAAACCAGGACCGCATCCGCCAGGCCGTGCGCGGCATCCGTGGCATGTTCCGCGCCGATGGCCTGGTGCAGAAAGGCTGATCCGCGTCGCCCTATAAGCAGGCACAAAAAAACCGCAGCGATGCGGTTTTTTTGTGTCCGGCTAATAACCAGCCGACATGATCCTGTAGCCGCTGCCGCAGGCTGCGATAAGGACCGAAGGGCCTTCAGCGATTGCAAGATCGCTACGGCCGTACCGGCCGATCGCAGCCTTCGGCAGCGGCTACAGGGTTCGGGTCACACCACCAGCGACAGCAGCAGGATGAAGATCAGGCCCACCACCGAGAGGATGGTTTCCATCGCGGTCCAGGTCTTGAAGGTTTCCGCCACGGTCATGTTGAAGTACTGCTTCACCAGCCAGAAACCGGCGTCGTTGACATGGGACAGGATCAGCGAGCCGGCGCCGGTGGCCAGCACCAGCAGCTCGCGGTTGACCCCAGGGATCATGCCGACCACCGGTACCACGATGCCCGCGCCGGTGATGGTCGCCACGGTCGCCGAACCGGTGGCGATCCGGATCACCGCCGCCACCAGCCACGCCAACAGGATCGGCGAGATCTGCGCGTTGACCGCCATGTGGCCGATCACGTCACCCACGCCGCTGGTCACCAGCATCTGCTTGAAGCCACCGCCGGCACCGATGATCAGGATGATCGCCGCGGTTGGCGCCAGGCTGGCGTCGAGCAGCTTGAGGATCTGCTTGGAGCCGATGCCCTGGCGCGAACCGAAGGTGTAGAGCGACAGCAGCAGAGCCAGCAGCAGCGCGCTGATCGGGTGACCGATCATGTCCATCCAGATACGGAAGAAATGCCCGTCCGGGAAGGCCACGTCGGCGAAGGTCTTGAGCAGCATCAGGAACACCGGCAGCAGCACGGTCAGCAGGGTCACGCTGAAGCTCGGCAGGTTGGCCGAGGTGTTCTCGCGCGCCAGCTGGTCGACCAGCTCCTGGGACGGATGACCCGGGATGTGCTTGGCGATGAAGGTGCCGTAGATCGGACCGGCGATGATCGCGGTCGGCAGGGCTACGATCAGGCCGTAGAGAATGGTCTTGCCGATGTCGGCGCCGAATACGCCGATGGCCAGCAGCGGGCCCGGATGCGGCGGCACCAGGCCGTGCACCGCGGACAGGCCGGCCAGCAGCGGGATACCGATCTTGATGATCGACACGCCGGTGCGCCGGGCGACGATAAACACCAGCGGGATCAGCAGCACGAAGCCGATCTCGAAGAACAGCGGGATGCCCACCAGGAAGGCGGCGAACATCATCGCCCACTGCACCCGCTCCTTGCCGAACGAGCGGATCAGGGTCTGGGCGATCTGATCCGCGCCGCCGGATTCGGCCATCATTTTGCCGAGCATGGTGCCCAGCGCGAGGATGATCCCGACGAAACCGAGTACCCCACCGAAGCCGTCCTGGAACGCCTTGATGATCTTGTCCACCGGCATGCCCGACGTCAGGCCGAGGAAACCCGCGGCGATGGTCAGGGCGATGAAGGGATGCAGCTTGAATCGGGTGATCAGCACGATCAGCCCGATAATGGTGACCACTGCGTCTACCAGCAGATAGGTCTCTTGGGACATGCCAAACATGGGGTTGCCTCCGGTTTGTTGTTTTTATTCAAGCGTTAAAAACGTGAGCCGAGTGGGATAGCGCTATCTGTGTGAACCGAAGCTTATCGGGGTGAGTCCAGCCCGTGCTCCAGCCACCAGCCATGGGCCTGTTCGGCCAGCCGGTCAACGCTGTGGATGGTGGCGTCCAATGCCAGGGTCAGGGGTTCGCCCACGGGAGATTCGAGGGTCGCGAACTGACTGTCGATCAGGGTCGAAGGCATGAAATGCCCCGGACGGTGGGCCACGCGATCGGCGGCCACCTGTGGTGTCAATTGCAGGAAAACGAAGCCCAGGCCGGGCGTGGCGCTGCGCAAGCGGTCGCGGTACTTGCGCTTGAGCGCCGAGCAGGTCAGCACCGGACGTTGTCCGGCGGCCAGGGCGCGACGCAACTCGTCGCACAGGCTGTCGAGCCAGCCGGCACGGTCGTCGTCGTTCAGGGGAATACCGGCACTCATCTTGGCGATATTGGCGGCAGGGTGGAACGTATCGCCTTCAATGGCCGTGGCGCCGCTGCGCTGGCACAGCGCTTGACTGACGCTGGACTTGCCGCAGCCGGCAACGCCCATGATGACCAGGGCGGTGATGGGTTGACTCATGAAACACCTCAGCGCGCAGACAGCGCTACCTTCGCTCTTCGAAACTCTAGTGCAAAAATAGTTTCTGCCGACGCCTTCTTGTCATTTTTGTGGGTTGCCGCGTATATAGGCCGCGAAACCAAAGAGTGCGGGTCAGGCCGACCGCGCTCACGCATTGCAGCTGTTTCGAGACAGCGCTACCTTAGTGACTTGAATTTTGTTTGGCAAGCCGTCTGATGACCTCCTCCAAGAACGATAAAAATACCCGCACCACGGGGCGCCCTACCCTCAACGAAGTCGCGCGCCTGGCCGGCGTCAGCCCGATCACCGCCTCGCGAGCGCTGCGCGGCATCGACACGGTGGCCACCGAACTGGTGGAAAAGGTGCAGAAGGCCGCCCGCGAACTCAACTATGTGGTCAACCCCGCCGCCCGCGCCCTGGCCTCGGCCCAGAGCCATTCGGTGGTGGTGCTGGTGCCGTCGCTGTCCAACCTGCTGTTCATCGATACCCTGGAAGCCATTCATCAGGTTCTGCGGCCCAAGGGCTTCGAAGTGCTGATCGGCAACTTCCACTATTCCCCCGACGAAGAAGAAAACCTGCTGCGCAACTACATGGCCTACCAGCCCCGCGGCCTGCTGCTGACCGGCTTCGACCGGACCGAAAGCGCCCGACGGATGGTCGAAGCCAGCAACGTCCCCTGCGTCTACATGATGGACCTCAACCCCGAGGCCGGCCTGAACTGCGTGGGCTTCTCCCAGCACAACGCCGGGGAAACCGCCGCCGAGCACCTGATCTCCCGCGGGCGCAAGCGCCTGGCCTATATCGGCGCCCAACTCGACCAGCGCACCCTGATGCGCGGCGAAGGTTTCCGCCGCGGCCTGGAGAAAGCCGGCCTCTACGACCCGAAACTGGAAGTCCTCACCCCGCGCCCCTCGTCGGTGGGCCTGGGCGGCGAACTCTTCCTGCAACTGATGCACAGTCACCCGGATGTGGACGCGATCTTCTTCGGCAACGACGACCTGGCCCACGGCGCCCTGCTGGAAGCCATGCGCTGCGGCATCAGGATCCCCGAGCAAGTGGCGGTGATGGGCTTCAACGACCTGCCCGCCTCGGCGCACATGGTGCCGCGCCTGAGCAGCATCAGCACCCCGCGCGAAGCCATCGGCCGCCGCGCCGCGGAACAGCTGCTGACCCTGATGGCCGGCAACAGCGTGGCCAAGCCGGTGGTGGACATGGGCTTCGAGCTGATGGTGCGCGAGAGCACCTGAGCCGCGTTCAGGAACGCAGGCTCAGGGCGCTGAGCAACACGCCGAAGCCCACCAGCAGAACGCCGAACAACTGGTCGATACGCCGCTTGTAAGCGATGAGCCGGGCCCGGATGCCCGGCGCCGAAAAGAACAGCGCCACCGCCACGAACCACAGCACATGGGCCAGGACAATGATCGCGCCATAGCCGATCTGCACACCCGGCGCGGTACCTGGCTGCATCACCTGCATGAACAGGCTGACCACGAAAATCATCGTCTTGGGGTTCAGCGCATTGGTCAAAAACCCCGTACGCAACGCCGCCCACGCCGAGACCCGCGGCGCATCGACCGTTACCTCTACCTCGACCGCGCGGCTGCGCAGCATGCCGATACCGAGATAAACCAGGTACAGCGCCCCGGCGATTTTCAGCACGCTGAACAGCAGCAGCGATTCCTTGACCAGCAGGCCGACACCCAACAGCGTGTAGCCGATATGCAGCATCACCCCGAGCCCGATCCCCAGCGCCGTGAACACCCCATGCCGACGCGACAGCACCAGGCTGTTACGCGTGACCATGGCGAAATCCGGCCCCGGGCTGAGCACCGCGAGGATGGTAATGGTGATTACTACTAACAGTTCAGTCATTTTCAAGCGCCTTCGCTATAGAATCCGGCCCATACCTTATGGGCACGAACCGTCACAGAGCGAACGATGAAAACTGACATTCCCGGTGATAAAAACTCACAGACAACCCATCGCCGCCTGCCGCCCCTGAGCGCCCTGCGCTGTTTCGAGGCCGCCGCCCGTCTGGAGAGCTTCACCCGCGCCGGCGAAGCCCTGCACCTGACCCACGGCGCCATCAGCCGTGCCGTCCGCACCCTGGAAGAAGACCTCGGCACACGGCTGTTCGAGCGTCGCAGCCATCGGGTCTTTCTCACCGAGGCCGGCCGCGAATTGCTGCACAGCGTGGAGCATGCCTTCGACCTGATCGACGCCGCCGCCCGCAAACTGCGAACGCCGGACAAGGCCGCGGCCCTGGTGCTGTCCTGCGAACCGACCCTGCTGATGCGCTGGCTGATTCCACGGATCCCGGCCTTCTTCGCCGCTCATCCGGATATCCCCCTGCAACTGGTGGCCGGCGGCGGGCCCTTCGCCTTTGCTCAAGGCATCGACCTGGCGATCCGCCGCAACGACTTTCCCTGGCCACCGCACACCCACGCGCAGTGGCTGTTCGATGAAGCAATCGGCCCGGTGTGTCGCCCGGACCAGGCCGTCGGCTGGACCCGCGACGCAAGCGGCAGAGTACGGCTATCGGATACGGCGCCACGCCTGCACAGCGCGACCCGGGCAGCGGCCTGGGAGCAATGGTTGACCCTCAAGGGAATGCAACAGGCGCCGGGCACGGAGCAGGTCTTCGAGCATTTCTACTTCAGCCTGCAAGCGGCGGTGGCTGGGTTGGGGCTGGCCATCGCGCCCTGGCAACTGGTGCGCGACGACCTGGAGTCGGGCCTGCTGGTCGCGCCTTTCGGTTTTATCGCCGACGGCAGCGCCTACTACCTGTTGTCGCCCGAGGCCGTCGACCCGGACTCGCCCATCGCCCGCTTGCTCGATTGGCTGCATCACCAGGCGCTAGGCAGCGAGCAGCACGACGCCACCCGCCCAGCCCCATAAGCGCACGCGCTTACGGCCTCACCTCTGCATGAATCACCGGGGCCAGCGCCGGGTCCTGCCCACCCAGCAACTGCACGAAGGCCTGGGCGGCCTTTTGCAGGGGCTGGTTCTTCAGCCATACC
Organism: Pseudomonas sp. LAMO17WK12:I10; assembly: GCF_900215185.1. Classification (NCBI taxonomy): domain Bacteria; kingdom Pseudomonadati; phylum Pseudomonadota; class Gammaproteobacteria; order Pseudomonadales; family Pseudomonadaceae; genus Pseudomonas; species Pseudomonas sp. LAMO17WK12:I10. Next base: position 116,572 of record NZ_OBDX01000004.1, on the reverse strand, counting down.
GCGTGCACCGGCAGCAGCAGGCCGTTGTCGATGTTCTTGAAGGTCAGGCGCTTGAGCCTTCCGGCCTGGAGCAAGGGCGCGATCACCGACAGCGGGAAATTGCCCCAGCCGATGCCGGACTCGACCATGTCCAGGGCCATGGCCAGGCTGTCGGTGCGCCAGTAGGACTCGGCGATCAGCGGCCGGGTGTCGCGGATCGGCAAATCGCGGCTGGCAACCACCACCTGACGCACGTTGACCAGCTCTTCCAGATAGAGGGTGGCGTCCGGCGCCTCGGGTAACGGATGGCGCGCGGAAATGCAGGCGATCATCCGTTCACTGCCGACGTACTGGAAATACTCCAGCACGTTCAGGCTGAGCCCGGCGAAGGCCACGCCGACCGCGACCCGGCCAGTGTGCAGCAGTTGCAACAGATCGTCCTGGGGTGCGCTCAGTACCTCGATGTCGAGCAACGGATGACGCTCGGCGATCAACTTGATCGCCGCCAGCACCCGGGACTTGTCGATGTCCTCGACCACGCCGATGGACAGCCGGCTTTCCAACCCCAGGGACAACTCCACCGCATGCACCTGCAGGTGCTTGAGCTGCTCGGCGATCAGCCGCGCGTGCGGCGCCAGGGCATTGGCCATGGCGGTGGGCACCGGCTCGCGATGGCTGCGGTCGAACAGGGGGTAGCCCAGCTCCGCCTCAAGGTTGGCGATACCCATGCTCACCGCCGACGGCACTTTGCCCAGGGCCCGGGCCGCCGCGGAAAACGAACCGCGCTCGAGCACGGCGAGAAACAACTGGATGCTGTCGCTGGAGAAATTCATGCAGACGCCTGTCTAGGAGGTCGACCTATCAGTAAACCTGAAAGCTACTGACTTTTTCTGTCAGGCATATTGAAGCTATCTTGCGCCGCATTCGCCAGCCATTCCTGCAAAAGGAGCGGCCCGGGCCAACGAACGCGGAGGAAAAAACATGCAAGGCATCAAGCGCAAACTGGTTTACGTGTCACTGTTCGAGGTGTTCGGCATGACCTTCTCGGCCCTGGGCCTGGCCTTGCTGTCCGGCACTTCGCCGAGCAGCACCGGCTCGCTGGCGGTGGTGATCACCAGCATCGCGGTGACCTGGAACTTCATCTACACCAGCCTGTTCGAGCGTTGGGAAAGCCGCCAGGTCTCGCGGACCCGCACGGTCAAGCGGCGGATCGCCCACGCCGTGGGTTTCCAGATGACGCTGATCCTGTTCCTGATTCCGTTGATCGCCTGGTGGATGCACATCAGCCTGGTACAGGCCTTCCTGCTGGACCTGGCGCTGATCCTGTTCATTCCTTGCTACACCTTCGTCTTCAACTGGTTGTTCGACCGGGTCTTCGGCCTGCCGGCGTCTGCACTGCCGGACCCGGCCTGAGCATCCCGGCGCAAATTGGCATCGCCTAAGGCGGGGCACACTGTTAGATTTCCAGGGCCCTCCACCCGCCAAGGAAAGCTTGCATGGGAACCCTGAGAATTCTCGGTAAAGCCTCGTCGATCAACGTCCGAAAAGTGCTATGGACCTGCGAGGAATTGGGCCTGCCCTACGAACGCGAGGATTGGGGCAGCGGCTTCCAGTCGACCCACACACCGGAGTTTCTCCGGCTCAACCCCAACGCCCAGGTGCCGGTGCTGGTCGATGACGCCGGCGCGCTCTGGGAGTCCAACAGTATTTGCCGGTACCTGACCGGCAAGGTCGCCGGGCAACGGCTGCTGCCCGGCGAACCCCGGGCCCGGGCGTTGGTGGAGCAATGGATGGACTGGCAGGCCACGGAACTCAATCCCGCGTGGAGCTACGCCTTCGTCGCCCTGGTCCGGCAGAACCCGGACTTCCAGGACCCACAGCGGATCGCCGCCGGCCTGCGCGGCTGGAACGCCAAGATGGCCCTGCTCGAACAGCAACTGGCGAGCAGCGGCGACTATGTGCTCGGCGAGCAGTTCAGCCTGGCCGATATCGTCCTCGGGCTGTCGGTGCATCGCTGGATGATGACGCCCATGGAGCGCCCCGACTTCCCCGCCGTCGCCGCCTATTACGCACGGCTCAGCGAACGCCCGGCCTTCCTGCTGCATGGACGCAATGGCATTCCCTGAATCGTCTTTTTTCTGTAGGAGCTGGATGCCGCTTTGGTTGAGGCTGCGGCACAAACCGCCAAAATGTAACGAAATACGACAATAAATCAGCGCACAGCCCGGCTTCCGACCCCGCATTCACAATCATTGATTTCCGTTAGCCAGCTAAGATTCCTCTTCACCGAAACCTGGAATCCCGCCCATGTCGTCCCTCGCCCCTACTGTCGCTACCGACGGCCTCGACCCGGTCCGCGCCGCCGATATCTCCGCCCGCATCGATCGCTTGCCCGCCGTTGCCACGGTCTGGCGCCTGGTGGCGCTGCTGTCGATTGGCGGTTTCTTCGAGCTGTATGACCTGTTCCAGACCGCCTATATCAGCCCCGGCCTGATCCGCGACGGAATCTTCGCCACCGGCAGCCAGGGCGTGTTCGGTTTTTCCGACCAGGCGGCCTTCGCCTCGGCGACCTTTCTCGGCCTGTTCCTCGGCGCCAGCCTGCTGAGCCCGATCGCCGACCGCTTCGGGCGCCGGGCGATCTTCACCTTCGCCCTGATCTGGTACACCGTGGCCACAGTGCTGATGGGCATACAGACCTCGGCCCTGGGGATCATCGACATGCGTTTCCTGGTGGGCATCGGCCTGGGCATCGAACTGGTGACCATCGACGCCTACCTCTCCGAGCTGGTGCCCAAGCACATGCGCAGCTCGGCCTTCGCCTTTGCCTTTTTCGTGCAGTTTCTCTCGGTGCCGGCGGTGGCGCTGATGTCCTGGTGGCTGGTGCCGCAGGACCCGTTCGGCATCGCCGGCTGGCGCTGGGTGGTGTTGGCCAGCGCGGTGTTCGCGCTGTTTATCTGGTGGTTGCGTTCACGCCTGCCCGAGTCGCCGCGCTGGCTGGCCCAGCATGGGCGCTTCGCCGAGGCCGAGCGGATCATGGACAGCATCGAGGCGCGCTGCGCCAAGGACCACGGCAAGCCGCTGGACACTCCGCAACCCGAGGCCCTCGGCGTCCAGGGCTCGGGGCGTTTCGCCGATATCTGGCAACCGCCCTATCGACGCCGGGCACTGATGCTGATCGTGTTCCATGTGTTCCAGGCCATCGGTTTCTTCGGCTTCGGCAACTGGCTGCCGGCGCTGCTCTCGGGCCAGGGCGTGAGCGTCACCCACAGCCTGATGTACGCCTTTATCATCACCCTCGCCTATCCGCTGGGGCCGCTGCTGTTCGTCAAGTTCGCCAACCGCTTCGAGAACAAGTGGCAGATCGTCGGCTCGGCCCTCGGCGCCATGACCTTCGGCACCCTGTTCGCCTGGCAGAGCACGGCCCTGGGGCTGATCGTCTGCGGGGTGATGATCACCTTCTGCAACGCCTGGCTGAGCTTCAGTTACCACTCCTATCAAAGCGAGCTGTTCCCCACCAATATCCGCGCCCGGGCGATGGGTTTCTGCTACTCGTTCAGCCGCCTGTCGACGGTGTTCAGCAGCCTGCTGATCGGCTTTTTCCTCGATCACTTCGGTACACCCGGGGTCCTGGCATTCATTGTCGGCAGCATGCTGATCGTGATGTTCACCATCGGCCGTTTTGGCCCGCGTACCCGCAACCTGGCCCTGGAGAATATCGCCCAGCGTTGACCGGTCGCCGCTGGCCGCAAGCGGCAAGGCTTGTCCGCCGCGCGCCGCCAGCCTTGCCGGGCAATCGGCGCAAATCCCTGGCAAAGAGCCCCGTCCCGGGGGCGCTGCAGGGTGGCGGCATGCAAATTGCTGCGCAGCCTTCGATAGCCCTTACACACAGGTACCCAATCATGTTGGTCAGTGCCCAGAAAACCTCGGCGATCCAGCCCACCCAGCGGTCCGACATGGACCCGAGCACCGCGGCCGCCAGCGCGCTGTACAGCGGTTTGATGCAGAACGTGCAGAACACCGCGACCCTGCAAGCGTCCCAGGCCGTGCAGCAGGCCGGCAACACGGTCAACGACAATGTCGCGGCGGCCTTCGCCAAGACCCGCGTGCTGCTGCAGGCCACCCCGCCGACCGCCAGCATCGCGCAAGCCAACAGCGCCACCCAGGGCCCGGCCCTGGATGAGTTCAAGGACTACATGAGCAAGTCCCCTGAACAGCGTATGCGCGACCGCATCCTCGAAGAGATGGGCATTACCGAGGAAGACCTGAAAAACCTGCCGCCGGAGAAACAGCAGGCGGTGGCTCAGGAAATCGCCCAGCGGGTCCAGGACAAGCTGAAGCTGGCGCAAGTCGAGAAGGACGCCAACGGCGTCGAGAAACAAGTCGCCGACAAGTTCCTCGCGGCGCTTTAATCGGCTAGTCGAAACAGGGTTCCCCACGGCAACCCTGTTTCATGGGGCGGCTTGAGCGGCTGCGCTCAGCCCTGGGCCAGCATATCGAGCAAGGCCCGCAGCGCCGGCGACGGTTCGCTGCCCTCGGCCAGCACCAGGGCGAAGGTGCGCTGGATCGGCACGCTCAACGGCAGCACGCACAGGCCCTGGCGTTGCTCCGGCAAGGTCATCTGCGGCACCAGGGTCACCCCCACTTGCTCGCGAACCAGGGTGAAGGCGCTGCTCCACTCCCGCACCTCGACCCGCACGTCCGCCAGCTCCAGGCCGACATCCACCGCCAGGCTGCGGGCATTCACCGAACAGCCGCCGGTGGCCAGCACGAAGGGTTGGCTCACCAGTTCCTGCAAGGTCACGCCCTGCTCCTGAGCGCGGCGCGCCAGGGTATGCCCCGCCGGCAGCACCGCCACCCAGGCATCGCGTCCCAGCAGGCCGACCCTGCGCTCGGGCGCAGGGTTGAGCAGCACCCCGACATCGATCAAGCGCGCCTCGAGCAAGGCCTCGACCTCGTCGTCGCTGACCTCCAGCGCCACCACCTGGATGCCCGGATACAGCTGCTTGAAGCGCCGTAGCAGCGGCGGCAGGAAAGTCGCCAGCACCATGGGGAAACTCGCCAGGCGAATGGTGCCGCGCTGAATGTCCCGGCAGGCGTCCGCGGTGTCGCGGATGTTCTGCAACGCCGCGAGCATCAGCCGCGCCTGTTCCACCACCTGTTCGCCAATGGCGGTGGGCAGGGTCTGGCGGTTCTCCCGGGTGAACAGCTGCACGCCCAGGTTGTCTTCGAGCAGCGCCAGGGCCTGGCTGGCGCCAGACTGGGTCATGCCGACCCGCTCGGCGGCGCGGGTGATGTTGCCGGTATCCGCCACGGCCACCAGCATGCGCCAGTGCATCAGGTTCATCATGGCAGTAGCTGTCCTTATGGGATTCTTCTGAAAGATTAATTTTACTGAGAACAGTGCGGACTATGACACTGATCTCCCCCCTCTGGAGAGCCCTCGATGAACCTGTATTTCTCGCCCAACGCCTGCTCGCTGGCCCCGCATATCGTGCTGCGCGAACTGGCCCTGCCGTTCACCCTGGTCCGGGTCGACAACCGCAACAAGACCACGGCCGACGGCGGAGACTTCCTGGCGATCAACCCCAAGGGTTATGTGGCGGCGCTGGAACTGGAGGACGGCCAGGTGCTGACCGAAGGCCCGGCGATCCTGCAATACCTCGCCGACCTCAAGCCGCAGGCGGGCCTGGCGCCGGCCAATGGCAGCTGGCAACGGGTGCGTTTGCAGGAGATGCTCAACTTCGTCTCCAGCGAGATCCATGGCGGCCTCGGCTGGCTGTTCAACCCTGAGTTTCCCGAAGCGACCCAGGCGCTGATCCGACAGAAACTGTTCAAGCGCCTGGCGCTGCTGGATCGCACGCTGGAGCAGCAGAGTTACCTGCTGGGCGAATCCTTCGGCGTCGCCGACGCCTACCTGTTCACCGTGCTGCGCTGGACCGCCGGCTTCGCCATCGACCTGGAACAATGGCCGGCGCTGGCAGGTTTCCAGGCGCGAATCGCCCAGCGCGAAGCGGTGCAAGCGGCACTGGCGGCCGAAGCAGCCGTGTAGCTCGATTGCCGGCGCTAGCACACACCGCGCCGCCTGCATCGCCAGCAAGCTGGGCTCCTACAGCAGCCGCTCGCCTGCTCAGCCCAGCCCTCCCCGTTGAATAAATTCAGTCAGGGCCAGCACATCCACCGAGCCCGGCCGATCCTGATCGAGAAACGCTACCTGGCTGCGCACCGCGCGGTGGATGCGGGCGCTGCCGACACCCAGTTGCAAGGGCCCGCGCAGGTCGATGGCCTGGGCCGCGACTATCAGCTCGATGCTCGCCAGCCAGGCCAGGCGCAGGGTCAGTTGCCGGGTTTTCTCGATCACCGCCAGGGCCTGGCCGGCGTAGTCTTCGACCCGATCGGCCACCGGCACGCAGACCGCCGGCAGCGGATTGGCCAGATGGCCGATCTCCGCCAGCAGCGCCGCGGCACTGCGTTGCAAGGCGGCCATGCCGACATGCCCGGGCCGCTCGATGAGAAAGCGCGGCAGCTCGCTGGACGCCGGTGACAGCAGCTTGGCGATACGCTCCGCGCAACAGGCCGCGACCCGGCTCAGAGCCAACCCCAGGCCTTCCCCGGCGAGCGCCAGGTGCGTGCTGTCGAAATTGGCGGTAGCCAGGACCTGGCGCTGCTCGTCGATCAATGCCGGGTTGTCGGCGCCGCTGGCCAGTTCCAGTTGCAGATGTTCGCGCAGTTGCGTCCAGGCCTGTCGCGCCGCGCCCTGCACCACGCCGGCACAGCGAAAGCTCAAGGGATCCTGCAAGCGCCGGGCGCTGCCGGGCTGGCGCAACTGGCCGCCCTCCAGCAACTCCAGCAACGCCGCCGATTGCTCGGCCTGGCCCGCCGCCGGCCGCAAGCGCGACGCCCAGGGCTGGAAGGGGCTGAGGTTGGCCCGATAGCCTTCGCAGGACAACGCCAGCGCCGCCAGCACACTGTCCAGGGCCTGGTCGGCTTCGGCCAGCAACAAGGCCCCCAGACCAATGCTCGCGGCATTCGCCGAGACCAGCGCCAGACCGTCCTTGCCCACCAGCCAAGCCGGTTGCAGGCCACTGCGCTGCAAGGCTTGCCGCGCCGGCAGCCGCTCGCCGCGCCAGCGCACCCAACCTTCGCCGATCAGCGCCAGGCTCAGGTGCGCCAATGGCGCCAGGTCGCTTTCCCCAAGGGAGCCAAGCAACGGCACCTCGGGTTCGATCCCGGCGTTGAGCAAGGCCAGCAGGCTGTCGGCGCTGGCCAGGGAAATACCCGAGCGGCCCTGGACCAGCCCGGCCAGGCGCGCGGCAATCATCGCCCGCAGTTCAGGCCGCGTGGCCAGGCGCCCGAGGCCCACGGCCCGGCCCAGGGGAATGCGCCGTTGCAGGTCGTCATCCGGCTGGGTCAGGGTCACATCCACCGCCGCGCCCAGGCCCGTGGTCACGCCGTAGATCGAGTCGCCCGCGGCCATCCGTTCCCGCAACAGTCCATGGCCGGCGGCGATCCGTTGCCGGGCGGCCAGGGTCAATTGCAGCGCCGCCTCCTCGCGGGCAACGCGCAGCAGGTCGGTCAGCGCCAGGCCTTCCGGGCCCAGGCCGATCATGCGAATCGCAGCCGCTGGCCGATGCCCAGGCGCCGGGCTTTTTGCAGCAGGGCGTGGCCCAGGGCGATATCGCTGAGGCTCAGGCCGCGGTGCCAGAACAGGATGTTTTCCTCGGCGTGTTGCCGGCCGCTGCGCTGGCCCGCGACTATCTGCCCAAGCTCGGCGTGCAGGGTCTGCTCACTGAGTTTGCCGGCCTCGACATGGGCCCGCAGCGAACCGAACAGGCCGCCCTTGCACTGGCCCCAATCGTCCACCACCAGCTTGTCCATGATGTCGGTCAGCGACAGCTCCACCGCGCTCATGGTGCCGTAGGGCACGACAAAGGCGCCGGGCTTGATCCATTCGGTGCGCAGCAAAGGTTCGGGCTGGTTCAGCCGCGAGGCCTCGACCACGATATCCGCGCCGCGCACCGCGCTCTCCCAGTCGTGGGTGACGATCACCGGCTTGCCCAGGTCGCGGCGCAGGCGTTCGGCAAAGGCCTCGCGACTGTCTTCGCGACGCGAGTGCACGCGGATTTCCTCGAAGTCGAACAGGTGGTCCAGCAGCCGCACGTTCCAGTACGCCGTGCCGCGGGCGCCGATATGCGCCAGCACCTTGCTGTCCGGGCGCGCCAGGTACTTGGCGCCGATGGCGGTGATCGCGCCGGTGCGCATATCGGTGATCGCCGAGGCGTCGAGGATCGCCTGGGGCACGCCGGTGGCCGGGTCCAGCAGGTTGAGGATCGCCAGTTCCGAGGGCAGACCCTGGCGGTAGTTGTCGACGAAGTCGCCCACCACCTTGACCCCGGCGTGACCGATGTCGCCCCCCAGCACCCCGCGCAGCACGTTGAAATGGCCGTTGATTGCACCCCCGGGAATCAGGTGGGTGCGCGGTTCGATCACCGCCTCGCCACGGCCCTGGAGCGCCAGGCCGGCTTCGATGGCGGCGAGGATTTCGTCGTTGCTCAGGGCCAGCTCGGCGATGTCCAGGCCGTTGAGAAAATCGATATAGATGGGTTGCATGGGCCTCACTCGCTCTTGAACACGATCTGCTCGATCCGCACGGCCTTGGGGATCAAGTGGTTGGCGAGGAACAGGTCGGCGGTGCGCTGCTGGCTGGCCACGACCCGGGCATCGATGCCCTGCAGCGGCGAGCGCGAACGATGGCTGAAGTAGCTTTCCACCACCGGCCGTTGCAGGCCGAGGATGCGCGCCATGCTGTCGATGCTGGCGTCGCGCTGGTCGAAGGACAGCTGCTGGGCCGCGCCGAAGGCCTTGAGGATGGGGGCGACGGCAGCGCCGTGCTGGCGCACGAAGGCACCGCTGGCGATGTAGAAGCTGCCGCCGGAATCCAGGCCCTGGCCATCACTGAGCAGGCGTGCGCTGCCGTCGAGCAGGGCCGCCGAATAGTAAGGGTCCCAGATCACCCAGGCGTCCAGCTTGCCCTGCTCGAACGCCGCGCGGGCGTCGGCCGGCGACAGGTACACCAGGTTCAGGTCACTGAGTTTCAGCCCGGCGCGCTGCAGGCTCTTGAGGAAAAAATTGTGCGCGCTGGAGCCCTTGAGCAACGCCACCCGCTTGCCCTTGAGGTCGGCCAGGCTCTGCGCCTGGCTGTTCCTGGGTAGCAGGATGGCTTCGGTCTTGCCGTCGCTGGGCTCGACGCCGATGTACTGCAGGTCGATCCCCGCGGCCTGGGCGAAGATCGGCGGGATGTCGCCGATATTGCCCACATCGACGCTGCCGCCGTTCAGCGCCTCGATCAGCTGCGGGCCGCCGGGGAATTCGATCCATTGCACCTGGGTGCCCGGCAAGGCTTTCTCCAGCAACTGGTGCTCGCGGGCCAGGACCATGCTCACCGAACTTTTCTGATAGCCGATACGCAATTGCCCAGGCTTGGCGGCCAGGGCCAGCGAAGCGCAGAGCGTGAGACACAGGGTGACGATAAAACCTTTGAACATCGGTGACTCCCAAACCAATTAAAAACACAGCCCCCTGTAGGAGCGAGCTTGCTCGCGAAAGCGCTCTCCCTGGCACTGCGTGGTGGCCGCATCGCCAGCAAGCCTGGCTCCTACAGAAGCCAGAAATGCCACCGGCCAATGCAGGAGCAACAGCGGGATCGGCTTACAGCGCGGCGCTGACGCGGCTGGCGACTTCGCTCGGCACCCAGCCTTGCCAGACCTGCGGTTGCTCGCGCAGGAAGGCCTCGGCGACCTGGCGCGGTGGCTGGCGGGTTTCGCTCATCCGGCCCAGGGTGCGGTTCAGCAGGTCGATCGGCAGGTCGACCTTTTCAAAGAAACTCACCAGTTCCGGGTACTGCGCCTTGAACGGCGCGGACACGCCGATGGCCAGGTGCGCCGGCATCGAGCGGGTACCCCGCGGATGGGGGTTGTTGGCATCGGCCAGGGTCTTCCAGGCCTCGGCATCGAAGGCCGGTTCTTCGAGCTTCACCAGCTTGAACTTGCCCAGCAGCGGCGTCGGCGACCAGTAGTAGAACAGCACCGGTTTGCCACGGCGGATCGACGAGCTGACCTCGGTATCCAGGGCCGCGCCGGAACCGGTGCGGAAGTTCACGAAGCTGTCGCTCAGCCCATAGGCCTTGAGTTTCTGGCTGTTGACGATTTCCGAGGTCCAGCCGGTGGGGCTGTTGAGAAAGCGCCCACGGCCCGGGTCTTCCGGATCGCGGAACACCTCCTTGTAGCGCGCCAGGTCGGCCACCGATTTCAGCTCCGGCGCCAGCGGCTTGATGCCGCGCGCGGCGTCGCCCTTGATCACGTATTCCGGCACCCACCAGCCTTCGGTGGCGCCTTTGACCGTATCGCCCAGGCCGAACACCTTGCCCTCGGCTTCGGCCTTGACCCAGGCCGGACTGCGCCCGGCCCACTCTTCGCCGATCACCTGGATATCGTTCTTGGCCAGCGCCGCTTCGAGGCTGACGGTGCTGCCGGGCAGGGTCTCGGTTGGATAGCCGTAGCCCTTCTCGACGATCAGCCGCAGCACCTCGGTGATCAGGCTGCCGCTTTCCCAGGTGATGTCGCCGAAGTGGATCGGCGCCACCCGGTCCGCCGCCGGTGCCTGCTGGGCCAGCAGGCTGAAGGTCAGCAGCGAGGTGCCGAGCAGGTGTTTGATGATCTTCATGGTGAGCCTCTTGCTGGTTGTTCGTGGGTTTCAAGACCGCCGGGAAGGTCCTGCGGACCTTGGCGCAGCCTTCGGCAGCGGCTACAGGGTTAAAAGTCGTAGCTGAGCTTGGTGTAGTAGAACGCCCCCTCCGGCGCCGACGGCGACAGGTAACTGTACTGCTGCCCCGGGGTCTGGCGCAGGCGGCTGTTGAAGTCGTCGGGCTTACTGTCGAACAGGTTGTTGGCGCCCACCGACAGGCGCAGTTGCCGGGTGAAGGCGTAGTTGACGTCCAGGTCGGTGTTCCACTGCGCGGAGAAGGTCTGGTCGTACTGCGCGTTGGGCGCCGACGCCGCGTATTTGCGGTACTCGCCGTAGCGGGTCTCGGACAGCGCGATGGTCCAGGGGCCGTAGCGATGGATCGCCCCCAGCACCAGCTTGTCTTCGGGGTAGCCATGTTCGAGGAAGCCCTGGGCTTCGCGGGTCAGCACGTCGAAGCCGAACGGGTTGGAATGGATCTTCTCGATGGTGGTGCGCGCCTTGGTGTAGCCGGCCGACAGGCTCAGGGCGCCGTAGCGTTGCAGGTCGAGGTTGTACTTGCCGACGATGTCGACGCCGCGGGTGCGGGTGTCGGCGGCGTTGGTCATGAACTGCGCCCAGGTGTACTGGCCGAACCCGGCCTCGCTGAGAATCCGCTCGGCGTCCGGCCCGGAAATCCCGCCGCTGTAGAGCAGGCGGTCGCGGATGGAGATCTGGTAGGCGTCGATGGTCAGCGACGCCTGCTCGCTCGGCCGCAGCACCAGGCCCAGGGAATAGTTGGTGGACTTCTCCGGCTTCAGCGACTGCGCGCCCAGGGCGCGGGCTGCCGGGTGGTCGGCCGGGAGCATGCGGGTCAGCACCGGGTTGCCGTTGATATCGACGTTGGTAGTGGTGGTCCAGGAAGTGCCGATCTGCCCCAGGGTCGGCGCGCGATAGGCGTTGTTGACCGTGGCCCGCAGGCCTACCTGCGGGGTGAAGTCGTAGCGCGCCGAGAGCTTGCCGGTGGTGGCCGAGCCGAAGTCGGAATAGTGCTCGGTGCGCCCGGCAAGGCCGAGCTGGAACTTGTCGGTGACCTGGTTTTCCAGGCCGAAATACACCCCGCCGACATGCCGCTTGTAGGTCCCGGCATCGTCCGGGGTCAGGCCGGACGCCTGCACCGCGCCAACCTGCACGCCGTCGATGCCGCCGAAGGAATAGGAGGCATAGTCGCCCTCCTCCAGCCGGTACTGCTCGTCGCGATAGGCCACCCCCGCCGAGACGGTGAGCGGATGCTCCGACCAGACGACGTCCAGGTCCTTGGCGTAATCCAGGGTCAGGTTGGTCTGTTCGTTGACCAGCGTCGCCACGTCGAACTTGGTCGGGCTGTTGGCGCCGTAACTCGGGTTGACCGTGTTGAAGGCCAGTTCGTCATGCTTGTCGCGGCCGTAGGTGGCGCTGAGGTCAAAGCGCCCGATGCGCTCATCCTCGTAGCGGCTGCCCACGGTCAGCGCGCCATCCTCATAGCGGTAGCGGTACTTGGGAATGGTGCCGTTGGGGTAGATCGAGGCGACGTTGTTAGGGTTGCTGGCCAGCAGCGGCGGCGTGTTATTGACCGACTTGTCCTGGCCGAAGGTGGCAAAGCTGTAGAGCCGCCATTGATCGCTGAGGCCGACTTCGGCGTTGGCCGCCAGGTTGTATTTGTCGCGACTGGCGCCGCCCCAGCGCGGGTCCTGCAACTGGCCGCCGGCTTCATATTTGTCGCCGATGTCGGTGGGTTTGTTGTTCAGCCCGTTGAAGCTCAGGGTCAGGAAACCATCCCCCGGCAGGCCCAGGCCATACCAGCCGTCGGCGCTCTTGCTGAAGCCGTCGCCCTGGGCGTATTGGCCCAGCTGGGTGTTGAGCTGGCCGCCGCTGTCGCGTTCCTTGAGCACGATATTGACCACCCCGGCCACCGCGTCGGAACCGTACTGCGCCGAGGCGCCGTCACGCAGCACTTCGACATGGTCGATGGCGCTGATGGGGATCATGTCCAGGTCCACCGGCTGCGCGCCAATGAACGGCACGCCGCCGGAGATGTTGACCACCGCCGAGGCATGCCGGCGCTTGCCGTTGATCAGTACCAGGGTCTGGTCCGGCGACAGCCCGCGCAGGGAAGCGCCCTTGGGGTTCTGCCCGCGGGTGGCGCTCTGGTTCTGCGGAAAGTTGAACGACGGCAGCAGTTGGAACAGCGCCTGGTTGAGGCTGGTGGCGCCGGTCTGCACCAGCTCTTCGCTGTTGATCACGTCCACCGGCGCCGCGCTGGTCAGGGCCGTGGCGTCGCTGCGCCGGGTGCCGATGGCCACCACCCGGTCGAGGGTCGGCGCCGCGGCTTCGCTGGTCTGGGCCTGGGCCTTGGCCCTGCTGCCAGCCGAGCTCGCCGGTTGCGGGCCTTCCTTGATGATGAACGCGCCATCCGGGCTGACTTGCAGTTGCAGGCCAGTGCCGCGCAAGGCGGCCGCCACCGCCTGCTCGGCGGACAACGAACCGTCGACCGTGGCCGACGAGTAATTGCCCAGCTGCGGGGTAAAGGAAATCACCTGGCCGCTTTGCCGGCTGATGCTCAGCAGCACCTCGTCCAGCGGACCGGGTGCCAGGTGATATTGCTGCCGGGCGGCTTCGGCCCCCTGGGCGCCCGTGAAAAACACCGCGGCCAAGGGGCCGATGGCCAAGGCCAGGCGCGAACGACGCTGCACGGTTGTGGATATAGGTAACATGACTCCCCCCAAAGACATCCAACAACGCTGCTCCCCGCAGCGTTTACGGGAGTGATGTGCAACGGCCGGGGGAAAACTTGCAGATCGTTTGGTTATGGTCTTAGAACCACCGCACGCGGCGCAGGCCAATGCTTCTGCAGGAGCGCGCGCGATGCCGCCAATGCGGTGGACCAAGGAAACCGCCATTGCGGGCAAGCCTCGCGCCTACAGAAGCGGGTTTCAGGCGGCACTCAGGGTCACCCACAGCTCGGTATGGCGGGTGACGCGGATCGGCAAGGTACGGGCCAGGCTGTCGAGGATCTGTTGCGGGTTGTCCAGGCGGAACAGGCCACTGACCCGCAACCCGGCGATGGCCGGATCCAGGCGCAACACCCCGCGTCGATACGGGCGCAGTGCCTCGACCACCTCCGACAGCGGCGTGTCGCGCAGCTCCAGCAAACCATCGACCCAGGCCGTGGCACTGCCACGGCTCGGGCGCACCGGACCGAAATGCAAGGCGTCGTAGGCCACCTCATGGCCACCGGGCAATTGCAGGCGCTCGCCACCGCCCGCGGCGATGTCCAAGGGGCCGTTGAGGGCCGTGGCATGCCCCTGGCCATCGCGTTCGCGCACCAGCAGGCGGCTGCCCGTGGCCTGGATCCGTGCTTGCGCGGTGTGGATGAAAAACGGTCGGGCCGGATCGCTGGCCAGGTTCAGCAACACCTCACCGTCCAGCAAATGCACCACCCGACGCTGGCGATCGAAATCAATGTTCGCCGCGCTCCGGGCATTCAGGCGCAACTCGCTGCCGTCCGGCAGGATCAGCGACTGGCGCTGGCCGGTGCCGGTGTGCAGGTCCGCGGTCAGCTCGGCCAAAGGCAGGCCACGCTGGCTGACCAGCGCACCGGCGCCCAGTACCACCCCGGCGCCGAGCAAGGCCCGCTGCAGCACCTTGCGCCGACTGCTCGGCGCGTTCAGCGCCCGCTGCAACAGCTCGCCATCGACGCCCTGGGCAATCGGCACCTGGAACACCCCAAGGCGGGTTTCCAGCTGGCGACACAGTTGCTCGTGCCGCGGGTCCGCGTCGCGCCAGCGCTGGTAGGCACGACGCTCGGCCTCGCTGGCCTGCCCCGAATTCATCAGCACCCACCAGCGGGTGGCATCGTCGATCAGCTGTTCCCGACTCGGTTCGCGGCTCATGTCATTCCAGGCTCAGGCGCAGACAACGCTGGGCGGCCCGGGTCATGTAGTCGCTGACCGAACGTTGCGAAATGCCCAGTTGCTCGGCGATCTGCGGGTAGGTCAGGCCGTTGACCTGGGACAGCAGGAAGGTCGCCTTGACCTTGGCCGGCAGGCCGTCGAGCAGGCGGTCGATGACTTCCAGCGCCTCGAGCATCTGCGCCAGGTCCTGGGGCGAGGGCTGCACGGCTTCGTCGTCATGCTGCACGGCGTCGAGGTAGGCCCGCTCCAGGTCGCGGCGGCGCCACAGCTGATACACCAGGCGTTGCGAAATGGTGGTCAGCAGGGCCCGTGGCTGACGAATCGGCAGCACTTCGGGCCTGCTCAACAGCTGGACGAAGGTATCGGCGGCAATGTCTTCGGCGCTCGCGCTGGCATCCAGGGAGTGATGCAGGTGGTAACGCAGGCGGCTGCACAGCCAGTCGTAATGACTGCGGAACAGAGCGCCCACATAGTCGCTGTGGGTCGTGTCGGCGCCGGACATAGTGGCTCCAATGAAGAAGGTTGCGCGGTATGTCCGGTGTTCCGGTGCGGCGATCCTAACAAGGAAGGCTTATTCTTTAATAATATTTAAATTTCATTTTTATAGAATTTTAAGGAATTAAAAAAATAGCGCCCGATGGTTTTTTTCGCGGGCAAGCTCGCTCCTACAGGGTATGCACAGACCGCAGGAGCGAGCCTGCTCGCGATAGGGTCGAAGGCATCAACGTAGCCGTGCGTAACCCAGTTCTTCGGCTTCGCGCTGATAGTCGAGCAGGATCTGGTAGTCCGCCTCAGTGGCCGGCAGCACCTCGCGCAGGCCGAGGGTTTCGGCCACTGCGGGCAGTGCCAGCAGCGCCTGGTTCATCGCCGCGCGAATGCCTTCGGCCTGTTCCTCGCCAAGGCCGGCCACACCGATATAAGGCAGGGTCGGGCTGAAAGCGCTGCGCGCGATCACCCGCAGGCCGGCCACCTCCTCCTCGGCATAACGCGCCAGGTAGGCGAAGGTCACGCTGTCGATGGCGGCCAGGTCGGCCCGCCCTTCGCGCAGCCAGCGCAGGCTTTCCCGGTGGCTGCCGCTGATGCCGACACTGGCGAAAAACCGGCCGTCGCGCTGCAGCGGCGCGAGGCGCTGGCGCAGCAGGTTCATGCCGCTGTTGGAGTCTTCGCCATTGATCACCCCGCGACTGCCTTGCAGGGCCTGCAAGGTCCGGCGCGGGTCGTCATCGCGACCGAGCAGCAGGCTGCAATGATTGCCGGCGGTGCTGTCCGGCAGTTCGTAACGCGGCCGGCCGATCACCCGGACCTGGCCGCGCAGGGCGGTCATCAGCGGGTAACCGCAGGTCTGGGTCAGCAGCAGGCGCGGCGACAGCCACAGCTGCATCAGGTCCAGTTCCCGGGCATCGAGCCGGTCACCGTCGAGGCGCCGCAGGATCGCCGCCAGCCACTGCTCATTGGCCTGGCGCACCGGCTCGGGGGCGACGTACATCAGAAGTTCGGCATAACAAGCGGTCATGGTTCAGGCTCTTCGGGCACGACTACAGGGCGAAGGGATGTTCCGGGCTGTCGATCGGCGTGAGGGCATGGCGCCGCAACAGCTCGCCATACCCCTGCACCACAAAGCCGCCGCTGCGCGCCTGCCATTGTTCGCGGCGCTGCCGATAGGCCCGTGGCAGGCAATACCACGGCAGCCCGGGCAAATCATGGTGCACCAGGTGCAGGTTGAGGTGCAGGAACAGCCAGCTCCAGGGCCATGCTGCTTCGTTGAGCACCGTGCGCTGCTCCACCCGGGCATGGGGGCGGTGTTCGTAGTAGGAACGGACCATCGCCACCGACAGCGCCGGCACGCTCACCAGCAGCAGGTAATGCCAGGCCGGCAACACACTGTAGCGGGTAATGAAGGCCAGCATCAGCAGGGTCAGCGCACCATGGGTCAGCCACATCAGCCAGGCCTGGCGTTGCCCCTGGCGCAGGCGAGCCCCTTCCTCCCGCGCCAGCGCCAGCAAGGCCAGGGGCGCGCCGAGCAGCAGCCGCCCCAGCAGGGTCTTGTTCAACCAGTGCAGGCCCTGCTCGAACAGCGAACGGCTGTGCCATTGCCGCTGGCCCAGGTAACGGCTCTCCGGGTCGCGACCGGGCAGGGTCAGGTCTTCGTCACGGTGATGCTGCAGGTGGCTGTCGCGGTACAGGGTATAGGGGTACCAGACGGCAAACGGCGCATAACCCAGCAGCTTGTTGAGCCACAGCCAACGCGTGGGATGGCCGTGCAGCAGCTCATGCTGCACCGACAGCCACAGCACCAGGAGCGGAATCAGCAACAAGGTACTGGGCCACAGCCCCAGCAGCGGGCTGGCCAGCAGCACGGCGAACCAGCTGGCGCTGGTGCCGATCAGCAACAGCCAGGTGGGCCATTCGGTGCGGGCGGTGAAGCTCTGGCGCAGGGTGTCGATTTGTTCGCGGTGCAGCGGATCAAAGTAATGGGCCATGGCGCTACTCAGGACAGGGGCTGGCCGAGGGGCGAACCTTCGGCGTCTTGCTGTTCTGTGCAACGAGAAGGGGAAAACTTGCAGATCGATGGGTTATTTACTTAGAAGCTAGAAGCAAAAACAAGGAAGCCCGCGGGGCGGGCTTCGTAGGGGATCAATGACCGAAAATATTGTGCTCGGTCTTCTTGGCTTTCTTGTCCGCGCGCTTTTCATCGGCGGTCCGGCTGGGTTTTTTCTTCGCCGTCTTTTTGGCATTCATACCTTTGGACATGATGCACACTCCACTCGCAGGGGATCGTTCATCTGGTATACACCTATCCCGCGCACTTCGTACTTTTATAATCACCGCCCAGGCCCACCCTGCGAAAACCCATGCCCGACACCCAATACCTGCTGCTTGCCGACACCCTGCGACCGCTGCTGAACAAGTTCTATCGCGCCCATAACTCGCCAATGCGCGCGGCCGGCGAAGGGCAATCCTGGGTGGCGAAACGGGGAGCGATCATTGCCGGGCTGAACCTCACGCCCATCGCCCAGGGCCACTGGCTGACCGGGCTGTTCGTCGACCCGGCCCATCGCGGCCAGGGCATTGCCGCGATGCTGGTCGAACGGGCACGCGCGCAGCTGCCGGGGCCGCTGTGGCTGTTCTGTCATCCGGACCTGCAAGCCCTGTACGAACGCATGGGCTTTGCCACCGCCCCCGCCCTGCCCCAGGCCCTGGCGGATCGCCTGGAGCGTTATCGCAGGAGCAAGAGCCTGATCGCCATGGGCATCGATCCTTTGGTCAGCTCGACCCGCGACAGGGTGTGATCACGGGCCCTGGAGCGCGGACCCACCTCGGCGGCAAACCGGCCTCCGGCAGGTCCATGAAACCGACGTTTCTGGCTGTCTGTTTCAATCGTCGGCGTGGGGATCGAGGTCGGGGAACATTACTTCGGTAAAACCGAACTTGCTGAAGTCGCGGATCCGCGACGGGTACAGGCGTCCGATCAGGTGATCGCATTCGTGCTGCACCACCCGTGCGTGGAAACCCGAGGCCAGGCGCACGATCGGTTCGCCCCTGGGGTCGACGCCTTCGTAGCGAATGTGCTGATAACGCTCGACCGCGCCGCGCAGCCCCGGCACCGACAGGCAGCCTTCCCAGCCTTCTTCCAGCACCGGGCTCAAGGGCGTGATCAGCGGATTGATCAGGATGGTCTGCGGCACGGCCTCGGCTTGCGGGTAACGCTCACTGTGCTCGAAACCGAAGATCACCAGTTGCAGGTCGACGCCGATCTGCGGCGCGGCCAGGCCGACCCCGCCGACGCTTTCCATGGTCTGGAACATGTCGTCGATCAGTTGCCACAGCTCGGGGCTGTCGAACATCTCGGGCGGCACCGGTGGCGCAATGCGCAGCAGGCGCTCGTCGCCCATTTTGAGGATTTCACGGATCATGATCAGACTTCGTCAGTGGTCGGCTTGAGCGAGTGGTCCCGGCCCAGTCCCGATACGTGTTGTTTGGGTTCGTCGTGCTCGCCGGGCACCCTTTCTCCAGGGTTCTTGCCGTCGGACGACATGTGCTCGATCGCCGCATTCATCTCGGCCCCCAGCAACAGCACCGCCGAGGAAATATAGAAGTACAGCAGCAGGACGATGATCGCTCCGATACTGCCATACATGGCGTTGTAGTTGGCAAAGGTCTTCACATAGAAGGCGAAGCCCAACGAGGCGATGATCCACACCACCACCGCCAGCACCGAGCCCGGGGTGATGAAGCGGAACTCCTGCTTCACGTCGGGCATCACGTAGTAGATCAGCGCCACGGCGACCATCATCAGGATCACGATCACCGGCCAGCGCAGGATGGTCCAGACCGTGACGATAAAGTCCTCCAGGCCGACCTGCGCGGCGATCCAGCCCATCACCTGCGGGCCGAGCACCATCAAGGCCGCGGCCGCCAGGAGCATGCCGGCGATGCCGATGGTGTAGAAAATCGACAGCGGAAAACGTTTCCACAACGGGCGTTTTTCCACCACGTCATAAGCGGCGTTCATCGCGCTCATCATCAGCCGCACGCCGGCCGAGGCGGTATACAGGGCAATCACGATACCCACCGACAGCAGGCCGCCCTTGGATTGCTGCAACTGGTCGATCACCGGGTTGACCTGCTCCAGCGCCTGGGGCGGCAACACCAGTTCCGATTGCAGGCGCAACCAGGAGAAGAAGTCCGGCAGGTGCAGGAAACCGATCAAGGCGATCAGGAACAGAATGAAGGGGAACAACGAAAACAGCATCTGATAGGCCAGTGCCGAGGCGTAGGTCGACATTTCATCGTCGATGAACTCAGTGACCGTGCGCACCAGCACACGATGCAGGGGCAGGCCTTTCAAATTCGGCAAGAACATAGCGTCTCCTTTCGCCGCAAGAATTCAGGGTCGGTGGCGACTCAGGGGCCGTTTTGTACAACAAACTAGCCTAGTTTGGCGATTTTGAACCGTTTCGTCCTGTTTGGGTGCCATGGCCGATGTAAAAACGGCCATCCGAGGATGGCCGTCGTGTCGCAGTGCGAGCCAGTGAATCAGGCCTTGTCGATGGTCTTTTTCACCGCATCCTTGGCCTTGCCGAGGGTTTGCTGCGCTTCACCTTTCTTTTCCTGAATCTTGCCTTCGGTTTCCAACCGATCGTTATCAGTCGCTTTGCCGACTCCTTGCTTGATATTGCCAACGGCCTCATTGGCCAGGCCTTTTGCCTTGTCTGCTGTGCTGCCCATGGTGTTTCTCCGTAGATCCATAGATCCGTAGAACAATCGAGGGTTTGGGGTCCTGCCCTGAGGTTGACCCAAGGCCGTTGCGCGGAGTTTCAATTATTTTCAGCGGGGCCTTTCATCGCCTTATTTGCCCGCCGCACGCAGGTTGCGCTTTATGTTTGGCGACCAACCCACGAGAATGCGCAACGTATTCAGGCACTGCGCTGAAGATCCAATCCGTAGGAATGTTATGAAACTCGATAAAAAGCTGGCCATCGCCCGCCGGAACCAGGAACTGGGCGGTGCGGTGCTGGGCGTCAACAACTGCCACTTCGCGGAACTGAGCCGCAGCCGCAATATCTGGTGGTTCGATCTGCCGGTCGGCCGCCTGGCCATCGGGCAGTACGAATGGGTCCACCTGCTGCTGTACACCCCGGGCACCGACCAGTTGCTGCACCTGAAAGTGCCGACCCTGTTCCTGCGGGAAAAGCTCGAAGGCCTGGTGGTACGCAACGCTGGCAAGCGCAAGGCGGCCCTGAGCCTGGAACTGAGCGCCGACAAGGACTCGTTCCTGAAGGACGTGCGCCCCGCCGGCACCGGCGTGAACTTCGCGCAGTTCCAGCAGTGATCCACCTGTAGCCGCTGCCGCAGGCTGCGCAAGGTCCGCAGGAGCTCCTGCGCCGGCAAGAACAGCGCCCTCTGCGAGGTCGATCGCAGCCTTCGGCAGCGGCTACACAAACACCCAATAAAAAGCCCCGCGGATGCGGGGCTTTTTGTTTGCCTAGCGTGTTACTTCTTCACGCCCAGCTTTTTCAGCTCTTCGTCGCGCAATTCGCGACGCAGGATTTTGCCGACGTTGGTGGTCGGCAGCGCATCGCGGAACTCGACGGCCTTGGGCACCTTGTAGCCGGTGACGTTGGCGCGCATGTGCTCCATCACTTGCTCCTTGGTCAGGGTCACGCCTGGCTTGGCGACGATGAAGATCTTGATCGACTCGCCCGACTTCTCGTCCGGCACGCCGATCGCCGCGCACTGCAACACGCCCGGCAGGCCCGCCAGCACGTCTTCCAGCTCGTTCGGATAAACGTTGAAACCGGAGACCAGGATCATGTCTTTCTTGCGATCGACAATGCGGATGTAGCCATCAGGCTGGATCAGCGCGATATCACCGGTCTTCAGCCAGCCGTCGCTCATCACCTCGTCGGTGGCGTCCTGGCGCTGCCAGTAGCCCTTCATGACCTGCGGGCCCTTGACGCACAGCTCGCCGATTTCGCCCAGGGGCAGCTCGGTGCCAGCGTCGTCGATGATCCGGCACAGGGTCGACGGCACCGGGATGCCGATGGTGCCGATCTGGATGTTCTGGATCGGGTTGACGGTGGCCACCGGGCTGGTTTCGGTCATGCCGTAACCTTCGCAGATCGGGCAACCGGTCACGTCTTTCCAACGCTCGGCCGCCGCCAGTTGCAGCGCCATGCCGCCGGACAGGGTGACTTTCAGCGCCGAGAAATCCAGCTTGCGGAAGGCTTCGTTGTTGCACAGGGCGACGAACAGGGTGTTGAGGCCGACAAAACCGCTGAACTTCCACTTCGACAGTTCCTTGACCATCGCCGGCAGGTCGCGCGGGTTGCTGATCAGGATGTTGTGGTTGCCGATCAGCATCATCGCCATGCAATGAAAGGTGAAGGCATAGATGTGGTACAGCGGCAGCGGGGTGATCAGGATCTCGCAACCCTCATTGAGGTTGGAGCCCATCAGCGCCTTGCACTGCAGCATGTTCGCCACCAGGTTGCGATGGGTCAGCATCGCGCCCTTGGCCACGCCGGTGGTGCCGCCGGTGTATTGCAGCACGGCGACATCGCTGCTGGCCGGGTTGGCGTCCTTGACCGGCTGGCCGTGGCCCTGGCTCAGCACGTCGTTGAACTTGACGGCCTTGGGCAGGTGATAGGCCGGCACCATCTTCTTCACGTACTTGATGACACTGTTGATCAGCAGGCGCTTGAGCGGTGGCAGCAGGTCCGCCACTTCAGTGACGATCACATGCTTGACGCCGGTCTTGGGCACCACGGCTTCGGCCAGGTGCGCCATGTTGGCCAGGCAGACCAGGGCCTTGGCGCCGGAGTCGTTGAACTGGTGTTCCATTTCCCGCGCGGTGTACAGCGGGTTGGTGTTGACCACGATCAGGCCGGCGCGGATGGCGCCGAATACCGCGACCGGGTACTGCAGGACGTTGGGCAGTTGCACGGCGATTCGATCGCCGGGTTGCAAATCGGTATGCTGTTGCAGGTACGCGGCAAAAGCACCGGACAGTTCGTACAGCTCACCGTAGGTGAGTGTCTTGCCGAGGTTGCTAAAGGCCGGTTTGTTGGCAAAACGTTGGCAGGACTGCTTCAACACCGCCTGAATATTCGGATACTCGTCTGGATTGATATCGGCAGCAATCCCAGCTGGGTACTTATCCTTCCAAAAGTCTTGGATCATGGAAGCCCACTCCTCAGCAACGCGAATTCGTCAGCGCATTTGATGCGATTATTATTTGTGTGTGTTTTTTATTGATGTCTATTGTTGGTGAGTCTGGCTGTCTACATAGGCCGAGAAGTCACAAAGCGCGCCGAGAGTAGCAGCTTTGCCAAAGGCCGCCTAGAGCCAAAATCGGCCAAAACAGTCACTTTTGTGACTCAAGAATATTTAATAGTCACTTTTAGAGTAAAAATTCTATCCAGCCGTGCAAGGCTCTGGAATGGGCTTTTCGACCCTTCAAAAGCATCGCGAGCAAGCTCGCCCCTACAGGAAATGTACGGTTCCCTGTAGGGGCGAGCTTGCTCGCGATAGCCGCGCTATAGCGCGGGACTGTTACATGCGGTGAAACATCAGGCGATGTCGCGCAACTCCCGGCGCAGGATCTTGCCTACCGGCGTCATCGGTAACGACTCACGCAACACGATGTGTTTCGGCACCTTGTAGCCAGTGAAGTTTTCCTTGCAGTAGGCCTTCAGCTCTTCGAGGCTGACCCCTGACTCGCGGGCCACCACGAACAGCTTCACCGCCTCCCCCGAACGCTCGTCCGGCACGCCGATCACCGCGCAGTTGGCGACTTTCGGGTGGGCCATTACCACGTCCTCGATTTCATTGGGGTACACGTTGAAACCCGAGACGATAATCATGTCCTTCTTGCGATCGACGATACGCACGAAGCCATCCGGATCGATCACCGCGATATCGCCGGACTTGAACCAGCCCTCGGCATCCAGCACCTCCTCGGTGGCCTCCGGTTTCTGCCAGTAGCCTTTCATGATCTGCGGCCCCTTGATGCACAGTTCGCCGCGCTCGCCCAGCGGCTGCTCGACGCCCTCATCGTCGATGACCTTGAGGGTCGTGCCCGGCACCGGCAAGCCCACCGAGCCCAGGCGCGACTGGTCGCCGTAAGGGTTGGTGCAGGCCACGGGCGAGGTTTCGGTCAGGCCGTAGCCTTCGGTGATACGACAGCCCGTCACCTGCGCCCAACGCTCGGCGGTGGCCTTGACCAACGCCGTGCCCCCGGAGTTGGTGAACTTGAGATTGGAGAAGTCGAGGGTCTTGAACTCGGGATGATCCATCAGCGCGGTGAACAGCGTGTTCAGCCCCAGCAGCGCCGAGAAGCGCCACTGCTTCAGCTCCTTGATGAAACCGCCGATGTCCCGCGGGTTGGTGATCAGCACGTTGTGGTTGCCGGTGACCATCATGCACATGCAGTTCGCGGTGAAGGCATAGATGTGGTACAGCGGCAACGGCGCGATCATCACCTCCTGGCCTTCGTGCAGCAGCGGATGGCCATCCGGGCCCCGTTGCTCGAGGCAGGCACGGACCTGTTGCATGTTGGCCACCAGGTTGCCGTGGGTCAGCATCGCACCCTTGGCCAGCCCGGTGGTGCCGCCGGTGTATTGCAGCACGGCGACGTCGTCCAGGCGGGCGTTCAAAGGCTTGATCGGCTGGCCACGGCCCAGGCGCAGCGCGCTCTTGAAGGAAACGGCCTGGGGCAAGCGATAGGCCGGCACCATTTTCTTGACCTTGTCGACCAGGGTATTGACCAGCCAGCCCTTGGCGGACGGCATCAGGTCGCCCATCTTCGCCTCGATCAGGAACTGGATATCGGTCTCGGGCAGCACTTGCTCGACCTTCTGCCCGAACAGGTTCATGTACACCAGGGCTCGCGCTCCGGAATCCTTGAACTGGTGGCGCATTTCCCGGGTGGTGTACAGCGGGTTGGTGTTGACCACGATCAGCCCGGCGCGCAAGGCGCCGAACACGGCGATCGGGTAATGCAGGACATTGGGCATCTGCACCGCGATACGATCGCCCGGCACCAGGTCGGTGCTGCTCTGCAGATAACCGGCAAAGGCCGCGCTGTAGCGCTCCAGCTCGGCGTAGGTCATGGTCACGCCCATGTTGCTGAAGGCCGGGCGGTCGGCGAATTTCTTGCAGGAACGCTCGAACACCTCGATCACCGACTTGTAGGCCCCCAGATCGATATCGGTGGGCACTCCGGCCGGGCGTTTGTCATTCCAGAAATCAGGCTGCATTGTTCTTGTCCTCGTTACCTGAGTTGTCCGGGCCGCTTCTCTCACGCTACGAAAGGCGGGGCTCTGCGGACGTTAGCAGCTATGAGGGATAGGGCAAATAAGGCCGGGTGCGTCATTGATAACGTGAATCTTGCCGCCATGGCGCGCGCGGATCGGACGGGGCCGCGACGATGAGCTATACAATGCAACGACCCCGTGCAAAGGAATCGCCATGATCCACCACTCTTTCTGGCTGACCGCGAGCGACCACAGCCAGCTCTACGTCAACCAGTGGCTCCCGGCGGCCCCGCTCAAGGCCGTGATCCTGCTGGTCCACGGCATGGCCGAACACAGCGGGCGCTACGCCAGGCTGGCACAGGCACTGTGCAATGAAGGCTACGGGGTCTATGCGCTGGACCTGCGCGGCCACGGCAAGACCGCCGAGCACGGGGTACTCGGGCACTTCGCCGACGATGACGGCTGGTGCAAGGTGGTTGGCGACCTGGCCAGCCTCAACCAGCACATTGGCCAGCAGCACCCGGGAATCCCGATCGTGCTGCTGGGCCACAGCATGGGCAGCTACATCGCCCAGGCCTACCTGCTGCACCACAGCGCCAGCCTCGACGGGGCGATCCTCAGCGGCTCGAATTTCCAGCCGGTGGCGCTGTACCGCGCGGCCCGCCAGATCGCCCGCTTCGAACGCTGGCGCCAGGGCCCCCTGGGACGCAGCGCGTTGATCGAATGGCTGTCCTTCGGCTCGTTCAACAAAACCTTCAAACCCAACCGCACCGCCTTCGACTGGCTCAGCCGCGACCCCGACGAAGTCGACAAATACGCCCACGACCCGCTCTGCGGCTTTCGCTGCAGCAACCAGCTGTGGGTCGACCTGCTGGGTGGCCTGCAGCAAATCAGCAAGGCCTCCAACCTGGCCCAGATCGATCCGGGCCTGCCATTGCTGGTGATCGGCGGAGAATGTGATCCGGTGAGCAATGGCATACGTCTCAAGGATCTGGCCGGTGCTCTGCGCGAGGCCGGCAGCCAGTGCCTGCAGCTCACTATCTACCCGCAGGCGCGGCACGAATTGTTCAATGAAAGCAACCGCGACGAAGTGACTGCCGATGTACTGGCCTGGCTCGACCAGGCCCTGCGGCATCGCCGACCGCCGAAGACTGAATGACCCTGCTTCAAACCAATATGCCAATCAACGCTCAGCACAGGACTTGAGAGAGATGACCCAGGTTACCAACACCCCGTACGAAGCCCTCGAAGTCGGCCAGACCGCCAGCTACAGCAAGCATGTGGAAGAGCGTGACATCCAGCTGTTCGCCGCCATGTCCGGCGACCACAACCCGGTGCACCTGGACGCCGAATTCGCCGCCGCCAGCATGTTCAAGGAGCGTATCGCCCACGGCATGTTCAGCGGTGCGCTGATCAGCGCCGCGGTGGCCTGCGAGCTGCCTGGGCCGGGCACCATTTATATCGGCCAGCAGATGAGCTTCCAGAAGCCGGTGAAGATCGGCGACACCCTGACCGTGCGCCTGGAAATCCTCGAAAAACTGCCGAAGTTCCGCGTGCGTATCGCCACCCGCGTGTTCAACCAGCGCGATGAGCTGGTGGTGGACGGCGAAGCCGAAATCCTCGCCCCGCGCAAACAGCAGACCGTCACCCTGCCGACCTTGCCGGCCATCAATATCGGCTGAGCCGCCCTGTAGCCGCTGGCGCAGCCTCGCAGGCTCGGCAGCGGCTACAGGCGGGATTAGCGACTCCCCTCCTCCACCTGCACGCTCGCCGTCATCCCGGCGCTCAGGTTGACGCCTTCGGGCACCTTGTCGAACCTGATGCGCACCGGAATCCGCTGCGCCAGGCGCACCCAGTTGAAGGTCGGCTCCACCTCCGCCAGCAGTTGCCCGTCCGGCGTGGTGTTGCGGTCGGTGATGCCGCGGCTGATGCTTTCCACATGCCCCTGCAAGGCTTCTCCAGCGCTCATCAGCCACACCTTGACCGGGTCGCCGACCTTGATCCGCGGCAGTTTGGTTTCCTCGAAATAGGCCTGCACGTAGAAAGTCGAATCGTCGATCAGGGCCATCACCGATTGCCCGGCGTTCACATAGTTGCCTTCGGCCAGGCGCAGGTTGGTGATGTGCCCGCTACGCGGCGCGCGGACCTGGCTGCGCGCCAGGTTGAGTTCGGCGACCTTGGCGTCGGCCTGGGCCTGGCGCAGCTCGCCACGGGCCACCCCGGCATTGATCTGCGCGTTCTCCCGCAGCTCGGCGCTGATCGCCTGCGGGCCTAAGCTGGCCCGGCGGCTGGCTTCGTGCTCTTTCAGGCTGAGTTGCTGCTGGCGGGTCTGTACCACCGCCTGGGCCTTTTCCAGCGCCGCCTCGAAGCGGTCGCGGTCGATGCTCAGCAACAGGTCGCCGGCCTTCACCGCCTGGTTGTCATAGGCCTTGAGTTCACGCACCCAGCCCGACACATCGGGGGCGACTATCACCACGTCGGCGCGAATCCGCGCATCCCGGGTCCAGGGCGTGA
This sequence comes from Pseudomonas sp. LAMO17WK12:I10, assembly GCF_900215185.1. NCBI lineage: Bacteria > Pseudomonadati > Pseudomonadota > Gammaproteobacteria > Pseudomonadales > Pseudomonadaceae > Pseudomonas > Pseudomonas sp. LAMO17WK12:I10. Next base: position 89,652 of record NZ_OBDX01000004.1, on the reverse strand, counting down.
GCATGTAGTACTGCCACAGATGAAAGCCGGCAAACAGCGCCGCAGCCACCAGGCACAAAGTAAAAGCGATACGCACGGAGGCACGCATGAACAACTCCTTATAAAGGTCCGAGTACGACAGTGACCAACGTCAGGACACAGACGTACAAGGCCACATCGAACAGTGCTTCGTGCCAGATCCAGCGCCCCAGTGGCGTTGCGCGCAACAGCATGCGCAACACCCCGGTCAGCACCAGCGCCAGCACCACATAAATCAGAAACGGGCTGAGCAACACTCCGCCCAGCGACCACTCACGCAGCCCCATGGTTTTCCTCCTGCTGCCGGCACCAGGTGCGCCAGCTCTTCTGCAACTGCACCACCGCGCCCTGGGCCAGCTTCAACGCGTCGCTCGGCGGTTGGCTGCCCAGGGCCTCGAGCAAGGCCGTGCTGGCATCGGCCAGCGCATCGCCGCGACCGGCGGCCGGCCCTTGTTCCAGCACCTGTTCCAGATGCTCGAAATAACGTCGCTGCGAAGCATCCGCGGACACCTGGGCCACCGCCAGGCTCAACCGCAGATGCATCAGTTCATCGCCGATATCCAGGCCCAGCAGGCCATCGTCCCAGCGGCTGCGCGCCTGCTCCGGCAATTCCGGGTAATGCCGCGCCAATTGCAGCAGGCGATCGGCCATGCGCCCGCCGAACCAGCTTTCCGCGCCACGCAGGTTGCGCCGGGTCAAGCGCACCAGGTCCTGCAGGGTCGCCGCCAGCAGGCGCCGCCCGTGCCAGGCCGGGTCGCGCAGGATCAGCAGGTGAAACGCCAACACCGCGGCGCCTACGCCGAGCACCATCGCCTGGGCGCTGTTGAAGAAATTCGCCACGTCGAACGTCATCGGGTTCTGCGGTGAAATCAGCACCACGAAGTGCAGGCAGAACGAGGTCGCCGTGGCGCCGATCTGCGGTTTGGCCATGCCCAGCGCGCCGAAAAACAACGGCACGCCCATGGCCATCGCCAGCAGGGCGAAACTGCTCCACTGCGGCAGCAGGATCTGCCCGACCATGAAGGCCGCCGGAATCGCCAGGAAGATGCCACGCATGAAACTCATGCCGATCTGCGCGCCGTTTTCGCGACTGGCGAACAGGCCGCACACCACGCAGGTCAGCAGCATCGCCCCCGAGGCCGCCGGCCAGGCCGTGGCCAGCCAGAAGCAGGCCACGGTGAGGAAAGCCAGGGCGCTGCGCGCGCCAAACAGCAGCGCCAGCGACAGATCGCGATGGGGGCTCAAGGTCGCCGGCTGCTCCACCGGCGCCTTGCCCTCCTCCACCGCCCGCAGCGCCGCGCCGGCGGCCAGGGCGGTATCCAGCAACAGGGTGAAACGGGCCAGGCAATAGCTTTGCGCCGAGCTGATCGCCGAGTCATGGGAAGCGTCCAGCAACTGCGGTCGCAACGCCTGCAAGGTCGGTTTGTCCATGGCCGCCAGGGCGTGCTGCACTTGCTCCATCCACGGCGCCAGCTGCTGCGCCTCGGCCTGGTCCAATTGCTTCCATTGCCGGCGTACCGAACGAGAGATCCGCAGCAGCATCAGCAGCTTCTGGCTCAGGCCGCTGATCGCCCGCGCCCGCTGCCGCCCCGATGGACCTTCGAACCAGGCATGTTCGCGCTGGGAGTCCACGGCGACGATGCGCCCGAGGATTTCCAGCAGGCCCTTGCGCGCCTGGGCATCGCCGGCCAGGGTCGCCCGCGCCGCCTGCATCCCGCTTTGCCAGGCGCTGCGTGCCTGGGCGGTCAACTGCCGCTCGACCCGCATCGGCCAGAGCAAGGCACTGCTGGCGGTGGCGCAAATGATGCCCAGGGAAATTTCCGTGCAGCGCGCCACGGCCTGGTCGAAGATCGACAACGGATGGGAGATCGCCGGCAAGGCGATGATCGCCACGGTGTAGCCGGCCAGTACGAAGGAATAGGACCAGGCGCTGCGCAGCAGGGTCGAACTGGCGGTGCACAGCCCCAGCCACAGCGCCAGGGCCAGCAGGAACAACCACGGTGTCTGGGCGAACAGCCCCATGAACAGCACCGACATGCAGGTTCCCACCAAAGTCCCCACCAGCCGCGCCATGCCCTTTTGCAGGACCATCCCGGACAGCGGCTGGGCGACGATGATCGCTGTCATCAGGGCCCAGGAAGGCTGCTGCAGGCCCCAGCGCATGGCCAGCCACAACGCCAGCCCGGCGCCGAGCACGGTCTTGATCGCGAACTGCACGGCCGCAAGATTGGGGGCGAACAACGCCTGCAAAGTGATACGCACGAAAAGAACCCTGGAAAGGACAAAACAACGATAGATGCACGGGAGCGAGAGATGATGCCCGCAAATTATTAGCTAGCTAACTATCAGTCGTCCAGTATTAATTTCAAGCCATAAAAAAACGCCAGACAGGCTGGCGTTTTTGACAGGTTTGACCCGTTATGAACGGGCGCGGGCCTGGTTACGCAGGGCTTTGACCTGATCGTGGTTGCGCTGTACACCATGGTACTGACGCTCCACCAGGTCACGAATGCCGACCAGGTTGTGTTTGCTGATTTTCTCCAGCGCATCCTTGTAGGCCTTCAGGGCGTGGTCTTCACCGCGCTCGGCTTCGTTGAGCACCGCTTCTTCGTCCTTGCCGGTCAGCAGGGACTTGAGGTCGACCCAACGGCGGTGCAGGTCGCCACTGACGCTGGTGGAGGTCTCCGGATCGCCGCCCAACGAACGCACGCTGGCCTGCAATTCGGCCGCGGCGGTGGCGCAATCGGCGGAGCGCTTGACGAACAGCGCTTTGAGCTCAGGCTGCTTGATGTCTTCTGCGCAGGTCTTGAACCCCTCCTGACCGTCCTTACTGGTTTCGATCAGATCGTTGAGGATCGAAATCGCTTCTTTGTTGATGTCAGTCATTTTTCATTCCTTCCAGGTTGAGGGAGTTGTCATAGGTGTTGCACCCTGCATGCCAGTCTTGGAATTAAAATTTCCTGTTATTTTTCAAATAGTTAAATTTTATGCCGCTTTCTGTATCCGCGTTATTTGCATGATCTGTCATTTGGCCTGCATGCAGAATGCCTGTATTTTCCAAGGTGTTCGTCACCTCAACAGACAGCCGCCATGAATCCCGAAAAACTTGAACTTCTGGTCACCCGCGAAATGCCCTACGGCAAGTACAAGGGCCGCATCCTCGCCGACCTGCCCGGCCCCTACCTGAACTGGTTCGCCCGCGAAGGTTTCCCCCACGGCGAGCTGGGCGGCCTGCTGGCCTTGATGCAGGAAATCGATCACAACGGCCTCTCCGATCTACTGGACCCGCTGCGCGCCAAACACGGCAAACCCAAACCCCGTCATTAAACAGAGCCCGCCATGCCAAGCAATGCCCAACTCGCTCGCGACGAAGACTATTGGTGGGCGATTGCCCGGCGGTATGACCTCGAACCCGGGCCGATCAACCTGGAAAACGGCTATTTCGGGCGCATGAGCCGCGCCGTGGTCGAGGAATACCAGCGCCAGATCGACTTCGTGAACCGCAGCAACTCGGTGCATGTGCGCCAGCATTTCGAACAGATCGGCAATTTGCAGATTCGACAGCAATTGGCCGAACTGGTCGGTGTCGACCGCCAGGCCATCGCCCTCACCCGCAGCGCTTCAGAGGCGCTGCAATCGCTGATTCGCAACTACAACCGCCTCCAGCCGGGCGATCAGGTGCTGCTCAGCGACCTGGAATACGACAGCGTCAAGGGGGCCATGCGCTGGCTGGCGCGCCATCGCGGGGTCGAGGTCATCGAGATCGAACATGCTCATCCGGCAAGCTTCGACAGCCTGCGGGCCAGTTATCGCGAGGCCTTCGAGCGCTACCCGCGACTGAGACTGATGGCCCTGACCCACGTCACCCACCGCACCGGGCTGGTGCTGCCGGTTCAGGCCATTGCCCTGGATGCCCGCGAACGGGGAATCGACGTCATTCTCGACGGCGCCCACGCCCTGGCCCAGGTCGATTTCGAGCTCAGTGAACTGGGCGTGGCGTTCGCCGGCTATAACCTGCAGAAGTGGATTGGCGCGCCGCTGAGCCTGGGTTTTGTCTATATCGACCCGCAACGCCTGGCCGATATCGATCCGGACATGGGCGAGCAACGTTATGCCTTGGACGATATCCGCTCGCGGGCGCCGTATGGCACGCCGAACATCCCGGCCTGGCTGACCTTGCCCCGGGTGTTCGAGGAACACCGCGGCATGGGCGGCTCGGCCCTCAAGGGCGCACGCCTGAATTACCTGCGCGACCTGTGGGTGAGCCAGGTGCGCGACCTGCCCGGCATTGAAGTCATGACCCCGGACGATCCACGGCTGTATTGCGGCATCACCTCGTTTCGCTTCACCCGCCAGCCGGACCAGCAGGCGATGGCCGAGCGGCTGCTCCAGGAATACAACCTGTTCACCGTGGCGCGCAGCGGTTCGCGTTGCGGGCCTTGTATCCGGGTGACACCGGGCTTTACCACGCCGAGCGCGGATATCCAGATGCTGGTCGAGGCATTGACCGAACTGGCGGCCCAGTAACCTGTAGCCGCTGCCGCAGGCTGCGACAGGTCAGAAGGACCTTCTGCGATCCTGAGAACGCTACGGCCTTTCGGCCGATCGCAGCCTGCGGCAGCGGCTACAGGCAGTAACGGGCATCCCATCGCGTTGCCCGCCCCGGCGTCATCGCGCGCAAGCTGCGCTCCTACAGAAGACCCGGCGTCGCCAGGCAGCTTTTCTCCAGGCAAAAAAAAACGGTGCACCGACCAAGCGCACCGTAAAGCCGTAGAACACACCAACGAATCTTTGAAAAAAGCAGGAAAGCTGTCAGTCCAGCAGAGCCAGGGCCTCGGCCGTGCACTCCTGGATCCGCGCCCAGTCGCCGTTCTTGATCCACTCAGGATCGAGCATCCAGCTGCCGCCGACGCACATCACGTTCTTCAACGCCATGTAGCTCTTGATATTGGCCGGGCCGACACCGCCGGTCGGGCAGAACTTCACCTCGCCGAACGGACCGCCCAGGGCCTTGATCGCGGCCACGCCGCCGCTGACTTCCGCCGGGAACAGCTTGAAGCGGCGATAGCCCAGGCTGTAACCCTCCATGATCCCGGAGGCATTGCTGATCCCCGGCAACAGCGGAATCGGGCTGGCGACGCTGGCTTCCAGCAGGTCGCGGGTAATGCCCGGGGTGACGATGAACTGCGAGCCGGCGGCTTCGGCGGCGGCCAGCATCTGGCGATCGAGCACGGTACCGGCGCCGGTCACCAGCTCCGGACGCTGCTCGCGCAGGATCTGGATGGCCTTGAGGCCGAACTGCGAGCGCAAGGTCACTTCCAGCGCGGTCAGGCCACCAGCGGCCAGGGCGTCGGCCAGGGGCAGCACGTCCTGTTCGCGGGCGATGGTGATCACCGGCAGAATCCGCGCCTTGGCGCAGAGGCTGTCGATCAGGGCAACTTTGTCCGCCATGGAAACGGTCGGTTGTGGGATTGTCATAGCGGCTGATCCTTGGCTCATGGGCACCAGTAAATCTCTAACGGAGGTTGCAGGAAGGCACGAATCGGCATCGCGGCGACATCGTCACCGGCCAGTGCGGCACTCAGGGTGGTCAATTTGGATTGACCGGAAATCGACAGCACGCTGTAGGTGGCCGAGGCCAGCAAGGCGCGGCTCATGCTCAGGCGCTGATGGGGCACGCTCGGCGCCAGCATCGGCCAGCAGCGCCGCTGGCCGTCGGCCCGCAGGGCTTCGGTCAGGTTCGGGCTGTTGGGGAACAGGGAGGCGGTGTGACCGTCGTCGCCCATGCCCAGGATCAGCACGTCGATGGCCGACAACTCGGCCAGCAGACGATCGGCCTGCTCCGCGGCCTGTTCGAGGTTCGCCGCGGCGTTGTACAGGCTGAGGAACTTCGCCTTGGCCGCCGGCCCTTGCAGCAGGTAGCGCTTGAGCAGGCCGGCGTTGCTGTCGGCATGTTCGACCGGGACCCAGCGCTCGTCCGCCAGGGTGATCAACACCTTGGACCAGTCCAGGTGCTGCTTGGCCAGGTGCTGGAAAAACGCCACCGGGCTGCGCCCGCCGGACACCACCAGGGTGGCTTCGCCGCGCACCTGGATCGCCTGGCTCAGTTGCCCGGCCACCTTCAGCGCCAGGCCTTCGGCCAGCAGCGCCGGGCTGTGGAACTCGTGGGCATGCACGCCCGCGGGCAGTTTCAATTTAGATATCGCCATACCATGACCTCCCGTCCCGCGTGATCAGTGCGATGGAGCTCATCGGCCCCCACGACCCGGCCGCATACGGCTTGGGTGCATCGCCGGATTTCTTCCACCCGGCGATCAGCTGGTCACACCACTTCCACGCGGCTTCGATTTCATCTTTGCGGACAAACAGGTTCTGGTTGCCACGCATCACTTCCAGCAACAACCGCTCGTAGGCATCGGGAATCCGCGCGCTGCGATAGGTATCGGAAAAATTCAGCTGCAACGGGCCGCTGCGCAGTTGCATGCCCTTGTCCAGGCCTTGTTCCTTGGTCATCACCCGCAGGGAGATACCTTCGTCCGGCTGTAGGCGGATGATCAGCTTGTTGCTGATCTGCAGGCGCTGCTCGGGGGCGAAGATGTAGTGCGACGGCTCCTTGAAGTGGATGACGATCTGCGACAGCTTCTGCGGCATGCGCTTGCCGGTACGCAGGTAGAACGGCACCCCGGCCCAGCGCCAGTTGCGGATGTCGGCCCGCAGGGCGACGAAGGTTTCGGTGTCGCTCTGGGTGTTGGAATTCTCTTCCTCCAGATACCCCGGCACGGCCTTGCCTTCGCTGTGCCCGGCGATGTACTGGCCACGCACCACCTGGGTGGTCAGGCCTTCCGGGCTGATCGGCGCCAGGGCCTTGAGCACCTTGACTTTCTCGTCACGGATGCTGTCGGCCGAGAGGTCGGCGGGCGGGTCCATGGCGATCAGGCAGAGCAGTTGCAGCAGGTGGTTCTGGATCATGTCCCGCAGCTGGCCGGCCTTGTCGAAGTAGCCCCAGCGGCCTTCGATGCCGACCTTCTCGGCCACGGTGATTTCCACGTGGGAGATGTAGTTCTGGTTCCACTGGGTCTCGAACAGGCTGTTGGCGAAACGCAGGGCGATCAGGTTCTGCACCGTCTCCTTGCCCAGGTAGTGGTCGATGCGATAGATGCGGTTCTCCGGGAAGAACTGCGCCACCGCGTCGTTGACCTTGCGCGACGATTCCAGGTCCGAACCGATGGGCTTTTCCAGCACCACGCGGGTGTTTTCGGCCAGGCCGGCCTTCGACAGGTTCTCGCAGATCGCCCCGTACACCGCCGCCGGCGTGGCGAAATAGGCGATCAGGCGTTGCTCGCGCCCGGCCAGCTCGGCCAGGGCCAGGTAATCCTCGGCCTTGAGGAAGTCCACGTGCAGGTAGGTCAGGCGCGCCAGGAAGCGCTCCAGCACCGCCGCGTCGATCTCCTTGGCACCTACATACTTGCGCAATTGCGCTTCAATGAAAGACAGGTGCTGCTGTTCGCTGCCCGGCTCGCGGGCCAGGGCCAGAATGCGCGTGTCGTCATGCAGCAGGCCGGCGCCATCGAGTTGGTAGAGGGCAGGAAACAATTTGCGAAGCGCCAGATCGCCCAGCGCGCCGAACAAGGCAAAGGTGCACGGTTCAACCGTTATCGAAGGCATGATGTTTGTTCTTTTATCAAGTTAAGCTACAAATACCTTTTTTCAAGGCATCACTCAAGGGAAAATGTAGTAATAACCACAACATTTTAGCAAAATACAGATTCGAAGTGGTGGTCCGTCGGAGCCATCAGTAGGATAGGCCACCGCCAAAGACCGGTTAAGACCGGCTTCCTTTGCATTGCCGAACCAGGAAAACCCTAATGGACCGCGTGCGAAATCTTCTGGAACAGATCCAGAATCGCCTTGAAGAATTGAACAAGGCGGAACGTAAAGTCGCCGAAGTCATCCTGCTCAACCCGCAGCAGGCGACCCGCTTCAGTATTGCCGCCCTCGCCCAGGCCGCTTCGGTCAGCGAGCCGACGGTCAACCGTTTCTGCCGCTCGTTCGGCGTCAGCGGTTACCCCGAACTCAAGCTGCAACTGGCCCAGAGCCTGGCCAGTGGCGCGGCCTACGTCAGCCGCGCGGTGGAAGCCGACGACAACCCCGAAGCCTACACCCAGAAAATCTTCGGCAGCGCCATCGCCTCCCTGGACAGCGCTTGCCAGGCCCTGGACCCGAACCTGATCAGCCGCGCCGTCGACCTGCTGATCCAGGCCCGGCAGATCCACTTCTTCGGCCTCGGCGCCTCGGCCCCGGTGGCCCTCGATGCCCAGCACAAGTTCTTCCGCTTTAACCTGGCGGTGACCGCCCACGCCGATGTGCTGATGCAGCGGATGATCGCCTCGGTGGCGCACACCGGCGAGCTGTTCGTGATCATCTCCTACACCGGGCGCACCCGCGAGCTGGTGGAAGTGGCGCGCATCGCTCGGGAAAACGGCGCCTCGGTGCTCGGCCTGACCGCCGCCGGCTCGCCACTGGCCAAGGCCAGCACCCTGAGCCTGAACATCCCGCTGCCGGAAGACACCGACATCTACATGCCGATGACCTCGCGGATCATCCAGCTCACCGTGCTCGACGTCCTCGCCACCGGCATGACCCTGCGCCGCGGCGTGGACTTCCAGCCGCACCTGCGCAAGATCAAGGAAAGCCTCAACGCCAGCCGCTATCCGGTGGGCGACGAGTACAACTGAGGCTCGCCCTCCCCCTGCGCCGGACCCTCCGGCCTTATCGCGGGCAATCGAGCGTCGACCGGCCGCTCCTACAGCTCAATGTGTTCTGTAGGAGCGAGGCTTGCCCGCGATGACGGCAGCAGCCACACCGCCAACCCGCCACTACGCCCCCGCCCGCGCCTGCAGGCTCAGATGCGCCCGCTCCCCCGGCGCCAGGCACAGGCTGTCGGTACCGCCCGCCGCGGCCTCGACGCAGACGAACCCGGACACCTCGTTCCAGCTCACCCCCAGCAGCGGCCGGCTGCCCGGATGCCAGACCACTGTGTCGGCCCTGTCGCCGGTGTCGATGCGCAATTCGCGCTGCCAGGCATGGTCCTTGAGCTGCAATTCGCCCTCGTGCTGGAACACCCGCTGGCAGCCGCCATCGACCCGCAGCTCGCCTTGTTGCCGGCACGCCTGGCGGCTCAACTGGTCGTAACCCTCGGCGCCGTCGAGCCCAGACAGCGCTACCTCACCGACGTCGCCAATACGCCAGTAGGCGTGCAAAGCCTGGCTCAGCTGGCACGGCAGGCTGTCCTGGTGCTCGGTGCTCAGACGCAGGTCCAGGCTTTCGCCCAGGTGCGCGTGCAGGTCGACCTGCCAGTCGCACAGCTGCAACTGCCAGTGCAGGTACACGCCCTCGTCATCACTGCGGCTGTCGAGCAGCTTCCAGTCGATCAGCCGGGCCCAGCCATGGGACGGCCAGGCGTTTTCGCTCGGGTGACGGCCGTACCAGGGCCAGCACACCGGCACCCCGCCACGGATCGCCCCGACCTGCGGCCACTTCGCCGCGCACCACAGCCAGGGCTTCTGCCCGGTCGGTTGGAAGTGCAGGAGTTGCGCGCCCTGGCGACTGAACACCGCCTGGCACAGCGGATGGTCGATCACCAGCACATCGCGCATCTGATAGCGCTCCCAGGCGAAGGTCGGGCGCTCGCGCAAGGATTTGAAAAAGCGTTGTAGCGGATGCTCATGCATGGGCCACGGTCCTGAAGATCATTGCTGTACCGATATTCATCATTGATGCGCAAAGCCCTGTAGCCGCTGCCGCAGGTCGCGATAAGGCCGCAGGCCTTTAGCGATCTTGAGGACGCTACGGCCGTCCCGGCCGATCGCAGCCTGCGGCAGCGGCTACAGGGAACGGGTTCGTCCCCAAAAAAAAGCGGATAGCCAAGGCCATCCGCAAAAATGCGCACATAGAGGAGGAGCTTATCGCAACAGCGTTAGAACACCGACTGAATTTTCAGGCCGGCCACCAGGGCGTTGTCGACTTCATCCACACCGCCTGGATGGGTGATGTACTGCAGGTTGGGACGCACGGTCAGCCAGTTGGTGACATGGAAGCCGTAGTTGATTTCGTAGTTGTACTCAGTCTCGCGGATCGGCGAGAACAGCGGATCGTCGTAGTTGCTGACGCCGTTGGTGTCATTGAGCAACTGGGCGTTTTTCTTTACGTCGTCGTTGACATGGATACGGGCGAAACCAATGCCGACGTCATCCTTCGGACGTGCGTCGAACGGGCCCTTGTACACGAACATCAGCGACTGGTAGTTGTCGATGAAGTTGGTGTCCTTGTCGTGGAACGTAGCGTTGGCCGCGATGTTCAGACCGCGGGTCGCATCGCCGTTGTGGGTGGTGAGCTGCTGCTGCCCGACGAACCAGTAGCCGTGCTTGCTGCTGTGCACGCGATAGCTGTCGCGGGTGACCGCGGCGTCCTGGCCATTGACGTCCTCACGCACGTCGCTGGCATCGGCCGTGCTCTTGTAGTAACCGACGCGGTACTCGCCCGGCAGGTTGTTGACCTTCGGCGACCAGACCAGCTCGACCGGCAGGACGGTGCCCTTGGTACCGCTGCCGCTGAGCTTGAAGCCGTTGCCGTGTTCCAGTTGCGACGGGTTCTGGTTGTATGCGCCGATCTGCGCGTACAGCTCAGGGGTGATGTGGTACTTCACCCGCAGTGCCGCCTGGCTGACCGGCCAGTTGTACCAGATATTGGTTGCCCAGTTGCCCACCTGGGAGCCGCAGAACGCCAGGTTCTGGAAGTCGCAGGGGAAGGTGTTGAAGTCTTCGCCTTCGCCGAAGTAACCGGCCTTGACGTCGAGCTTGCCGTCGAGGAACTGGTGCTGGATCCACAGTTGGGTCAGACGCACCATGTGGCCACGGCCGTAGACTTCCTGGGAGGAGCTCAGGGTGCCGGCACGCGGGTCGCCGATACGGTCGTTGGAGATGTTCTGGCCGTTACGGTTGGTCAGCTGGATCTTCGCCTGGGTGTTGTCCCAGCCCCAGAGTTTTTCCAGGTCCAGGGCCACGCCCAGGCCGAACTGGTCGCTGTAGCGTCCGGTCTTGTCGTCGTTGTAGCCGCCGTGCAGGTTGGCGCCCATTTCGCCAACGTAATCGGCCTTGATGTCGATCCCTTTCTCGAGCAGCTTGGTCCGCTCGCCACCCCAGTCGCCGGTCATCCATTTCGAATCAGCGCTGAACGCTTCGTCAGCGTGCGCGCTACCGGCCAGGGTCATTGCCGCAATCGCTGACAACTGGCAGATCAAGCGTGCATTGGTGCTCTTGTTTTTCATCCCTACATCCTCGTCTTTATTGTTATTAACTGTTTTTCTCTAACGCGGTTTACACCTGATGCGACGGATGACAGGCCATCCGCCGCGCATTCGGTACGTCCTTGCTCCAATAACGCGGGCCTCAACGCCCCTTGAACTGCGCCACGTTGCTGGCGTGGGTTTCGACCAGCGCAGGGGCCGCAACACCCAGGCGCTCGCCACTCTTGGCATCGAACAGCAGAACCTTGGCCGGATCGAACTGCAGGGTCAGGGTTTCGCCGACCTGCGGCGCCACATCCGGCGCCAGGCGGCAGCAGACCTTGGTGCCGTTGAGGTTGACGAACACCAGGGTGTCGGGACCGGTCGGCTCGGTGACCTGGACCTCGGCGCGCAGGGTCGGCAGGCCGTTGCCCTCGCCGTTCGCCAGGCCGATCTGCTCCGGGCGGATGCCGAGGATCACTTCACGGTCTTCCAGGCCGGCGTCCTGCATGCCCAAAGGCAGCTCGCAACGGGCCTGGCCGCTGTCCAGCAGGGCCAGCAGGCGGCCGTCCTTGCGCTGCAGGCGCAGGGGGATGAAGTTCATCGGCGGCGATCCGATGAAGCTGGCCACGAACAGGTTGGCCGGGTCGTTGTAGATCTGTTTCGGGGTACCGAACTGCTGGATGATGCCGTCCTTCATCACCGCCACCTTGTCGCCCAGGGTCATGGCTTCGATCTGGTCGTGGGTGACGTAGACCGTGGTGGTTTTCAGGCGCTGGTGCATCAGTTTCATTTCGGTGCGCATCTCGACCCGCAGCTTGGCGTCGAGGTTGGACAGCGGTTCGTCGAACAGGTAGATCTTCGGCCGCCGCGCCAGGGCCCGGCCCATGGCCACGCGCTGTTGCTGGCCGCCGGACAGCTGGCCGGGCTTGCGGCTGAGCAGGTGTTCGATCTGCAGCAGCTTGGCCACCCGCGCCACTTCCTCGTCGATCTCGGCGGCCGGCATCTTGCGGATCTTCAGGCCGAAGGCGATGTTGTCGCGCACGCTCATGGTCGGGTACAGCGCGTAGGACTGGAACACCATGGCGATGTCGCGGTCTTTCGGGCTCATGCCGCTGATGTCGGCGTCGTCCACCAGGATCGCCCCGCCGCTGATGTTTTCCAGGCCGGCGATGCAGTTCATCAGGGTGGACTTACCGCAGCCCGAGGGCCCCACGAGAATCAGGAACTCACCGTCATCGATCTTCAGTTCGATGTTCTTCAGGGTGTCCGGCAAGCCGCTGCCGTAGGTCTTGTTGACGTTGCGTAATTCGAGAGTTGCCATCTTTTACCCCTTGACCGCGCCGGACGTCAGCCCACGCAGGAAATACTTGCCAGCGAATATGTAGACCAGCAGTGTCGGCAGCCCGGCGATCATCGCCGCCGCCATATCAACGTTGTATTCCTTGGTCCCGGTGCTGGTGTTGACCAGGTTGTTCAAGGCCACGGTGATCGGTTGCGCATCGCCGCTGGCGAACACCACGCCGAACAGGAAATCGTTCCAGATCTGGGTGAACTGCCAGATCAGGCAGACCATGACGATCGGCACCGACATCGGCAGCAGGATCTTGCCGAAGATGGTGAAGAAGCCCGCGCCGTCCAGGCGCGCGGCCTTGACCAGGGCGTCCGGGATGCTCACGTAGTAGTTGCGGAAGAACAACGTGGTGAACGCCAGCCCGTAGACCACGTGCACCAGCACCAGGCCGCTGGTGGTGTTGGCCAGGCCGAACTTGCCGAGGGTGAAGGACGCCGGCAGCAGCACGGTCTGGAACGGCAGGAAGCAACCGAACAGCAGCAGGCCGAAGAACAGCTGCGAACCGCGAAAGCGCCACATCGACAGCACGTAGCCGTTCATGGCACCGACGAAGGTCGAGATGATCACCGCCGGCACGGTGATCTTCACCGAGTTCCAGAAGTAGCCACCCACGGTGTCCCAGGCCTTGATCCAGCCGATGCCGTCGATCACGGCCGGCCAGCTCAGCAGGTTGCCGGTGCGGATGTCTTCCGGGGTCTTGAAACTGGTGAGCAGCATCACCACCAGCGGCACCAGGTACACCGCCGCGGCCAGCAGCAGGGTGGCGTAGATGGCGATGCGGCTGAAGTTCAGCGCAGGTTTTCCGAGCTGGTTAGTCATGGCGTTTGCCTCGCAGTTCGGAGTACAGGTACGGCACCAGGATGGTCAGCACCGCGCCCAGCATCAGCATGGCGCTGGCCGAACCTATGCCCATCTGCCCACGGCTGAAGGTGAAGGAATACATGAACATCGCCGGCAGGTCGGACGAGTAGCCAGGGCCGCCGGCGGTCATCGCCGCCACCAGGTCGAAGCTCTTGATCGCGATGTGCGCGAGGATCATGAAGGCGCTGAAAAACACCGGGCGCAGGCTCGGCAGGACGATCTTCAGGTAGATGGTCGGCAGGCTCGCGCCATCGACCTGGGCGGCGCGAATGATCGACTGATCGACGCCGCGCAAGCCGGCGAGGAACATCGCCATGACAAAGCCGGAGGCCTGCCACACGGCGGCGATCACCAGGCAGTACACCACGCGATCCTGATCCACCAGCCAGTCCAGGCGAAAGCCTTCCCAGCCCCAGTCACGCAGCATCTTGTCCAGGCCCAGGCCGGGGTTGAGCAGCCACTTCCAGGCGGTACCGGTGACGATCATCGACAGCGCCATCGGGTACAGGTAGACGGTGCGGATAAAGCCTTCCTTGCGGATGCGCTGGTCCAGCAGCACCGCCAGGAACACGCCAAGCACCAGGCTGATGCCGATGAACATGCCGCCGAACAGCGCCAGGTTCTTGCTCGCCACCCACCAGCGGTCGTTGTCCATCAGGCGCATGTATTGCTGCAGGCCGACCCACTTGTAGCTCGGCATGAAGCTGGAATTGGTGAAGGACAGAATGAACGTCCAGATGATGTAACCGTAAAAACCGACCAGGACGATCAGCATGCTTGGCGCCAGGACCAACTTGGGGAGCCAGCGCTGCAGCGCGTCGAACGGTGAGGCTTTGCTGAAAACCGCCACAGAGCTCATCGGGATAATCCAGTTGAAGGAGTGAGTATCTGCAGGAGTGAAGCTTGCTCGCGATGAACGATCACGCGTCGTGCCAGGTACGACGCTTTCGCGGACAAGCCTCGCTCCTACAGGGGAAGAGCGCTCTCAGGAACAGCCGCAGGCTAGCCTGCGGCACCGGACCTTACTGGGCGGCCTTGACCGCCGACGCCAGCTGCGCACTGGCCTTGGCCGGGTCCGCGTCCTTGTCGTTCATGAAGTTGGTCACCACATCGAAGATCGCGCCCTGCACGGCCAGGGAGGTGGCCATGTTGTGCGCCATGCTCGGTTGCAGGCCGCCGGTCTTGTCGTCGGCCAGGAAGTCCTTGGCCGACGCCTGGGCGCAGGAGTCGAAGCCTTGCGCGGCCATGTCGTTGAGCATGTCGGTGCGCACCGGGATCGAACCCTTGTTGATGCTGAAGACCTTCTGGAAGTCCTTGCCCAGGGCAACCTTGGCCAGGTCCTGCTGCGCGGCGATATCGCCTTTGCGATCGGCCTTGAGCTTGAACACCGCCAGGGAGTCGATGTTGTAGGTGAAGGCTTTGTCGGTGCCCGGGAAGGCCACGCACTGGTAGTCCTTGCCGGCGACTTTCTTCGCCGCGGTCCACTCGCTCTTGGCCCAGTCGCCCATCATCTGCATGCCGGCCTTGCCGTTGATGACGTCGGCGGCGGCGATGTTCCAGTCACGCCCGGCGCGGTTCGGGTCCATGTAGCCGGTGACTTTCTTCAGCTCGGCGAAGGCCTTGGTCATCTCCGGGCCGGCGAGGGTTTTCTGGTCCAGGTCGACCAGGGCTTTCTTGTAGCCATCGGCGCCCATGACCGAGAGCACCACGTCTTCGAACACGGTGCTGTCCTGCCATGGCTGGCCGCCATGGGCCAGGGCGATGAAGCCGGCGGCCTTGAGCTTGTCGCCGGCGGCATAGAATTCTTCGAGGGTGGTCGGGGCCTTGTCGATCCCGGCCTTCTTGAAGACTTCCGGGTTGATCCACAGCCAGTTGACGCGATGGATGTTCACCGGCACGGCGACATAGTCACCTTCGTACTTCACGGTGTCGGAGACTTTCTTGGAAAGCAGGCCGTCCCAGTTTTCCGACTTGGCCACGTCTTTCAGCGCGTCGGTGCTGAGCAGGCCGGTGCTACCCCACTCCTGGATGTCCGGGCCCTTGATCTGGGCAACGCCCGGCGGGTTGCCGGAAACGGCGCGGCTTTTCAGCACGGTCATGGCCGTGGCACCGCCACCGCCGGCGACTGCGCCGTCTTTCCAGGTGAAACCGTCTTTTTCGACCTGGGCCTTGAGCACATCGACCGCCGCTTTTTCACCGCCGGAAGTCCACCAATGGACGACTTCCACGGAACCTTTGGCATCGGCGGCAACGGAAACGAGAGGGAATGCACTGAGGGGAAACAACGAGGCAACGGAAATGACAGCAGCTAGACGAGAAATCGCATTCATCTGAGGTGTACCTTTCTTGTTGTTATGCATGCAAGTCTGGTGCTTGCGCTGCATAGGATTCTAAACAGGGGGCCCATCCGCGCAGGTAACGAAGGGATGCGCGAATGTCACCACATGGTTACACAATGCCCAGTCTAGACACTTCGGCCAAGGCTGACGCCATGCTCGGTGCCAGGGGCAGGCGCGGAATCAGCACCGCCTGCCAGGCGTGATACAGGTCCGGCTTGCCGGCCCAGATCTCGGCGCTGGGCCTGTTGTTGCCGTCCAGCTCGTGATGCCAGCTGCCGTGCAGCGGGTCGATGAAATGCTCGGCAGTGAACTCCCAGAAGCGCCGATACCAGGTTTCGTACTGCGCCTCCCCGGTGCGCTGCAGCAAGGCGCTGGCCGCCGCGCTGGCTTCGGCGTGGGTCCAGTGCAGGCGCTGGCGTACCACGGGGCGCTGCTGCCAGTCCAGGGTGTAGACGATGCCCGGCGCGCCATCGACGTCCCAGGCGTCACGGCAGGCATTCTCGAAGAGTTTCTGGGCATCCAGCAGCAGCCAGCCGGGGCTGAGCATGCCGGCCTGGCAGCGCGCGGCTTCCAGGTGCAGCAGCAGGCGGGCCCACTCGAAGGCATGCCCGGGGGTGGTGCCATAGGGGCGGAAACCGTCGGCCGGATGTTCCTGGTTGTAATCCGGCAGCGGCTGCCACTGCCGGTCGAAATGCTCGATGACCCGGTAATCGCCGGCGGCGGCATGCTCATGGATGACCCGCTCGACAATGTGCAGGGCACGGTTGAGCCAGCGCGGGTCCTGGGTGACATCGGCCAGGGCGAGGAACGCCTCGGTGGCGTGCATGTTGCTGTTGGCGCCGCGATAGGCCTCCTCGCCGCTCCAGTCGCGGTTGAAGGACTCGCGCATCGCGCCCTCCTCCTCGCTCCAGAAATGCGTTTCGATGACCCCGATCGCCTCCGCCAGCAAGGCCTCGGCGCCGGGGCGTGCGGCCACCGCCGCGGAACTCGCCGCCAGGGCGACAAAGGCATGCAGGTAGGCGGCCTTGCCGCTGTTGCCGTCGGCCTGTCCGGGGCTGGCGAACCAGCCGCCGTACTGGCCATCGCGCAGCGCACCGTTGAGCGCGGCGATGCCGTGGTCCACCAGCGCGGCGTAACCGGGAATGCCCTGGATATGGGCCATGGCGAAACTGTGGGTCATGCGCGCGGTGTTCATGGTGCCGGCCCGGGCATCGCTCGGCAGGCGCCCGCGCTCGTCCAGGTCGCCGAAGCCTTCGGGCAGCCGTGCCGCGCGGGCGAACCCCAGCAGGCGCTGGCCTTCGGCGGCCAGCCATTGATGATGGGCAGGAGCGTTCAGCCAACTGCTGAACGTCAGTGGAATAGTGTTCATGGCGAACCTGTTGTTGTTCTTATCAGGGCCTTGAGTCTAAACAACGGGTTCGCGTGGGCAGGTAACGAAGGTCACAGGATATGTCACCAAGCCGTGACAAAAATCCCTGTAGCCGCTGCCGCAGGCTGCGCTCGAGACCGCAGGGCGCGCAAAACCGGCGCCTCGGTCATACAGCCTAGCGCGGCATAACGTTTTACGACCGCTACGCGGCCGGGCGCAGGCTTCGCCAGCGGCTACAAGGGCATCAATCCATGGAGCGCGGCAGGTACAGGGTCACGCGCAAACCGCCTTCGCGCAGGTTCTGCAGACTGACCTCGCCGCCATGGCTATGGGCGATGTTGCGAGCGATGCCCAGGCCCAGGCCGTAGCCCTGCTGCTGGCCGGACAGGCGAAAATGCGGTTCGAACACCTGCTCCAGGCGCTGCTCCGGCACGCCCGGGCCTTCGTCGTCGACATGCAGGATGAACGCGTTGGCATCGTCGTCGATGTGCAGGTGGGCGTTCTGCCCATACTTCAGCGCGTTGTCGATCAGGTTGCCCATGCAGCGCTTGAGCGCCAGGGGCTTGCCCGGATAAGGCGCCAGCGCCCGCCCCTGCTGGGTCACGCGGCCGTTGCCGTTGGGCGCCAGGTAAGGCTCCACCAGGCAGTCGAGCACCTGGTTGAGGTCCACCGGCTCGATGTTCTCGTGGATATCGGTGTCCTTGACGCATTGCAGCGCGCCCTTGACCAGCAACTCCAGCTCATCCAGGTCGCGGCCGAACTTGGTTTGCAACTGCTCGTCCTCCAGCAGTTCGACCCGCAGCCGCAGCCGGGTGATGGGCGTGCGCAGGTCGTGGGAAATCGCACTGAACAGCTGGCTGCGCTCGGTCAGGTAACGGCTGATGCGCTCGCGCATGGCATTGAAGGCCCGGCCGACTTCCACCACTTCGCTGCCGCCGCCTTCGGCCACCGGCTGCACATCGGCGCCCAGGGACATGTCCCGCGCGGCCCGCGCCAGGCGCTTGAGCGGCCGACTCTGCCAATGCACCAGCAGGCCGATGAACAGCAGCAGGAAACCGCTGGTGAGCACGATGAACCACACCTGCTGCGCCGGCAGCCCCTGTTCTTCGAGGCTGGTGTAGGGCTCGGGCAACAGCGAGGCGATGTACAGCCACTCCCCCGGCGCCATCTGGATCTGCGTGACCAGCACCGGCGGGTTCACCGGCTCCAGGGTCAGGGCGTAGTGGGCCCAGGAACGCGGCAACTCATCGAGTTTCAGGCCGCCGTTGAAAATCCGCAGGTCCTCGGGACTGACGAAGGTCACCGAGATGTAGGCATCGTTGCCCAGGGACTGGCGCAGCACTTCGTCCACCGCCTTGAGCACCGCCTGCTTGCGTGGCGTGATCGGTAGCACCTCCATGCCCAGCGGCTTGTCGTTGAGGGTCACGACAAAACGGGTGCCGCCCATACTGCGCAACTGGTCGAGCACCAGCGGCCGGTACGCCACCGGCAGCGAGCGAAAGTAGCTGACGCTGGCGGTCATCGAGTGGGCCAGGCTGCGGGCGCTGGTCACCAGGCCTTCGAGCTGGGTGGCGCGCAATTGCGATACCCAGATCACGCTGGACAAGGTTTGCGCGAACAACACCGCCAGCAGCGTCAGCAGCAACATCCGGCCCAGCAGCGAACGCGGCACCGGCACCCGCGCCAGCAGCTTGCGCGGCCACTCAGTGAGCATTGCCGGCAACCACATTGGCTGCCAACTGGTAACCGCTGCCGCGCACGGTGCGGATCAGCCGCGGTGGCTTCTCGGTGTCGCGCAGGCGTTGGCGCAGGCGGCTGACCGCCATGTCGACGATGCGGTCCAGGGGCATCAGCTCACGGCCGCGGGTGGCATTGCCGATGGTGTCGCGGTCGAGGATTTCCTGGGGGTGGTCGAGGAACAGCTTGAGCAGGGCGAAGTCGGCGCCGGAGAGGATCACTTCCTCGCCGTCGTTGTGGAACAGCCGGTGGCTGACCATGTCCAGGCGCCACTCGTCGAAGCACAGCACCTCGCCGCCGGCGCGCTCCTGGCCGAACTGCGCACGGCGCAACAGGGCCTTGATCCGCGCCTGCAATTCCCGGGGGCTGAAGGGCTTGCCCAGGTAATCGTCGGCACCCAGCTCCAGGCCGATTACCCGGTCGGCTTCGTCGGAGCTGGCCGTGAGCATGATGATCGGCACCTGGCCGACCCGCGGATGCTGGCGAATCCAGCGGCACAGGCTGAAGCCGTCTTCGTCCGGCAGCATCACGTCGAGAATCACCAGGTCGCTCGGTGCCTCGTTCAGCGCCTGGCGAAAACCGGCGCCGTCGGGCGTGCTGCGGACCTGGAAGCCGGCGCGACTGAGGTAGGTCTCCAGCAGCTCGCGTATTTCCTGATCGTCATCAACCAACAAGATCGACTTACTGACTGAACTCACGCGGGCCGTCCTTTGTTGTTATGAATGGGGCCGGATTATGCCTTACCGATCAACGAAACGTAGATACCAAGGCTCTGTAGCCGCTGCCGAGCCCGCGAGGCTGCGATCGACCTGGGCGGCATTCCGACGAATCGGGCGCGGGGATTTAAAGATCGCTGAAGGCCTTCGGCCTTATCGCAGCCTCGCAGGCTCGGCAGCGGCTACAGAGGTAGAACTGGATCAGGCGAACGCCTGCTCCAGCGCCACCCCGGCACCGGTCAGGCCCGAATACGGCGCCGTCACCAGCCACACCGGGATGCCCTTGAAGTAATCGCTCATGCAGCCCTTGTCGGCAAAACAACGGGCAAAACCGCTTTCGACGAAAAAGTCGGCGAACCGCGGGATCACCCCACCGACGATGTACACGCCACCGCGCCCACCCGTGGTCAGCACGTTGTTGCCCGCCACCCGGCCCAGCCAGCAGCAGAACTGCTCGAGCACTTCCAGGGCGATGGGGTCGCCGGCCAGACCCGCGGCGGTGATGGCTTCCGGGGTGTCAAGCAGCGGCTCGTGCCCGTCCACCGCGCAGATCGCCCGGTACACCCGGGGCAAGCCGCCGCCGCTGAGCGCGGTCTCGGCGCTGACGTGGCCGATCTCGCTGTAGATGTGCTGCCACAACTGGGTTTCCCGCGGGCTGCTCAACGGCAGGTCGACATGCCCGCCCTCGCCCGGCAAGGCGGCCCAGCGGCCTTCGCCCAGATCCAGCAGGGTGCCGACGCCCAGGCCGGTGCCCGGCCCGATCACCACCGCCGGGCGCAACGGCTCGGCGGTGCCTTCGCAAACCACCCGGAACTCGCCGGGCTGCAGGCGGGTCATGCCCAGGGCCATGGCCGAGAAGTCATTGACCAGCAGCAGTTCGTCGACCTGCAAGGTCTGGCAGAAGGCCTTGCGGCTCAGGCGCCAATGGTTGTTGGTAAAACGAAATTCGTCGCCGCCGACCGGGCCGGCCACCGACAGGCACACCGCGCCGATCGCACCCGGCGCCAGGCCGAGGCCGCCCAGGTAGACGCCGATGGCTTCTTCCGGGCTGGCGTGGTCCGCCGTCGCCAGCACCTGGATCGACTCCAGGCGCTGGTCTTTCCACAACGCAAAACGCGCATTGGTTCCACCAATGTCACCGACCAGCGCTAACTTCACTTAAGGTTCTCCAGGGCAGAGGTAAAGGCGCTGGCGCCCTGCTCCGCCGAGCTGAAGGCCATGCGCATGAAACCGAACAATTCGCGGCCGCTGCCGACGTTGTTGCCCAGCAGGCCCTTGGCCGGCTCGCGGGCGGCGAATTCATCGGCGTCTACCTTAAGCTCCAGCGTGCCCTTTACGCCATCCACGCGAATGATGTCTCCGTCGCGTACTCGCGCCAGCGCGCCGCCGACCTGGGCTTCCGGGCTGACGTGGATCGCCGCCGGGATCTTGCCCGAGGCCCCGGACATGCGCCCGTCGGTGACCAGCGCGACCTTGAAGCCGCGGTCCTGCAACACACCGAGGAACGGCGTCATCTTGTGCAGTTCCGGCATGCCGTTGGAACGCGGGCCCTGGAAGCGCATCACCGCCACGAAGTCTTTTTCCAGCTCGCCGGCCTTGAACGCATCGGCCAGGTCCTGCTGGTCCTGGAACACCACCGCCGGCGCTTCGACGATCTGGTGCTGCAGCGCCACGGCGGAGACTTTCATCACCCCGCGACCGAGGTTGCCTTCCATCACCCGCAGGCCGCCTTCCGGCGAGAACGCGCGGGCCACCGGGCGCAGGATGTTTTCGTCGAGGCTTTCGATCGGGCCGTCGCGCCACACCAGCTTACCGTTGTCCAGGAAGGGTTCCTGGGTGTAGCGGCTCAGGCCACGGCCGGCCACGGTGTTGACGTCTTCGTGGAGCAGGCCGGCTTCCAGCAGTTCGCGGATCAGGAACGCCATGCCGCCCGCGGCCTGGAAGTGGTTGATGTCGGCCTTGCCGTTCGGATAGACGTGGGACAGGGTCGGCACCACCTCGGAGAGGTCGGCCATGTCCTGCCAGGTCAGCTGGATGCCCGCGGCCTGGGCAATCGCCGGCATGTGCAGGGTGTGGTTGGTCGAACCGCCGGTGGCGTGCAAGGCAACGATGGAGTTGACCAGCGAACGCTCGTCGACGATCTCGCCGATCGGCGTGAAGTTGCCGCTCTGCTTGGTCAGGCGGGTGACCTGCTGCGCCGCCTCATGGGTCAGGGCGTCGCGCAGTGGCGTGTAGGGGTTGACGAAGGACGCGCCCGGCAAGTGCAGGCCCATGACTTCCATCAGCAGCTGGTTGGTGTTGGCGGTGCCGTAGAAGGTGCAGGTGCCCGGGCTGTGGTAGGACTTCATCTCCGATTCCAGCAGCTCTTCGCGGGTCGCCTTGCCTTCGGCGTAACGCTGGCGCACGTCGGCCTTTTCCTTGTTGGAAATGCCCGACGGCATCGGCCCGCCCGGGACGAAGATGGTCGGCAGGTGGCCGAAGCGCAACGCGCCCATCATCAGGCCCGGGACGATCTTGTCGCAGATGCCGAGCATCAGCGCGGCGTCGAACATGTTGTGGGACAAGGCCACCGCGGTGGACAGCGCGATCACCTCGCGGCTCGGCAGGCTCAGTTCCATGCCGGCCTCGCCCTGGGTCACGCCATCGCACATGGCAGGGGTGCCGCCAGCGAACTGGCCGACCGAACCCATCTCGCGCAGGGCCTTCTTGATCTGTTCGGGAAAGTGCTCGTACGGCTGGTGCGCCGAGAGCATGTCGTTATATGACGAAACAATCGCCACGTTGGCGGCATTCATCATGCGCAGGCTGTGCTTGTCTTCCGAGCCGCAGCCGGCAACGCCGTGGGCGAAGTTCGCACACTGCAGCTTGCCCCGTTGCGGGCCATCGCTGGCGGCGCCGCGGATCAGGGCGAGGTAAGCCTCGCGAGTGGCGCGACTGCGGGCGACAAGCCGTTCGGTGACCTCAAGAACGCGGGGATGCATGTGTAGAACTCCAGGCTAACGGATGTGGCGACCTGTTTGTCTATGCTGGTCAAAACGCCCGCGGCACAGGGGATGGCAGAGGGTTTCTTGACCATTTGGACCAGTTGATTCAGGTCACTCGTTGTAGATAAAACAAAATATTGCCACCAAAAAGGCTTGTTTTCTATTTTTTTGCGAATAATCTTGTAATTCCAACAACAAAACTACGGCAGGCGCTTTTCTAATGACTCTACGAATCGCAATCAATGGTTTTGGCCGTATCGGCCGCAACGTCCTGCGCGCACTTTATACCCAAGGCTATCGTCAGGATCTGCAGATCGTCGCCATCAACGATCTGGGTGATAGTTCGATCAATGCCCACCTGCTCAAATACGACACCGTTCACGGCACCTTCGATGCCGAGGTGCAGCACGATCAGGAAAGCCTGACCGTCAACGGCGACCGGATCGCCGTCAGCGCCATCCGCAATCCGGCCGAACTGCCCTGGGCCGCCGAGAAGATAGACGTGGTATTCGAATGCACCGGTCTGTTCACCGACCGTGCCAAGGCCGCCGCCCATATCAGCGCCGGCGCCCGCAAAGTGATTATTTCCGCCCCGGCCAAAGGCGCCGACGCCACCGTGGTGTATGGCGTGAACCACGACATTCTGCGCCAGTCGCACCAGATCATTTCCAACGCTTCGTGCACCACCAACTGCCTGGCGCCGGTGGCCCAGGTGCTGAACCGCGAGCTGGGCATCGAAAGCGGGCTGATGACCACCATCCACGCCTACACCAACGACCAGAACCTGACCGACGTCTACCACAGCGATCCGTACCGCGCCCGTTCGGCCACCCAGAACATGATCCCGAGCAAGACCGGCGCGGCCGAAGCCGTGGGCCTGGTGCTGCCGGAACTGGCGGGCAAGCTGACCGGCATGGCGGTGCGCGTCCCGGTGATCAACGTATCGCTGGTGGACCTGACCGTGCAGCTCAAGCGCAACACCACCGCCGAGGAGGTCAACGCCCTGCTCAAGAGCGCCAGCCAGCACTCGAAGATCCTTGGCTACAACAGCCTGCCGCTGGTCTCCAGCGACTTCAACCACAACCCGCTGTCGTCGATCTTCGACGCCAATCACACCAAGGTCAGCGGCGGCAAGCTGCTCAAGGTCCTGGCCTGGTACGACAACGAGTGGGGCTTCTCCAACCGCATGCTGGATAACTGCCTGGCCCTGTGCAGCGCCGAGTAAACCCACGGCCTGCGGCGCGGGAGCTGCCGCAGGCTGCGATCTTTTGATCTTCACATTCGAGGTTCAAGCGCGCAAAGATCGCAGCCTCGGCAGCTCCTGCAGACTCTCTCCCTCCCGGAGCCACCACCGATGATCGGTATCAGCTTCACCCAGGCCGGCATGGCGGCGCGCAAGCGCATCGCCCTGGTGGCCCACGACCATTGCAAGAGTTTCCTCCTCGACTGGGCCGAGCGGCAGAAAGACCGGCTCGCCGAGCACGACCTGCTGGCCACCGGCACCACCGGCCAGTTGCTGCGCCAGCGCCTGGGCCTGCCGGTGGAAGCATGATCAGCGGCCCCCTGGGCGGCGACCAGCAACTCGGCGCGCGGATCGCCGAGCAGCGGGTGGACATGCTGGTGTTCTTCTGGGACCCCTTCGAACCCCAGCCCCACGATCCGGACATCAAGGCCCTGCTACGGGTCGCGGCGGTCTGGAACATTCCCGTGGCCTGCAACGAATGCAGCGCCGACTACCTGCTCAGCAGCCCGCTGATGGAGCAGGCGCACAACTACCGGATTCCGGACTACCCGACCTACCTCTCCGGGCGTCGATGATTCACTCAGGGCTTGACCTTGGACGTAGATGATAAGCATTATCATCTGCTGAAAAAATCAGCCAGGTCCTGTTGTGAGCCAATCCCGCTTCAATCACGTCTTTCTCACCCAGCGCGTTTCGCTGCTGCGCACGCTGGAGCGGATGGTCAACAACCACAGCACCGCCGAGGACCTGCTGCAGGAAACCTACCTGCGGGTGACCCGGGCCCTGAGCGAACGGGCCATCGAGCACCTTGAACCCTTCGTCTTCCAGACCGCCCGCAACCTGGCGCTCGACCACCTGCGCGCGCGCCGCATCCAGGCCCGCACCCTGCTCGAAGACGTGCCGGTGGACGTGGTCGAAAGCGTGGCCGCGCCCCTGAGCAGCGCCGAGGATGCCGCCCATGCCGAACAGTTGCTGGAACGCCTGAACATGAGCCTTGCCCAACTCAGCCCGCGCCAACAGCGGATCTTCATCCTCAGCCGCCTGCACGGCCACAGCTACCTGGAGATCGCCGAGAAGCTCGAGGTCTCCCAGAGCACCGTGCAAAAGGAACTGAAGCTGATCATGGCCATCTGCATCGGCGTCGCCGAGCGCTTGAACGGTCATTGAGGCCCAGCCGGACGGGCGTCAACCGCAGCCCTTTGCTACCCTTGACCGCCCTGCGCTCTCCATCTAAAAAACAGCCGTGCACAGACACAGCCGAGGAACACCCGTGACGGACATCCACCGCACCCAGCCGACCGCCCAGGACGAGGAAACATCCACCCCCTGCGCCGCGGATCAAGCCATGGACCAGGCCCTGGACTGGCTGATCCTGCTGGAGAACCCGAGCCCCGAGCAGACCCGGCAATTCCATGACTGGCTGAACGCCTCGCCCCTGCACAGCGCAGCCTTCGACAAGGCCCAGGCGATCTGGAACGGCCCGCAGGTGGTGCGCTGCGCGCAAAACCTGGACACGCAAAAACCCAAGCTCAGTGTGCTGTCGCGCCTGCGTCCGCACTGGCGGCCCCTGGCGACCGCGGCGGTGCTGATCCTCGGTTTGTTCAGTTTCAGCAACCTGCCCCTGCGCCTGCAGGCCGATCACCTGACCGTGGTCGGCGAGCGCCAGCGCCTGCAACTGGAGGACGGCTCGAAAGTCCTGCTCAACACCAACTCGGCCTTCTCCAGCAGCATCGACGAGCGCCAGCGCGTGGCCCGCCTGTACCAGGGCGAAGCCTTCTTCGAAATCCCCGCCAGCCGCGGCCAGCCGCTGGAACTCGACGCCGGCCCGGTACGCGCCAGCGTGCGCGACACCGCCTTCGCCGTGCGTTACCTGGACGGCGTGGCCCAGGTGCGGGTGCAGCGCGGCGATGTCGACCTGCGCGCCACTCACGACGATGCCCGGGTGCGCCTGTCGGCCGGCGAAAGCATCCGCATCGGCCCCAACGGTTTCGACCGCCCGGCCAAGCTCGACCTCGACAAGGACCTGGCCTGGGTCCAGGGCCGGCTGGTGTTGGAGAACTGCCCGCTGAACCAGGTGCTGGCCGAATTGCGTCGGTATTACCCGGGCTGGATCGTCAACAACAACGAGCGCCTGGCCGATGTTGCGGTCACCGGCAATTACCGCCTCGACCAACCGCTGGACGTGGTGCGTTCCCTGGCTCACATCACCTCGGCGCGGCTGCAGGAGTTCCCTGCGCTGGTGATTCTCAACTAGCAGCATTTATTTTTACGCGATCGCTGTCGGTCGTTCGTCTCGTTATAGCCAATGCAATTGATTCGCATTAATCATGCGAGTCAGCACCTATAAAGATTCGTGCGACACGGAGCGCTATCGATGTCCTCTCGCCTCAACAGCCGGTCCTCTTCATCCTCCCGCCAGGCCCGCCTGCAGAACTGCACGCTGTCCCTGCTGACCGCCGCCATCCTGCTGGCCGGGGCCGCACCAGTCATGGCCGCCACCGCCGGGGCCAAGGCCCCGCCAGCACGCAACATGGGCGACTACAGCTTCGCCATCGACCAGCAGCCGCTGGTGTCGGCGCTGAACGCCTTTACCGCCGTCACCGGCTGGCAGGTCGGCCTGCCGGCGGAACTGGGCGAAGGCATCGCTTCCCCGGGCGTGCGCGGTTCGCTGCCACCGGAAAAAGCCCTGGACCGCCTGCTGATGGGCACCAACCTGAGCTACCGCAAGCTGGGCGCCAACAACATCGTCCTGGAAAAACGCGCCAGCAGCGGTGCCCTGAACCTGCAACAGGTGACCATCAGCGCCACGCGCCAGGAACAGGACGTCAGCAGCGTGCCCAGCACCGTGACCGTGCATGACCGCCAGGACCTGGACCGCAACAACGTCAACACCATCAAGGACCTGGTGCGCTACGAGCCGGGCGTTTCGGTCGGAGGCGCCGGCCAGCGCGGCGGCGGCATCAGCGGCTACAACATCCGCGGCATCGACGGCGACCGCATCCTGACCCAGGTCGACGGCGTGGAGATTCCCAACGGCTTCTTCAACGGCCCCTATGCCAAGACCCAGCGCAATTACGTCGACCCGGAAATCATCAAGCGCGTGGAGATCCTCCGTGGCCCGGCCTCGGTGCTGTACGGCAGCAACGCCATCGGCGGCGCGGTCAGCTACTTCACCCTCGACCCGGACGACATCATCAAGCCAGGCCAGGACGTCGGCGCTCGCCTGAAGACCGGCTACAGCTCGGCCGACGACAGCTGGTTGAAGTCGGCCACCGTGGCCGGGCGCAGCGGCCCGTTCGACGGCCTGCTGCACTTCAGCCAGCGCGACGGCCACGAAACCGACTCCTATGGCAGCCACAACGGCACCGGCCTGGCGCGTACCGCCGCCAACCCGGAAGACGTGCGCACCAGCAATGTGCTGGCCAAGGCCGGCTGGAACTATGCCGACGACGCGCGCCTGGGCCTGACTTACGAGAAGTACAAGGACGACCGCGACACCAACCAGAAAAGCGCCGTGGGCGGCCCGTTCAACGCCGGCCAGCCGCTGGGCATGTACCGCTCGCGTACCGGTAACGACACCATCACCCGTGAACGCTTCGGCCTGGACAACAACTTCGCCCTCGACAGCCTGCTGGCCGACCACGTGAAGTGGAGCCTGAACTACCAGATCGCCAAGACCGACCAGAGCACCCTGGAAAACTACTTCCCGTTCAGCCGCAACGTCATGCGCAGCCGCGAAACCCTCTACCAGGAAAAGCAGTGGGTCTTCGACGCCCAGGCCGACAAGGCCTTCGCCATCGGTGAAACCGAGCACCTGCTGACCTACGGCACCACGATCAAGCAGGAAAAGGTCACCGGCTCGCGCAGCGGCAGCGGCACCTGCCTGGCGGTCGGCCGCGGTTGCACGGCGGTCGGCGCCATCAGCCCGTCCGACGTGCTGAAGAAGTCCAGCGACTTCCCGGACCCGACCATCAACACCTACAGCCTGTTCGCCCAGGACCAGATCAGCTGGAACCAGTGGACCTTCCTGCCGGGCCTGCGCTACGACTACACCCAGCTCAAGCCGCACATCACCCAGGAGTTCCTCAACACAGTGGCCGCCGATGGCAATGGTGAGGTGAGCGACCAGAACAAGACCTGGCACCGGGTATCGCCCAAGTTCGGCCTGACCTACGCCCTGAGCGACCAGTACACCTGGTATGGCCAGTACGCCGAAGGGTTCCGCACTCCGAGCGCCAAGGCGCTGTACGGCCGCTTCGAGAACACCACCACGGGCTACAGCGTGGCACCGAACTCGAACCTCAAGCCGGAGAAAAGCCAGAGCTACGAAACCGGCCTGCGCGGCAACTTCGAGTCCGGCAACTTCGACGTGGCGGTGTTCTATAACAAGTACCGCGACTTCATCAACGAAGACGCGGTGACCCCGGGCTACGACGAACTGACGTTCCAGAGCAACAACATCAAGCACGCCACCATCAAGGGCGTGGAAGTCAAGGGCCGGCTCAACCTCGACGCCCTGGGCGCGCCGCAGGGCCTGTACACCCAGGGTTCGGTGGCCTATGCCTACGGTCGCAACAACGACACCGGCGAACCCTTGAACGCGGTCAACCCGCTGACCGGCGTGTTCGGCCTGGGCTACGACCAGGATAACTACGGCGCCCTGCTCAGCTGGACCCTGGTGAAGAAGAAAGACCGCGTCGACAGCAGCAGCTTCAAGACCCCGGACGGCACCAGCAGCCAGTTCAAGACCCCGGGCTACGGCGTGCTCGACCTGACCGGCTTCTACAAGGTCAGCGACGACGTCACCGTCAGTGCCGGCGTCTACAACCTGGCCGACAAGAAGTACTGGCTGTGGGATGACGTGCGCGGCTACGACAGCGTCGGCGAAGCCGCCGTGCTCAGCCCGGCCAACCTCGACCGCCTGACCCAGCCGGGTCGCAACTTCGCGGTCAACCTGATCTGGGACATCTGATCCGGTCTGCCTCACTGCGCTTTTCGAGGGGGCGCAGTGAGGATTTTTTACTGTGCCGCGTCTTCTTGTTCGTCTAGTTAGCAAGTGCTTCTCATTTCAAGCCGCTCTCGTTTTCAGTAGCTCTCATTTCCATTGACCAAGGACATTGTCATGACCACCCAGGATTCCCCACAGCGCCCGAGCCTGCGCTCCCAGCGCCTGAACCAGATCACCCACGAACCCCATGCCAGGCTCGACGCCCTGGTCAAGGCCCACGCGCCGTTCGAAAGCGCCAGCAGCTTCGCCCGTTTCGTCGTCGCCCAGTACCTGTTCCAGTCGGAACTGGTCGCCCTGTACAACGACCCGGCGCTGATCGCCATCGTCCCGGACCTGGCAGAACGTTGCCGCGCCGAAGCGGCCAAGGCCGACCTGGCGGACCTGGAGACCGAAGTCCCGGCCCCGGTGGCGGGCGCGGTGCAGAACCCGAGCAAGGCCGAAGCCCTGGGCTGGCTGTTCGTCTCCGAGGGCTCCAAGCTCGGCGCGGCGTTCCTGATCAAGCGCGCAGTCGGCCTGGGCCTCGGCGAAACCTTCGGTGCCCGGCACCTGGGCGAGCCGGCCGGCGGTCGCGCCGAAGGCTGGAAAACCTTCACCCGCACCCTCGACGGCCTGGCGTTCAGTGCAGAAGAAGAAGCTGCGGCGGAAAAAGGCGCGCTGGATGCCTTCAACCGCTTTACCGTGCTGCTGGAAAAGGCCTACGACACGGCGCCTGAACTGGCCTGATTTTTTCGCCGGCCCCCTCGTTCCTGTATTGAAGGCGTAGACTCACGCCCGCTGCAGGAACGAACCCGCTGGCGCCAGCCGTTATTCCCACCCCTTGTGGATTGAGCCCCATGCTCGTCACCTCATCATCGAACCCATGACCGGCCCAACCCGACCTCCGTCCAAGGCCTCCCGCCTGTTCTTCGGCTGCCTGGCTTACATCAGCCTGGCCATCGGCCTGATCGCCATCGTCATCCCCGGCCTGCCGACCACCGAGTTCGTGCTCCTCGCCGCCTGGGCCGCGACCAAGAGCTCGCCACGCCTGAGCGCCTGGATGGAAAACCATCGCCTGTTCGGCCCCATCCTGAGCAACTGGCGCAACGGCCGGATCGTCAGCCGCCGGGCCAAGGTCAGCGCCACCGTCAGCATGTTGCTGTGCGCCGGCCTGATGCTGAGCCTGCTCACTCATCACTGGACTATGTACCTGGCGCTGGCCGGCATGGGCCTGGGCAACCTGTGGATCTGGTCGCGCCCGGAGGCTCTGGCCCAGGCCTCTTGATTCCTCTGCAAGAGCAGCCGGTCGACGTTCGGCTGCTCGCGACATGCCCCCCAGCGAAATCTCCCTCCTCCTCGTTTATGTCAAACACATGACCGCTCGTCGGCTTTTTCTCAGACAAATGCCGCCCAAGCCGATGTTCCGGGCATGGCGCTGAATGGACTTGGCGACCGGAGTCATCCGACTCACCGCTCCCCCCTACCCATTCACGAGATCGCCCCATGTTCGACTCTCTGTCCATTCGCCTGAAAATCGTGCTGTTGTCCGGACTCTGCCTGCTCGGCGTGGTGGGCCTGATCGTCGGGATGAACATCTACCAGACCAACCAGAACGATCAGTTGGTCAGCAGCTCCAGCTCGCGAATGCTCACCGACAGCGTGCAGAACCTGCTGCAGGCCCGGGCCGCCGAGCAGGCGGTGCGGGTACAGAAAACCTTTGGCGAGAGCCTGCTGGTGATCACCACCCTGGCCGACCAGATCAACGACCTGCGGGCCATGGCCGGCAAGCGTTCGCTGGACGCCGCGGCGCTGCGTGAAGAGCTCAACCACAGCCTGAAAACCGCCTTCGAACGCAACACCAAGGTGCTGGGCATCTGGCTCGCCTACGAGCCCAACGCCCTCGACGGCAAGGACAGCGAGTTCGCCAACGACGCCGGCCACGCCTCCAACGAAGCCGGGCGCTTCGCCAGTTACTGGAGCCGTGCCGGCGGCACCGGGCTGAACACGGTGATGGTCGAAGAGGACATGAACAAGACCACCCTGAGCGTCAGCGGCACCCCCTATAACAGCTGGTACACCTGCCCGCGCGACAGCAAGCGCACCTGCCTGCTCGACCCGTACGCCGATACCGTGGGCGGCAAGCTGATGCTGATGACCACCATTTCCCTGCCGCTGATCGTCGACGGCAAAGTCATAGGCGTGGTCGGCGTGGACATCGCCCTGGATGCCCTGCAGGCCGCGGCCGCCGACTCCCAGCGCGGGCTGTTCGACGGTGCCGGGCACATGCTGATCGTCGCCGGCAGCGGCATCCTCGCCGCCTACAGCAACGATGCGGCCAAGGTCGGCAAAGGCATCGCCGACACCCTCGGCGCCGAAGGCAGGGATGTGCTGCAACTGCTGGCCGGCACTACCCCGAAAATCCTCAAGCAGGGCGACCTGATCCGCGCCGTGTACCCGGTCAGCCCGATCGCCGACGCCCGGCCCTGGGGCGTGGTGATCGACCTGCCGGAGCAAGTGCTGCTGGCCGACACCGTGAAACTCCAGGGCGTGCTCGACGACGCCCAGGCCCAGGGCACCCTGGTGTCGCTGCTGGTGGCGGCGGTCGCCGGCGTGATCGGCCTGTTGCTGATCTGGCTGACGGCCTCCGGCGTGACCCGGCCGATCAACAGCGTGGCGCAGATGCTCAAGGAAATCGCCAGCGGCGACGGCGACCTGACCCAGCGCCTGAAGTACGGCAAGCAAGACGAACTGGGCGAGCTCGTGGGCTGGTTCAACCGCTTCCTCGACAAGCTGCAACCGACCATCGCGCAGATCAAGCAGAGCATCACCGACGCCCGCGGCACCGCCGACCAGTCCTCGGAGATCGCCCGCCAGACCAGCGAAGGCATGCAGGTGCAGTTCCGCGAAATCGACCAGGTGGCCACCGCCTCCAACGAAATGAGCGCCACCGCCCACGACGTCGCCAACAGTGCCTCGAACGCCGCCAACGCCGCCCGTGGCGCCGACCAGTCGGCCAGGGACGGCATGACCATCATCGAACGCAGCACCCGCGACATCAGCACCCTGGCCGAGGAGGTGAGCAAGGCGGTGGTCGAGGTCGAGGCCCTGGCGGTCAACAGCGAACAGATCGGTTCGGTGCTGGAGGTGATCCGCAGCATTGCCGAACAGACCAACCTGCTGGCCCTCAACGCCGCCATCGAAGCGGCGCGCGCCGGGGAAAGCGGCCGCGGCTTTGCCGTGGTCGCCGACGAGGTGCGCAACCTGGCCAAGCGCACCCAGGACTCGGTGGAAGAGATCCGCCTGGTGATCGAGCGCATCCAGAGCGGCACCCGGGGCGTGGTGGCGACCATGCATTCGAGCCAGGCCCAGGCCCAGAGCAACGCCGGGCAGATCCAGCAAGCGGTGCAGGCCCTGGGCAAGATCAGCGACGCGGTCACGGTGATCAGCGACATGAACCTGCAGATCGCCAGCGCCGCCGAACAGCAGAGCGCGGTGGCCGAAGAGGTCAACCGCAACGTCTCGGCGATCCGCAGCGTGACCGAATCCCTCACCGAACAGGCCACCGAATCGGCCCAGGTCAGCAGCCAGCTCAACGCCCTGACCACCCAGCAGATGAAGCTGATGGACCAGTTCCGCGTTTGACCTTGCCCCTGTAGGAGCGATGCTTGCTCGCGATGCACCAGAGAGCGCCGCGTTGAGCCAGTGATCAGGCGTCATCGTTGACGACCATCGCGAACAAGCTTCGCTCCTACGGGGGACTGCGGCACTGCGCGCTTTTGATCTATGCTGCCCCCTCTCTTGCGGAGGGCCTGCAATGACCGATGTGCTGTCGTCTGTTCAAGCCGCGCTGGGCTTGCCTCGTACCCCGATTGCCATGACCTCGAGCGGCGCCCTGCCCTCGGCCTTCGCCGTGACCGAACTGGCCAGCGCCAGCATCGCCGCGGCCGGCCAGGCGGCGGCCGAGCTGCTGCTCAGCCAGACCGGACGCCTGCCCGCCCTGAGCGTCGACCGGCGCCTCGCCTCCTTCTGGTTCGCCACCTCCCTGCGCCCGCTGGGCTGGAGTGTGCCGCCGCTGTGGGACCCGGTCGCCGGCGACTACGCCACCCAGGACGGCTGGATTCGCCTGCACACCAACGCACCGCATCATCGGCGGGCGGCCGAACAGGTGCTCGGTCGGGTCGCGGATCGCCTGGCCATGGCCGCCAAGGTCGCGCAGTGGAACAAGAGCGACCTGGAGCAGGCGGTGGTCGCAGCCGGCGGCTGCGCCGCCGAGATGCGCAGCTGGAGCGAGTGGCAAGCCCATCCCCAGGGGCAGGCCGTGAATGCCGAGCCCCTGGTGCATTACCAGACCCGCAATGCCAGCATCGCCCAGCCCTGGCGCGGATCGCTGGCCCGGCCCCTGGCCGGGATCAAGGTGCTGGACCTGACCCGGGTGCTGGCCGGGCCCATCGCCAGCCGTTTTCTCGCCGGGCTGGGCGCCGAGGTACTGCGCATCGACCCGCCGGACTGGAACGAGCCCGGCGTGGTCCCGGAAGTCACCCTGGGCAAACGCTGCGCCCGGCTGAACCTGCACGACGCCGCCGATCGCCAGGTCTTCGAAGGCCTGTTGGGGGAAGCCGATCTGCTGCTGCACGGCTACCGCGCCGATGCCCTGGAACGCCTCGGCTACGGGGCCGCCGAACGCCAGCGCTTCGCCCCGGGGCTGATCGATGTGTGCCTGAACGCCTATGGCTGGAGCGGCCCCTGGCAGAACCGCCGCGGCTTCGACAGCCTGGTGCAGATGAGCAGCGGCATTGCCGAGGCCGGCCAGCGCTGGCGGCAGGCCGATAAACCGGTACCGCTGCCGGTGCAGGCCCTGGACCATGCCACCGGCTACCTGATGGCCGCCGCCGCGATCCGCGCCCTGACCGAACGACTGCAAACCGGGGCCGCCGGCAGCGCACGGCTGTCACTGGCGCGGACCGCCAAGCTGTTGATCGAGCACTCCAATGGCAGCACCGAACCCGCCTTGCGCGGCGAAGACCAGGAAGATCAGGGCCTGCTGGTAGAGCAGACACCCTGGGGCCCGGCCCATCGCCTGCAAGTGCCCTTGCAGATCAGCGGCACGCCCCTGCAATGGGCTTACCCCGCCAGCGACCTGGGCGCCCATCGCCCGAAATGGTAAGCCTGTAACGCGTAACCCTGTAGCCGCTGCCGAGCAACGCGAGGCTGCGATCGGCCGCAAAGCGGACGTAAATCAGGCCGCGCGTTACGTCATTCATATCGCGTGCGCAGGGTTGGCGAGGACTGCGTCCTCGATCGCAGCCTCGCAGGCTCGGCAGCGGCTACAGAAACGGCGATCAGGGGGCTACAACGCCGTCCACAAATGCTGCGCCGCGTAGCCGCGCCATGGCCGCCAGGCCTCGGCGCGGGCCAGCAACTGGCTGGCGCTGACCGGTCCGCCTTCGAGCGCCGCCAGGGCATTGAGCAGGCCCACGTCCGCCGCGGGAAAGGCGTCCGCTTCGCGAAATTGGCGCAGGGCCACGTAATGCGCGGTCCAGTCGCCGACACCCCACAGCGCCCGCAAGGCCGACAGGCTGTGTTCGAGGCTGGCCTTGGGGGCAAACAGCTGCGGATCGTCGAGCAGCGCCTGCGCCACGCCGGACAGGGTTCGGCCCCGACTGCGCGGCATGCCCAGGCTCGCCAGATCGGCGCCCGCCATCCGCCCCGGCTCGGGGAACACATGGCTCAACCCCGCTGGCGCCTCCCCGCAGCTCAATGGCTGGCCATACTGCGCCACCAGCTTGCCCGCCAGGCGGATGGCCGCCACCACCGTGATCTGCTGCCCCAGCACCGCGCGTACCGCCAGCTCGAAACCGTCCCAGGCACCGGGTACGCGCAGCCCCGGCCGCGAGGCAATCAAGCGAGCCATCAGCGGGTCGGCGGACAGTTGCCGGTGGATCGGCGCCAGATCGGTGTCCAGGTCCAGCAGGCGGCGGATGCGCGCAACGATCCGCGCGTGGGCCTGCGGGTCGGGAAAGTGCAGGGTCAGCGCCAGCGCATCGCTGTCGCCCGGGCTCACACTGAACCAGCCGTGTACGCCATCGAGGCTGATGCTGCGCGAGTAGCGGTCGCCACTGACGGTCTCCAGCCCCTCGATGGCCCGCACCCGGAGAAAGGCCAGCATCGCCGGCCAGTCATAGGGCGGCTGGTAAACCAGCCTCACAGCGACAGTACTCCGCTGTACAGGCCATAGGCGGCCAGGGTGGCCCCGGCGACCACGCAAGCGAAAATGCCCTTCTCGATGCCGGTGAACAACGGCTCGCCCTGCTCGCGCTTGGCCTTGGCGAACAGGATCACCCCGGGGGCATACAGCAGGGCCGACAGCAGCAGGTACTTGACCCCGCCGGCGTACAACAGCCAGACCGCGTAACACAGGGCCACGCCACCGATGCACAGGTCTTTCATGCGCTCGGCCGAGGCCTGCTCGTAGGTTTCGCCGCGGCCGCTGAGCAATACCGCATAGGCCGCCGACCACAGGTAAGGCACCAGGATCATCGACGAGGCGAGGTAGATCAGGCTGGTGTAGGTCCCGGCGGAGAACAGGGTGATCAGCAGGAACACCTGGATCATGCTGTTGGTCAGCCACAGGGCGTTGACCGGCACATGGTTGGCGTTTTCCTTTTTCAGGAAGGCCGGCATGGTCCGGTCGCGGGCCGTGGCGAACAGGATCTCGGCACACAGCAGCGCCCACGACAGCAAGGCACCGAGCAGGGAAACCGCCAGGCCGATGCTGATCAGCAACGCGCCCCAAGGACCGACGATGTGTTCCAGCACCGCCGCCAGCGACGGGTTCTGCAAGGTCGCCAGTTCCGGCTGGCTCATGATCCCCAGGGACAGCACGTTGACCAGCACCAGCAGGGCCAGCACGCCGATAAAGCCGATCACCGTGGCCCGGCCGACGTCCGCACGCTTCTCGGCCCGGGCCGAATAGACGCTGGCGCCTTCGATGCCGATGAACACGAAGACCGTGACCAGCATCATGTTGCGCACCTGGTCCATCACCCCGCCGAAGTTCGGGTTGCCACGGCCCCAGATGTCGCGGGTGAAGATGTCCGCCTTGAACGCCACCGCGGCAATCACGATGAACATCACCAGCGGCACGATCTTGGCCACGGTGGTCAGCAGGTTGATGAAGGCCGCTTCCTTGATCCCGCGCAGCACCAGGAAATGCACGGCCCACAGCAGTAGCGAGGCGCAGGCGATGGCCACCGGGGTGTTGCCCTGGCCAAACACCGGGAAGAAATAACCCAGGGTGCTGAACAGCAATACGAAGTAGCCGACGTTGCCCAGCCAGGCACTGATCCAGTAGCCCCAGGCAGACGAAAAGCCCATGTAGTCGCCAAACCCGGCCTTGGCGTAGGCGTACACCCCGGAGTCGAGTTCAGGCTTGCGGTTGGCCAGGGTCTGGAAGACGAAGGCCAGGGTCAGCATGCCCACGGCGGTGATCGCCCAACCGATAAGGATCGCCCCGGCGTCGGCCCGGGCCGCCATGTTCTGCGGCAAGGAAAAGATCCCGCCGCCAATCATCGACCCCACCACCAGGGCGATCAGGGCGCCGAGTCGCAGTTTTTGTGTGGTTTGTGGCATGCCTACCTCTGCGTCCGGTCCAATTGTCCGACAACAAACTATATGAAATTAATTAACTTCCACAGATTGGAAACGGACTAAAAGAGTCAATTATTGATCTTTTGTGGAGCCATCGACATGACGAGGATCAGAACATGTTGAATAGTTGGGTTTTTTATTATGGATAAAACCCAAATGCCATCAGCGCGCCGGTCAGCCTTAGAACTTTTTAATGAATTGCGCATTCTGGAAAGCGGACTAGTTTCAATCTGGCGCCAATGAGAAGACCTTTCATCTTGAACCAAAGGCCTTATGGAATGGCGCTTTCAGGCTTCCCACCAGTTTCCGCAAAGACAGCTTAAGTCGTTCATTCACAATGGAATGTAGCAATGACCTGATCTAAATCAGCTGTTCGGATTTCTCGCAGATTTACTCTGACGCCTCTCTTCTCCTGCAATGGAGTCACGCAATGTCTGACACTCCCGGAAAACTACGGCTTGGTGCGTTAGTCGCCTTGGTAGTCGGCTCGATGATTGGCGGCGGGATCTTTTCCTTGCCACAAAACATGGCGGCAAGTGCCGATGTAGGCGCTGTTCTTATTGGCTGGGCTATTACCGCCGTGGGCATGCTGACCCTGGCCTTCGTGTTTCAAACCCTGGCCAACCGCAAGCCTGATCTGGACGGTGGTGTCTACGCCTATGCCAAGGCCGGTTTCGGCGATTACATGGGCTTTTCTTCGGCCTGGGGCTACTGGATCAGCGCCTGGCTGGGCAACGTGGGGTACTTCGTACTCTTGTTCAGCACCCTGGGCTACTTCTTCCCGCTATTTGGGGAGGGGAATACTCCGGCCGCGGTGATCGGCGCCTCGCTGCTGCTGTGGGCCGTGCACTTTCTGGTGCTGCGCGGGATCAAGGAAGCGGCCTTCATCAACCTGGTGACCACGGTCGCCAAGGTGGTGCCGCTGCTGCTGTTCGTGCTGATCGCCCTGTTCGCCTTCAAGCTGGACATCTTCACCGCGGACATCTGGGGCATGAAGAACCCTGACCTGGGCAGCGTGATGAACCAGGTGCGCAACATGATGCTGGTCACCGTGTGGGTGTTCATCGGCATCGAAGGCGCGAGCATCTTCTCCGCCCGCGCGGAAAAACGCTCGGACGTGGGCAAGGCCACCGTGATCGGCTTCATCACCGTGCTGCTGTTCCTGGTGCTGGTGAACGTGCTGTCGCTGGGCATCATGACCCAGCCGGAGCTGGCGAAGCTGCAGAACCCGTCGATGGCGGCGGTGCTCGAGCATGTGGTCGGCCACTGGGGCGCGGTGCTGATCAGCGTCGGCCTGATCATCTCGCTGCTGGGGGCACTGTTGTCGTGGGTGCTGCTGTGCGCGGAGATCATGTTCGCCGCGGCCAAGGACCACACCATGCCGGAGTTCCTGCGCAAGGAAAACGCCAACCACGTGCCGGTCAACGCCCTGTGGCTGACCAACGCCATGGTGCAGATCTTCCTGGTCATCACCCTGTTCTCGGCCAGTACCTACCTGTCGCTGATCTACCTCGCCACCTCGATGATCCTGGTGCCCTACCTGTGGTCGGCGGCCTATGCCGTGCTGCTGGCGGTGCGTGGCGAAACCTACGAAGCGGCCCTGGCCGAACGCAAGAAAGACCTGTTGATCGGCTCCATCGCGCTGCTCTACGCGATCTGGCTGCTGTACGCCGGCGGGGTCAAGTACCTGCTGCTCTCCGCCCTGCTCTACGCCCCCGGCGCGATCCTGTTCGCCAAGGCCAAGCGGGAGTTGGGCAAACCGATTTTCACCAACGTCGAGAAGCTGATTTTCGCCGCAGTGGTCATAGGCGCCCTGTTGGCCGCCTACGGGCTCTACGACGGCTTCCTGACCCTGTAACCGCACAATTGTTTCTACCTCTGGAGGATCACGGTAATGACCACGGAAAAAGTTAAGTACGGCGTCCATTCCGAAGCCGGCAAACTGCGCAAAGTCATGGTTTGCTCCCCAGGCCTGGCCCATCAGCGGCTGACCCCGAACAACTGCGATGAATTGCTGTTCGATGATGTGATCTGGGTCAACCAGGCCAAGCGCGACCATTTCGACTTCGTCACCAAAATGCGCGAGCGTGGGATCGAAGTCCTGGAAATGCACAACCTGCTGACCGATACGGTGCACAACCCCGAAGCCCTGAAGTGGATTCTGGATCGCAAGATCACCCCCGACACCGTCGGCGTCGGCCTGACCAATGAAGTACGCAGCTGGCTCGAAAGCCTGGAGCCACGCAAGCTGGCCGAATTCCTGATCGGCGGCGTGGCCGGCGAGGACCTGCCGGAAAGCGAAGGCGCCAGCGTGATCAAGATGTACCGCGATTACCTGGGCCACTCCAGCTTCCTGCTGCCGCCGCTGCCCAACACCCAGTTCACCCGCGACACCACCTGCTGGATCTACGGCGGCGTGACGCTCAACCCGATGTACTGGCCGGCCCGGCGCCAGGAAACCCTGCTGGCCAGCGCCATTTACAAATTCCACCCCGAGTTCGCCAACGCCGACTTCGAAGTCTGGTACGGCGACCCGGACAAGGATCACGGCCAGGCCACCCTCGAGGGCGGTGACGTCATGCCGATCGGCAATGGCGTGGTGTTGATCGGCATGGGCGAGCGGACCTCGCGCCAGGCCATCGGCCAGCTTGCGCAATCCCTGTTCGCCAAGGGCGCGGTGGAAAAAGTCGTGGTCGCCGGCCTGCCGAAATCCCGCGCGGCGATGCACCTGGACACCGTATTCAGCTTCTGCGACCGCGACCTGGTCACGGTCTTCCCGGAAGTGGTCAAGGAAATCGTGCCGTTCGTCATCCATCCCGACACCAGCAAGCCCTATGGCATGGACGTGCGACGGGAGAACAAATCGTTCCTTGAGGTGGTGGCCGAGTCCCTGAACCTCAAGCAACTGCGCGTGGTGGAAACCGGCGGCAACAGCTTCGCCGCCGAACGCGAGCAGTGGGATGACGGCAACAACGTGGTGGCCCTGGAACCGGGCGTGGTCATCGGCTATGACCGCAACACCTACACCAACACCCTGCTGCGCAAGGCCGGCGTGGAAGTGATCACCATCAGCGCCGGCGAGCTCGGTCGCGGCCGTGGCGGCGGCCACTGCATGACCTGCCCGATCGTGCGCGACCCGATCGATTACTAAACGGCTTTCCCCCGGCCGCACCTCTGCGGTGCTGGCCGGGCCGATTACAGAATCCCTGGAGAATCATCATGGCGTTCAATATCCACAACCGTAACTTGCTCAGCCTCGAACACCACACCGAGCGCGAACTGCGCTACCTGCTCGACCTGTCCCGCGACCTCAAGCGCGCCAAGTACACCGGCACCGAGCAGCAGCACCTCAAGGGCAACAACATCGCCCTGATCTTCGAGAAAACCTCGACCCGTACCCGCTGCGCCTTCGAGGTCGCCGCCTATGACCAGGGCGCCAACGTCACCTACATCGACCCGAACTCGTCGCAGATCGGCCACAAGGAAAGCATGAAGGACACCGCCCGCGTGCTCGGGCGCATGTACGACGCCATCGAGTACCGCGGCTTCAAGCAGGAGATCGTCGAGGAACTGGCGAAGTTCGCCGGCGTGCCGGTGTTCAACGGCCTGACCGACGAATACCACCCGACCCAGATGATCGCCGACGTGCTGACCATGCGTGAGCACGCCGACAAGCCGATCCACGACATCAGCTACGCCTACCTGGGCGATGCCCGCAACAACATGGGCAACTCCCTGCTGCTGGTGGGCGCCAAGCTCGGCATGGACGTGCGCATCTGCGCGCCAAAGGCCCTGTGGCCCCATGACGACCTGGTCAGCCGCTGCAAGCAGTACGCGCAAGAAAGCGGCGCTCGTATCACCCTGACCGAAGACCCGAAAGCCGCGGTCAAGGGCGTCGACTTCATCCACACCGACGTCTGGGTATCGATGGGCGAGCCCGTGGAAGCCTGGGCCGAACGTATCCAGCAACTGCTGCCGTACCAGGTCAACGCCGAACTGATGAAGGCCACCGGCAACCCACGGACCAAGTTCATGCACTGCCTGCCGGCGTTCCACAACAGCGATACCAAGATCGGCAAGCAGATCGCCGAGCAGTATCCGCACCTGGCCAACGGCATCGAAGTGACCGACGACGTGTTCGAGTCGCCGGCCTGCATCGCCTTCGAGCAAGCGGAAAACCGCATGCACACCATCAAGGCGATCCTGGTCTCGACCCTGGCCGACCTGTAACCCCGACGTCCGTGGGGGCGCGACTTGCTCCCACGGGATCACCGAATTCTGGAAGGAATGCATTATGCGTATCGTCGTCGCACTGGGCGGCAACGCCCTGCTCCGCCGGGGCGAACCCATGACCGCGGACAATCAACGCGCCAATATCCGCATCGCCACCGAACAGATCGCCAAGATCCATCCCGGCAACCAGCTGGTGATCGCCCACGGCAATGGTCCGCAGGTCGGCCTGCTGTCGCTGCAGGCGGCGGCCTACACCTCGGTGTCGCCTTACCCGCTGGACGTGCTCGGCGCCGAAACCGAAGGCATGATCGGCTACATCATCGAGCAGGAACTGGGCAACCTGCTGGACTTCGAAGTGCCCTTCGCCACCCTGCTGACCCAGGT
Organism: Pseudomonas sp. LAMO17WK12:I10; assembly: GCF_900215185.1. Classification (NCBI taxonomy): domain Bacteria; kingdom Pseudomonadati; phylum Pseudomonadota; class Gammaproteobacteria; order Pseudomonadales; family Pseudomonadaceae; genus Pseudomonas; species Pseudomonas sp. LAMO17WK12:I10. Next base: position 48,499 of record NZ_OBDX01000004.1, on the reverse strand, counting down.
CGAAGTCGACGCCAAGGACCCGGCGTTCCAGAACCCGAGCAAGCCCATCGGCCCGGTCTACAGCAAGGACGAAGCAGAAAGACTGGCCAAGGAAAAAGGCTGGGCCATCGCCCCCGATGGCGACAAATACCGCCGCGTGGTGGCCAGCCCGAAACCCAAGCGCATCTTTGAAATCCGCCCGATCAAATGGCTGCTGGAAAAGAGCAGCATCGTGATCTGCGCCGGCGGTGGCGGCATCCCCACCCTGTACGGCGAGGACGGCAAGCTCCGGGGCATCGAGGCGGTGATCGACAAGGACCTGTGCTCGGCGCTGCTGGCCGAACAGCTGGAAGCCGATCTGCTGGTGATCGCCACCGACGTCAACGCGGCCTTTATCGACTGGGGCAAGCCATCGCAGAAAGCCATTGCCCAGGCGCACCCGGACGAAATGGAAAAGCTCGGCTTCGCCGCCGGCTCCATGGGACCGAAGGTCCAGGCGGCCTGCGAGTTCGCCCGCCATACTGGAAAAGTCGCGGTGATCGGTTCACTCTCGGACATCGAAGCGATCGTCCAGGGCAAGGCCGGTACGCGCATCAGCACCGCCCAGCCGGGCATCACTTACCGATAAGAGCAACTCAGGGTGCAGGCCGCTGGCCTGCACCGCTCCCCATGCCTTGAAAGGAGAGAGCCATGGCCCAGTTCGAACCCGGTCATTTACACATCGAGCGACATGCACTGACCAAGGACGATGTCAGCTACAACATCTGTATCGACTATGAAGTCGCGCAGGACCCCAAGGAAGGCAAAGGGATGCAGTTCAAGATGCATGGAACGATTCAGGGCAAGGCGCTCGATGAACCGTTCTTTCTGCCCAAGGATCAGGCTTACAACTTCGCCAGCAACGTGACGAAAATCGCCGAGAAGTATGGGATTCCCAAGGCACTGAGCGGCATCGGCTCGCTGCACAAATATTACGACGCGATGTTTGAGGACGTGCGGGTGCAGCTGAATATGAAATCCGGGGATCCAGTCAAACCCGAACACCTCGAATAACCCCAGTCCGTGGGTCGCGGGCTTCCCCTGCCCGCTTAACCTGTAGGAGCGAGGCTTGCCCGCGATAGCCTCAACGATGAAGCGGGAAGCCTGGCCTGATACGCCGCGGCGTCCTTGAGTTCATCGCGGGCAAGCCTCGCTCCTGCAGAAGCCCCGGCGGACCGTGCGGTGCATTTCACCAAACCCGTCTCGCCAAGGCATACTTGCCACCCTCCGTTTTCCAGAACCCTTGACCGCCCCATGCGCATCCACGTCAGCTTTATCGACCGCGTCGGTATCACCCAGGAAGTCCTGGCCCTGCTCGGTGGGCGCAACCTCAACCTGGATGCGGTGGAGATGGTGCCGCCCAACGTCTACATCGACGCCCCGACCCTCAGCCCGCAAGTGCTGGAAGAGCTGCGCGATGCGCTGTTCAGCGTGCGCGGCGTGCAGGCCGTGACGGTGGTCGACATCCTGCCCGGCCAGCGCCGCCACTTGCAGCTCGACGCCCTGCTGGCGGCGATGACCGACCCGGTGCTGGCCCTGGACAGCGCCGGCAACGTGCTGCTGGCCAACCCGGCGCTGATTGCCCTCTATGGCCGCGAGCCGGCCGGGGAAAGCGTGGCCGAGCTGTTCGACGACCCGGCGCTGCTGGAAACCCTGCTGGAACAGGGCTTTCGCCTGCCCCTGCGGGAAATCACCCTCAACGGCCAGACCCTGCTGCTGGATGCCACGCCGATCACCGACGCCGGCGCGCTACTGACCCTGTATCAGCCCAATCGCATCGGCGAACGCCTGTCGGCCCTGCACCATGACCATGCCGAAGGCTTCGATGCCCTGCTCGGCGACTCCCCGGCCATCCGCACCCTCAAGGCCCGCGCCCAGCGCGTCGCCGCGCTGGATGCCCCACTGCTGATCCAGGGCGAAACCGGTACCGGCAAGGAGTTGGTGGCGCGGGCCTGTCACGCCATCAGTGCGCGGCACGGCGCGCCGTTTCTGGCGCTGAACTGCGCCGCCCTGCCGGAGAACCTCGCCGAAAGCGAGCTGTTCGGCTACGCCCCCGGCGCCTTCACCGGCGCCCAGCGCGGCGGCAAGCCGGGGCTGATGGAGCTGGCCAACCAGGGCACGGTGTTTCTCGACGAGATCGGCGAAATGTCGCCCTACTTGCAGGCCAAGCTGCTGCGCTTTCTCAACGACGGCAGCTTTCGCCGGGTGGGCGGCGACCGTGAGGTCAAGGTCAATGTGCGGATCCTCAGCGCCACCCATCGCGACCTGGAAAAGATGGTCGCCGAGGGCAGCTTTCGCGAAGACCTGTTCTATCGCCTCAACGTGCTGAATGTGGAAGTGCCGCCCCTGCGCGAGCGCGGCCAGGACATCCTGTTGCTGGCGCGCTATTTCATGCAACAGGCCTGCGCGCAGATCCAGCGCCCGGTCTGCCGCCTGGCGCCCGGCACCTATCCGGCGCTGCTGGGCAACCGCTGGCCCGGCAACGTGCGCCAGCTGCAGAACGTGATCTTCCGCGCGGCGGCGATCTGCGAAAGCAGCCTGGTGGACATCGGCGACCTGGATATCGCCGGCACCTCGGTGGCCCGCCAGAACGACACCGAAGTCGAAAGCCTGGAACAGGCCGTCGAGGAGTTCGAGAAGGCGCTGCTCGAAGGCCTCTACGTCAACTACCCCTCGACCCGCCAGCTGGCCAGCCGCCTGCAGACCTCCCACACCGCCATCGCCCATCGCCTGCGCAAATACGGCATCCCCAACAAGCCCTGAGCCGCCGCGACTCTTGATGTTGTAGCCGCTGCCGCAGGCTGCGATCGCTCCCGCCGGGAGCGCAAGATCTCAAGATCGCCGAAGGCCTTCGGCCTTATCGCAGCCTGCGGCAGCGGCTACAGGTGGTGTAACCGCATCTGAAAGCGACCTCCACCTGTACTGAAAGCGCTACAGTGGAACGATATCGCTACAACCAGTTGTAATCGGCGCTACGCAAGGCTTTGATCCCCATAGGCTTTTTCCTGGCCCTCCAGCTGTAGCGTTTTCGCTACAGTCGTTAGCTTCCGGCCATCATCAAGAACATATAACTCATTGATTAATAACAACTAAAAAACATTGGCCGTATTTTTGCTAAGGGCTTACCCATTCCGCTCGGCCCTGCACGAGCATTCAATCGCGTCCACCAGACGAATCTGGCCCCTTGAGGAGTTTCCATGAGCGAGTTGCGTTTTACTGAAGATCACGAATGGCTGCGTACCGAAGCCGATGGCAGCGTTACCGTCGGCATCACGGCTTTCGCGCAAAACGCCCTGGGCGATGTGGTGTTCGTGCAATTGCCGGAACTGCAGGCCTACGACAAGGGCGCCGAAGCCGCCACCGTGGAATCGGTAAAAGCCGCCAGCGGCGTGTACATGCCCCTGGACGGGGAAGTGGTGGAAACCAACCCGGCCCTGGAAACCAGCCCCGAGCTGGTCAACGAAGACCCGCTGGGCGAAGGCTGGTTCTTCCGCTTCATTCCCGCGAACGCCGCCGCTGTCGGCCAACTGCTGGATCAGGACGCCTACGACCGCCTGATCAAAGCCAACGCCGACGCCTGAGGAACCGCCATGACTCAAGTCAACCTGAGCACCGCCAACGAATTCATCGCGCGCCACATCGGCCCGCGCCAAGGCGACGAGCAAGCCATGCTCAACAGCCTGGGCTTCGACTCCCTGGAAGCCCTGAGCGCCAGCGTGATCCCCGACAGCATCAAGGGCACCAGCGTCCTCGACCTGCCCGCCGGGCAGAGCGAAGCCGACGCACTGGCCTCGATCAAGGCCATCGCCGCCAAGAACCAGCTGTTCAAGACCTACATCGGCCAGGGCTACTACAACTGCCACACGCCGTCGCCGATCCTGCGCAACCTCCTGGAAAACCCGGCCTGGTACACCGCCTACACCCCGTACCAGCCGGAAATTTCCCAGGGCCGCCTGGAAGCGCTGCTGAACTTCCAGACCCTGATCAGCGACCTCACCGGCCTGCCGATCGCCAACGCCTCCCTGCTCGACGAAGCCACCGCCGCCGCCGAAGCCATGACCTTCTGCAAGCGCCTGAGCAAGAACAAGGGCAGCCACGCCTTCTTCGCCTCCAGCCATTGCCACCCGCAGACCCTTGACGTGCTGCGCACCCGTGCCGAGCCGCTGGGCATCGACGTGGTGGTCGGCGACGAGCGCAAACTGACCGACGTCAGCCCGTTCTTCGGCGCCCTGCTGCAATACCCGGCGAGCAACGGCGACCTGTTCGACTACCGCGAGCTGACCGAGCGCTTCCACGCCGCCAACGCCCTGGTGGCGGTCGCCGCCGATCTGCTGGCGCTGACCGTGTTGACCCCACCGGGTGAATTCGGTGCCGACGTGGCCATCGGCAGCGCCCAGCGCTTCGGTGTGCCGCTGGGCTTCGGTGGCCCGCATGCGGCCTACTTCTCCACCAAGGACGCGTTCAAGCGCGACATGCCGGGCCGTCTGGTCGGGGTGTCCGTGGACCGTTTCGGCAAGCCGGCGCTGCGCCTGGCCATGCAGACCCGCGAGCAACATATCCGTCGCGAGAAAGCCACCAGCAACATCTGCACCGCCCAGGTGCTGCTGGCCAACATCGCCAGCATGTACGCCGTGTACCACGGCCCCCAAGGCCTGAGCCGGATTGCCCGGCGCATCCACCAGCTGACCGCGATCCTGGCCCAGGGCCTGAGCAAGCTGGGGATCAAGGTCGAGCAGGAAAACTTCTTCGACACCCTGACCCTGCACACCGGCGCACGCACCGCGGCGCTGCACGACAAGGCCCGCGCCCAGCGCATCAACCTGCGGGTGATCGACGCCGGGCGCCTGGGTCTGTCGCTGGACGAAACCACCGGCCAGGCCGATGTACAAGCGCTGTGGAGCCTGCTGGCCGACGGCCAGGCGCTGCCGGACTTCGCCGCGCTGGCCAGCACGGTACAGAGCCGTATCCCGGCGGCGCTGGTGCGTCAGTCGGCGATCCTCAGCCACCCGGTGTTCAACCGCTATCACTCGGAAACCGAGCTGATGCGCTACCTGCGCAAGCTCGCGGACAAGGACCTGGCCCTGGACCGCACCATGATCCCGCTGGGCTCGTGCACCATGAAGCTCAACGCCGCCAGCGAAATGATCCCGATTACCTGGGCCGAATTCGGCGCCCTGCACCCGTTCGCCCCGGCCGAGCAAAGCGCCGGCTACCAGCAACTGACGTCCGAACTGGAAGCCATGCTCTGCGCCGCCACCGGCTACGACGCGGTGTCCCTGCAGCCGAACGCCGGCTCCCAGGGCGAATACGCCGGCCTGCTGGCCATTCGTGCCTATCACCAGAGCCGTGGCGACGACCGTCGCGACATCTGCCTGATCCCTTCGTCCGCCCACGGCACCAACCCGGCCACCGCCAACATGGCCGGTATGCGCGTGGTGGTCACCGCCTGCGACGCCCGTGGCAACGTCGATATCGAAGACCTGCGGGCCAAGGCCATCGAGCACCGCGAGCACCTCGCCGCGCTGATGATCACCTACCCGTCGACCCATGGCGTGTTCGAGGAAGGCATCCGCGAAATCTGCGGCATCATTCATGACAACGGCGGCCAGGTGTACATCGACGGCGCCAACATGAACGCCATGGTCGGCCTCTGCGCCCCGGGCAAGTTCGGTGGCGACGTATCGCACCTGAACCTGCACAAGACCTTCTGCATCCCCCACGGCGGTGGCGGCCCGGGCGTCGGCCCGATCGGCGTCAAGTCACACCTGGCGCCGTTCCTGCCTGGCCACGCGGCCATGGAACGCAAGGAAGGCGCGGTCTGCGCCGCGCCGTTCGGCAGCGCGAGCATCCTGCCGATCACCTGGATGTACATCCGCATGATGGGCGGCGAAGGCCTCAAGCGTGCCTCGCAGTTGGCGATCCTCAATGCCAACTACATCTCCCGTCGCCTGGAAGAACACTATCCAGTGCTCTACACCGGCAGCAACGGCCTGGTGGCCCACGAGTGCATCCTCGACCTGCGCCCGCTCAAGGACAGCAGCGGCATCAGCGTCGACGACGTCGCCAAGCGCCTGATCGACTTCGGCTTCCACGCCCCTACCATGTCGTTCCCGGTGGCCGGCACCCTGATGATCGAGCCGACCGAAAGCGAATCCAAGGAAGAACTGGACCGCTTCTGCGACGCCATGATCCGCATCCGCGAAGAAATCCGCGCGGTGGAAAACGGCAGCCTGGACAAGGACGACAACCCGCTGAAAAACGCCCCGCACACCGCAGCGGAAATCGTTGGCGAGTGGTCGCACCCCTACAGCCGTGAACAGGCGGTGTACCCGGTGGCCTCGCTGATCGAAGGCAAATACTGGCCTCCGGTCGGCCGCGTCGACAACGTGTTCGGCGACCGCAACCTGGTGTGCGCCTGCCCGTCGATCGAAAGTTATCAGGACGCCTAAGACGGCATCGCCGTCCATCGCGGGCAAGCCTCGCTCCTACAGATACTGCGTATACCTGTAGGAGCGAGCCTGCTCGCGATGCTCGTGAACCATAACGCGGAGCACCGGAACAACCCGGTGCCCTCAGGTTCATCGCGAGCAAGCTCGCTCCTACAAAAAACCATGCGTGCCGATCAACACAATAAGAAACCGGAGAACCAACATGTCCTTGAGCGTGTTCGACCTGTTCAAGATTGGCATCGGCCCCTCCAGCTCCCACACCGTTGGCCCGATGCGCGCGGCCGCGCGCTTCGTCGAAGGCCTGCGGCGCGACGGACTGCTGGACGCCACCACCTGCGTCAAGGTCGAGCTGTACGGCTCGCTCGGCGCCACCGGCAAGGGCCACGGCAGCGACAAGGCCGTGCTCCTGGGCCTGGAGGGTGAACACCCGGATACCGTGAATACCGAAAACATCGCCGCGCGCCTGCAGGAAATACGCAGCAGCGGACGCTTGAACCTGCTCGGCGAACACCTCATCGCGTTCAACGAGAAAGAACACCTGGCCATGATCCGCAAGCCCCTGGCCTACCACCCCAACGGCATGATCTTCCGTGCCTTCGATGCCGCCGGATTGCAGATCCGCAGCCGCGAGTACTACTCGGTGGGCGGCGGCTTCGTGGTCGACGAGGACGCCGCCGGTGCCGACCGCATCGTCGAAGACACCACCAAGCTGACCTTCCCCTTTAAAAGCGCCAAGGACTTGCTCGGTCACTGCAGCACCTATGGGCTGTCGATCAGCCAGGTGATGCTGACCAACGAAAGTGCCTGGCGACCGGAAGCGGAAACCCGTGCCGGCCTGCTGAAGATCTGGCAAGTGATGCAGGACTGCGTGGATGCCGGCTGCCGCAACGAAGGGATCCTGCCGGGTGGCCTGAAGGTCAAGCGCCGCGCCGCCGCCCTCCACCGCCAGCTGTGCAAGCACCCCGAGGCGGCCCTGCGCGACGCCTTGTCGGTACTGGACTGGGTCAACCTGTACGCCCTGGCGGTCAATGAAGAAAACGCCAACGGCGGGCGCGTCGTCACCGCGCCCACCAATGGCGCCGCCGGCATCATCCCGGCGGTGCTGCACTACTACATGCGCTTCATCCCCGGCGCCAATGAAGACGGGGTGGTGCGTTTCCTGCTGACCGCCGCCGCCATCGGCATTCTCTACAAGGAAAACGCCTCCATCTCCGGCGCCGAAGTCGGCTGCCAGGGCGAGGTCGGCGTGGCCTGCTCGATGGCGGCCGGGGCCTTGTGCGAAGTGCTCGGCGGTACGGTGCAACAAGTGGAAAACGCCGCCGAGATTGGCATGGAACATAACCTCGGCCTGACCTGCGACCCGATCGGCGGCCTGGTGCAGGTGCCCTGCATCGAGCGCAACGCCATGGGCTCGGTCAAGGCGATCAACGCCGTGCGCATGGCCTTGCGTGGCGACGGACAACACTTCGTCTCCCTCGACAAGGTGATCCGCACCATGCGCCAGACCGGCGCCGACATGAAAAGCAAATACAAGGAAACCGCCCGCGGCGGTTTGGCCGTCAACATCATCGAGTGCTGATGCAGGCACATACGTCTCACGTTTACCCAGGAGCTGAACATGTCCACCGAAACACTGTTGAAGACCCCGCTGCATTCACTGCACCTCGAACTCGGCGCGCGCATGGTGCCGTTCGCCGGTTACGACATGCCCGTGCAATACCCGCTGGGCGTGATGAAAGAACACCAGCACACCCGCGAGCAGGCCGGCCTGTTCGACGTCTCGCACATGGGCCAGATCCGCCTGACCGGCGCCAATGCCGCCCAGGCCCTGGAAACCCTGGTGCCGGTGGACATCATCGACCTGCCCGTGGGCATGCAGCGCTACGCCATGTTCACCAATGAAAACGGCGGCATCCTCGACGACCTGATGGTCGCCAACCTGGGCAACGACGAACTGTTCCTGGTGGTCAACGCCGCCTGCAAGGACCAGGACCTGGCCCATCTGCGCCAGCACATCGGCCATTTGTGCAGCATCGAGCCGCTGTTCGAGGAGCGCGCCCTGCTCGCCCTGCAAGGCCCGGCAGCCGTCACCGTGCTGGCGCGCCTGGCGCCGGAAGTGGCGAAGATGACCTTCATGCAATTCACCCGCGTGAAGCTGCTGGGCGTGGACTGCTTTGTCAGCCGTTCGGGCTACACCGGCGAAGACGGTTTCGAAATATCGGTACCGGCGGCCGACGCCGAAACCCTGGCCCGCGCCCTGCTGGCCGAACCGGAAGTGGCCGCCATCGGCCTCGGCGCCCGGGATTCGCTGCGCCTGGAAGCCGGCCTGTGCCTGTATGGCCATGACATGAACAGCCAGACCACGCCGATCGAGGCCAGCCTGCTGTGGGCCATCTCCAAGCCACGGCGCGCCGATGGCGCGCGGGCTGGCGGCTTCCCTGGCGCGGAACAGGTATTCGCCCAACAGCTCAATGGCGTGAAACGCAAACGCGTCGGCCTGCTGCCCCAGGAACGCACACCGGTGCGCGAAGGCGCGGAGATCGTCAACGAAGTGGGCGAGGTGATCGGCAGCGTCTGCAGCGGCGGTTTTGGTCCGACCCTGGGTGGTCCGTTGGCCATGGGTTACATCGATAGCGCTTATGTCGCACTCGATACGCCAGTTTGGGCAATTGTTCGTGGGAAAAAGGTGCCAATGCTTGTAAGCAAAATGCCATTCGTTGCACAACGCTACTATCGTGGTTGATCAACTGTTTCTATAAGTAACGCGGTTGCGTTAAAAGTGCACTAATCTGTAACGCAACCGCCATAAAATAGTGCATATTTTCGATATTGAACTTGCCTTATAACAGTTGAAAACAATTGAACGACCCTATCGAATAAGCCCAGATGCCTAGTTCCGGCAAACAGCCACCAAGCTGAGGAAAACCGGGGTTTCGCAGGGCTTGTTTTTTCTCCCGTAGTTGGCGTAGAGTTTCCCCACTGTGTTTGCATGGGTCGCTTGGAATCGTGACCTGGGCAGTAGCTAACAAGTTTGCTACAACCCGTTCGACGTCTCTTACTTTCCTGCAACCCAGCCCAGTACTCCTTCATGAGAAAGAGACTGTCATTAATTTTTTAGCGTCAAAGGAAATAAGAAATGTCCCAACGTCAGAGCGGTACCGTCAAGTGGTTTAACGACGAGAAAGGTTTTGGTTTTATCACTCCAGAAAGCGGTCCGGATCTGTTCGTGCATTTCCGCGCTATTCAGGGCAACGGCTTCAAGAGCCTGAAAGAAGGCCAGAAAGTGACCTTCATCGCTGTGCAGGGCCAAAAAGGCATGCAGGCTGACGAAGTTCAAGCCGAAGGCTGATCGTCTGTAACGAAAAAGCCCCTGATGCTGACATCAGGGGCTTTTTTGTGCGCGCAAATCCGTAAAATGGCTTCTTTCTTCGATCGAGAGGCCTGTGATGCCAAAGCACCTGCTAACCCCCCAGGGCGATTTCCCCGCCGCTGGCCTGGGCCGTCGTCTGGCAGCGATGTTCTACGATTTCCTGCTGTGCACCGCACTGCTGATCGTCACGGGCGGCGTCTACAAGTTCATCCAGCTGCAGATCCTCGGTGAAGCCCGGATGCGCACCCTAACCGAATCCGGCGCCCTGGACGGCGATCCGCTCTACTCCACCGTCCTGCTGTTCGTGCTGTTCGCCTTCTTCGCCAAGTTCTGGACCCATTCCGGCCAGACCCTGGGCATGCAGGTCTGGGGCATTCGTGTGCAGAACGCCGACGGCAGCCGCATCAGCCTGTGGCAGGCCCTCCTGCGCTTCATGGTCTCGATCGCTTCCTGGCTGTGTGCCGGGCTGGGTTTCATCTGGATCCTGGTAGACAAGCAGAAGCGCAGCTGGCACGACATCTACTCTTCCAGCCAGATCGTGCGCATTCCCAAGCAGAAAAAATAATCCGCCGCACAGAAAAACGCCCCGAATCTCGGGGCGTTTTTCTGTGCGCTTGTCGAAGGCGATCAGGCATTGCCCGCCAGCTTCATCCGCGCCGCCTGAGTGAAATCCAGCATACGCTTGAGCGGGCGAATGGCCTGGGGAATCAGCGCCGGGTCGACGAATATCTCGTTGCTGCCCTCACGCAGGCTCTGCAAGGTGCGCTCCAGAGTGTTCATGGCCATCCACGGGCAGTGGGCGCAGCTGCGGCAAGCCGCGCCGTTACCGGCCGTTGGCGCCTCGATGAACACCTTGTCCGGGCACAGCTGCTGCATCTTGTAGAAGATGCCGCGGTCGGTCGCCACGATCAGCGTCTTGTTCGGCAAGCGTTGCGCGGCGGCAATCAGCTGGCTGGTGGAACCCACCGCATCGGCCAGCTCGATCACCGAGGTCGGCGATTCCGGGTGGACCAGAATGGCCGCATCGGGATACAGCGCCTTCATGTCCTCCAGCTGCTTGGACTTGAACTCTTCGTGGACGATGCAGGCACCATCCCACAGCAGCATATCGGCACCGGTCTGGCGCTGAATGTAGGTGCCCAGATGCTTGTCCGGCCCCCAGATGATGGTTTCGCCGTTATCCATCAGGCTTTCGACGATTTCCAAGGCGCAACTGGAAGTCACCACCCAGTCGGCACGGGCCTTGACCGCTGCCGACGTGTTGGCATAGACCACCACGGTGCGTTCCGGATGCTGGTCGCAGAACGCCGAGAACTCTTCCACCGGGCACCCCAGGTCGAGGGAGCAGGTGGCTTCCAGGGTGGGCATCAGCACGCGTTTCTCGGGGTTGAGGATCTTCGCCGTCTCGCCCATGAACCTGACACCGGCGACCACCACGGTCTTGGCCGGGTGAGCGTTGCCGAAACGGGCCATTTCCAGGGAGTCGGACACACAGCCGCCGGTCTCTTCGGCCAGGGCCTGAATCACCGGGTCACAGTAGAAGTGAGCCACCAGCACGGCGTCCTGAGCCTTGAGCTCGGCAGCAATCGCGGCACGGTAATGGGCTTCCTCGGCGGCCGTCAGCGGTTTGGGCTGTTTGGCGTCAAGGTGGGCCTGAACCAGAAGGCGTTCGGAAATGTGCGTCATGATCGCAAGACCTGCGGGCGCTTATGCGCGAAAGTCGAGTATACACCCGGCTCCGGACCCGTTGAGGGTACCGCCGGGAGAGTGAGTATTCATCAGGTGGTGCAGCGTTGAAACTGCGCAAGGCTACAGAATATCCCCTTGATGTAAAAGATGATTCTGACCTGCGTCACACGGCTCGCCCCGGCATGGAGCAGGCATCGGTCAAGGGCATGAAAGCCTGCCAATTGCAGCCTCGACAGCGCAAACGGTTCAGTGACGCGCAATGCGCACTTGCACCATTTATGCGCATTGCATGCAGGCGAGTCTCGGCCTGGCGGTGAATCCCCTCGATCGACCAAGCGTTTTTTTACACTTCATAGCAATTTTACCTTTCTGCGCTAACGTCAGTTACAGAAACAGCTAACTGCTGGTTGGTTGCAGCAACACTTGGCGGGCTCTGGTTCAGATGACGGAGAAATGATCCCTGCTGACCGGCCCTTGCGGTTTCCCCCAGCCCAAACAAGGATGCAGTGCATGAACAGTGATTGTGTACAGGTGCTCAGGAGAGTGGCGTGGACATTGATTGTCGCTGGTCTTCCCACAGGAATGGCCATGGCGGCGTCAAATAACTGCGCTGGATTGCAGCCACTGCCGTCGACGGTGGAAGTGGGAGAGGGTCAGCAGACGATAATGCACTCCCCCGTTGCCATTACCCGACTGGCCGTGGGCGACCCGAAAATTGCCGATGTGTATCTCAATGGGCGAGATTCATACCTGCTGACGGGCATTGCGCCCGGTGCAACCAGCCTGATGGTCTGGACAGCCTGCGACAAGGAACCTCGCCAGAGCATGGTGTTCGTCCAGGGCAAAGGCCCGCATTCAATGGTGAGTTCACTGTTGCCCCCCTCCGAAGATCCAGCGCTGGCCAGCCAGGTGCAGACCGATATCCGCTTTGTCGAAGTCAGCCGCACCAAGCTGAAAGAGGCCGGCACCTCGATCTTCGGCAAGAGCGGTAACTTCCTGTTCAGCTCCCCGGGCACCGCCCCGGTGGGGACGACGGTGACGCCCGGCAATATCGGTGGCCTCAGGCCGAACATACCGCTCAATAACGGCATGTTTAATATCGGCATTGGCGGCGGTAACGTCCTTGGGCTGATCAACGCCCTGGAAGGCAGTGGGTTTGCCTATACCCTGGCGCGTCCGAGCCTGGTGGCACTGAGCGGACAGAGCGCAAGCTTCCTGGCCGGTGGTGAAGTGCCGATCCCGGTCCCCAGCAGCGGCAGCGACAGTATTACCATCCAGTACAAGGAATTCGGTATTCGCCTGACCCTGACCCCCACGATCGTCGGAAATGACCGCATTGCCTTGAAGGTCGCCCCGGAAGTCAGCGAACTGGACTTCACCAATGGGATTACCGTCAACGGCATCTCGGTGCCCGCCCTGGTTGTGCGTCGCACCGACACCAGCATCTCCCTGGCCGACGGTGAGAGCTTCGTGATCAGTGGCCTGATCAGCACCACCAATACCACGGCCGTGAGTAAGTTCCCCGGCCTGGGAGAGATCCCGATCCTGGGGGCATTTTTCCGTGATTCTTCGATCAGGCGCGAAGAGAAAGAACTGCTGATGATCGTCACTCCGCATCTGGTGCAACCGCTGGCGGTCAATGCCAAGCTGCCAGTACTGCCTGGCGAGCCACTGCGCAACTACGACCCGAACTGGTTCCGTCTGTACTTCCTGGAAAACGGCAATTTTGACCAGGCCGCCAGCGGGCTTTCGCAATGAACCAGGGATCTGGTTCGTTGCTCGCCACACTCAGGCTCAATGACACCGGACTCGGCAAGTCCGGTGTTAGCCATTCCTCGACAATCGGATTGTTCCAGGAGGGAAAAATGAAAGTAGTCATTGCGGCGTTAGGGCTGCTCATGCTCAGCGGCTGCGCCACGAATGGCGGCGGTAGCTGGTCGAAGCAGGCCTGCAGCAAGCTGGATTCGGACCAGGAACTGTCGCTGAGCCTGGCCGACGACATGATCGGCGAAGGCAAGCTGCACGCCGGCCTGGCCAATCTGCAACGCCTGCCGGATGACCTGGCAGAGGTTCGCATGCGCAAGGCCAAGATCTATCGCCAGCTCGGCCAAAGCGAGGCCGAGCCGCTGTACCGCAGCCTGCTCAGCACCTGCCTGGCCGCCGAGGGCGAGCATGGCCTGGGCCAACTGGCGGCGTCACGCAACGATAACGCTCTGGCCCTGGAACATCTGACGCGAGCGGCACGCCTGTCCCCCACCGACGAGAAAATCCGCAACGATCTGGGGGTGGTCTACCTCAACCAGGGGAATACCAACCAGGCCCGCTTTGAGTTCCTCACGGCCATGGAGCTGAAACAGGACAACCAGCTGGCAACCCTCAACCTGGTGACCTTGCTGATTTATCAAGGCAACTGGAAACAGGCCTCGGACCTGGTCAATCGTGCCGGCCTGAAACCCGAACAAGTCACCAGTGCCAAGGAGCGGGCCGAAAAACTCAGGAACGCGACGAAGAAGTCAGCTAAGGATCAGGCAGTCACTGCAACGGATTCGTCGCCATCGAGTGTCAATCAACCAATAACGCAGAGGTAGTGATGAAATACCAAACGCTTAGCTGCCTGGGACTCTTGCTTCTTCCGCTGGTGACCCAGGCTATCGAACCCGGCCCGGCCTCCCTGTCACAACAGTCGACCGAAACCTGGCTGCTGCTGCAGAGTCGTAACCAGGTCAAGTCGCCCATCCCGCAGAACGCCTCGCCCAGCGAACGGGAACTGACCCTGCAGCGCTGGCTGGACAACTACAAACACCCGATCCCCGAGTACTACAAGGAGTACGTAGGTTCGGGTGGATCAGGTGGTTCGAAGTGACAGCAAGTCGCGATGGCGTTCAGTTCAGAGGGGGCAATGCCATCCATGCCGATGGCCCTTGCCCCTCCCCTCTTTCATAACTTCCCGAATACTTTGAAGACGCCGATGATTGCCGGTCCTATGGCTACCAGAAAGAAGCTTGGCCACAGGCAGAAGATCAGCGGAAACACCAGCTTGGTGCCGATTTTCGCGGCTTTCTCTTCGGCCTGCTGGGTGCGCCGGTCACGAAACTCCTCGGCATAGACACGCAGGGTCGTCCCCACGCTGGTCCCGAAGCGAATGCTCTGCGCCAGCAGACTCACCAACCCGCGAATGTCCTCCAGCCCGGTACGCTCGGCCAGATGCTTGAGCGCCTCGGTACTGGGAATCCCGGCCCGGACCTCGGAGTTGACCAGTGCCAGCTCCATGGCCAGCTCAGGCTGGCTGACCGCTATCTCCTCCGATACCCGCTCGATCGCCTGGGGCAAGGCAAGGCCTGACTCCACGCAGACCACCATCAAGTCCAGCGCATCCGGAAAGGCGACGAGCAAACGGGTCATCCGCGCGTTCCTGCGGCTGTCGATATAGATGGCCGGTACCAGCCAGCCTACCCCCAACGCCAGGACCACCAGCCCCATCCCCAGAAGCAGCGATACCTTCGGTATCAGCGGCAGCGCCAGGACTGCCAGCGCCACCAATGCCAACGGTGTCAGCAGGCGCACCGCCCAGTACATCTGGACAGCGGCCGGGGAGCGAAAGCCGGCGTGGATCAGCAAGGTCCGGGTCGCCGAAGCCTGCTCCTGTTCACCGGAGGCAAAACGCTGGCCGACCTGCTCCAGCATCAATTGCAGGTTGCTCGGCGCGCCCTGCTGCCGGTGACCGTCGCCGCCATGACCGCGCTTGATCAGCAGAAGACGGCGGTGCACCGGGTCCTGCAACCCCTGCACCAGCAATATCAGGGTCGCCACGGCCAGCACCACGCTCAGGCCGATGGCCCCGGCGAACAGCAGGCGCGCCAGTTGCTCGCTACCGACCACACTTTTGATCAGACTCAGCAGATACTCCATGACCTCACCCCCTACGAGTGATTGTGCTCACACCTGGATCCGGATGATCTTGCGTATCCAGAAGATTCCCACCAGCATCGCCACAAACGCGCCAAGCACCATCTTCTGTCCCAGCGGCTCATTGATGAGCAGAGGCAGATAGGTCGGGCTCGAAAGCACAATCCCCGCCGCCAGTACAAAAGGCATCGCCACCAGGATCCAGCCCGACATGCGCCCTTCGGCCGAGAGCGTCTTGACCTTGCGCTGAAAGCGGAAGCGGCCGCGAATCAGGCTGCTCAAACGATCCAGTACCTCGGTCAGGTTGCCGCCCGTCTCGCGATGGATCAGCACAGTGGTCACCAGCATCATCACGGTCATGCTCGGCATGCGTTCCAGCAGGCCAAGCATGGCCCGACGCACATCGTTGCCGTAGTTGATGTCGGCAAAGGTCAGGCCGAATTCGTGGGCAACCGGCCCCTTGTGCTCGTCGGCCACCAACTGCAGGGTTTCGTTGAACGGATGTCCGGCACGCAGCGCCCGGCACATGGCATCCAGGGCATCCGGCAACTGCTCCTCGAACAGGGCAAAGCGTTTGTTGCGGTCCCGGGAGATTTTCAACACCGGCAGCCAGAAGGCCATAGCAGCAGCCGGGAGCGCCGCCCACCACAACTGCGTAAACAGCCACGTCCCCATGCCTGCCACCATCATAAGGACCAGGCTGAGCATCAGCACCCGATAGGCGCGGTACTCATGCCCGGCCTGCTCGATCATCTGCGCCAGGGCCTCCATCGCCGGCAACTGCTCCAGGCGCGCCTCCAGCGGGGACAGGCGACGCAGGTATTTCTGGCGCAGTACCGACTGCATGTTCTCCAGGTTACTGGCCCGTTCCAGCAGGTCGAGGCGACTGCGGATACGCTTGCGCACCTTGCCGGCCTCGCCGAACACCGGCACCGCCACGCTCTGGCTGAGCAGGAATATGGCGGTGAACACCATGCCGAGAAACGCCAGGATGAACTCGCTGGGGATCTGATGCATGACTAGCCCTCCATCCAGTCTGGCCGGAACAGGCTGAGCGGCAGCTCGATGCCCCGTTTGGCCAGCACATCGCGAAACGCCGGAACCATGCCGGTGGGGCGGAATTCGCCCAGGACCTCGCCTTTCTCGCCCAGACCACTGCGCACGAAAGAGAAGATCTCGGTCATGGTGATGATTTCCCCTTCCATGCCGTTGATTTCCTGCACGCTGACCAGCCGCCGCGTGCCGTCCTCCTGCCGTTCCAGCTGGATGACCACACCGATGGCCGAAGCGATCTGCTGACGCAAGGCCTTGATCGGAAAGGTCGCCCCCGTCATCGACACCATGTTCTCGATCCGCCCCAGGGCATCGCGGGCGGTGTTGGCGTGGATGGTGGTCAGCGAGCCGTCGTGGCCGGTATTCATCGCTGTCAACATGTCCAGCGCCTCGGCGCCACGCACCTCACCGATGACGATGCGGTCCGGGCGCATACGCAGGCTGTTGCGCACCAGCTCCCGCTGGCCCACCTCGCCACGGCCCTCGATGTTCGACGGACGGGTTTCCAGGCGCACCACATGGGGCTGCTGCAGTTGCAGCTCGGCCGAGTCTTCGATGGTCACGATCCGCTCGTTGTGCGGAATGAAACTGGACAACACGTTGAGCATGGTGGTCTTGCCGCTGCCGGTCCCTCCGGAAATCAGGACATTCAGCCGGCCGCGGACGATGGCCTTGAGCATCAGGGCGATGCCCGGGGTCAGGGTACCCATCTGCACCAGGCTCTCGGTGTTGAGCAAATCCACGGCGAAGCGGCGGATCGACATGCTCGGCCCGTCGATGGCCAGCGGTGGAATGATGGCGTTGACCCGCGAACCGTCCTTCAGGCGAGCGTCCACCAGCGGCGAGGACTCATCGATGCGCCGCCCCAGGCTGGAAACGATGCGATCGATGATATTCAGCAGGTGCTGGTCGTCGCGAAAACGCACATCCGTTCTTTGCAGCTTGCCGAAGCGCTCGACGTACACCGAGGCATGACCGTTGACCAGGATGTCGGACACACTCGCATCGTTCAGCAGCGGCTCCAAAGGTCCGAGGCCGAGCACCTCGTCGGCGATCTGCTTGAGGATCAACTGGCGGCTGCTGGAATTGACCGGCGCCGAATGCTCATCGAGCAGGCGCTGGCAGATATCGCGGATCTGCCGCCCGGCCTCGGCCGGCTCCAGGGAATCGAGGAGCGACAGGTCCATGACCTTGAGCAATTGCTGGTAGATCTTTTCCCGCCACTCGGCCTCCATCGGGCCAAGCTTGGTCCTGGTTTCATAGATCAGGTCCGGCACACTGGCCTCCCAGGCCATGAGCACGCTGGCGCACTCTTTGCCGTCGAGGGACGCGTCCTGGGTTTCTGCCGGTGCCTGTCTACCGGGTTGCTGACGCAGGCGATTACGAAAGTCGCTGAGCATGGCCTAGCCTCCGAACAGACGATTGAAGGTACGTTTGAACAAACTCTTCTCGGCGACCTCGATTCCGATCAGGTTCTGGGTCAGCTCACGCAGGGCCAGGGTCACTCCGGAACGTGGCGCGTGCAGCTCCAGCGGCACACCGGTGTTCTGACTCTCGCTGACCACCGCATAGTCATTGGGCAGGGTTTGCGGGTTCGGGCAGCGCAGAGCATCGGCAATATCCTTGAGGCTCACCGGCGAGGCCTTGTTGTAGCGGTTGACCACCACCTGTATCCGGTTGCTCTGCACATTCAGGTCGTCGCGCAGGATGCGGGTCAGGCGGGTGCCGTCCTTCAGGTGGCTCAGGCTCTGCTGCAGCACGACGTAGATGCGATCGGCCTGTTCGAGCGTGACGCCGGTGAGGTGATCGATCTGTCGTGGCAGATCCACCACGACCCAGTCGTAGGTCCCCCGGGCCAGACGCAACAGTTTTTCCAGCTGATCCAGGTGCACATCCTGCGTCAGGCACAGCTCCCCGGTACGCCCGCCCAGCACATGCAGGGTCGGGCTGAAGTGGTTGCAATAGCCACGCAAGGCGATGCTGTCCAGGGACTCGACCTGCTTCAGCACATCCACATGGCTGTGGGTAGGCACCACATCCAGGCAATGCGCCACGCTGCCGAACTGCAGGTCCAGATCCAGCAGCAAGGTCCTGCCACCGCGGATGGAGAGCTGATGCGCCAGGTTGCAAGCCAGCATCGAGGCTCCCGAACCGCCTTTGGCGTTCATCACCGCAATCAGCTTGCCACCGGTCCCCTGCTCCGCATTGGCCTCCATGAGCATACGGCCGATGGCCGCCTGCAACTCTTCTGCCGCTACCGGCTCGGGAAGAAAGTCCCGGGCACCGGCCTGCATCGCCAGGCGCATGCCCTCGCGCTCATCCAGCGGGCCGCAGACCAATAGCGGTGGGCGCTCCTTGAGCGGATGCTGCAACAGGGCCGCCAGCTCTTCGCGCCACAGGTGGCTGACGCGCAACAGCAGGAAGTCGGGCATCTGCTCCAGCCCATACAGCGGATCGGTATGACCGTTGCTCACCAGGCGAGTGGTTACCTGCAAGTTCGGCAGTCCCTGGCTCAACGCTTTCAGGTGATTCAAGGTGGTCACGTCGCGCCCACTGATCAGCAGGCGTTTGCCTTGCTTTTCAGTAGCGGCAGCGACGGGCGCTTCTCGGGTACTCAACATGGCGTGATCTCCGGTGTGACTGCTGCCTGGGGCTGCCGACCGAGGCTTTCACGTGGCACGGTCGACCTGAATACCGGTAAGACAAACACCCCGTTGAACCCAGGAATCAGCAGATTGAAACTGAAATTGGATACCTGTAGCTGGACATAACGAATGGCGACAAAGCCGCCGGTGCCGCTCAGATCGTTGGGGCTGGTGACGACCGCGCCGTTGGCGTCCAGATAAACCAGGTTCAGGTTGGCGGCCGTCAGGTTATTGAGCAGGCTGCTCGGACCGCTGTTGGTGGAAGCGTTGAACATCGCCCGACGCAGAATCACCGGATCGTTGATGTCGCATACCGCCGCCAGACGCGCACCGCGGCGCACGGTTTCATTCAGGGCATTGACCGTGAAGTACAGCCGGCCCATTTCCAGCACACCGAACAGCACGGTGAACAGCACCAGGCTGGTGATCGCGAACTCGACGGTGTACAGCCCACGCATACCTTTGACGTTCATCACAAGGCCCTCATGACGACAGTGGAAGTCAAGGCCAGGCCCAGCGGTACATTGCTGCCATACAAGGCGGGCAAGGCACTGCCGATCACCGGCACATAGGTGTAGGTAATACTGACCTGGACATGCTGGGCGCCCACCGCGGTGACCGCGACATTCGCGGTCGTCAGCCCCGGCACCGCCGCCGGGTAGCCATTGGGGTTGGAGGGCACGCCATAGACCGCGATGTTCTTGGCCTGGGTCTGCAGCGTGCCGCTCAGGTCGAGCTTGCCGAGGGTGGAGTTCCATGCCTTGTCAGCGACATAACGCCCGGCGTCGCGACTGGCGTGCATCAGGCTGTTGTACTGGAACAACATGCGGCCGAACTCGGCGAAGGTCAGCATCAGCAACAGCAGCAGCGGCAGCGTCAATACCAGCTCCACCATCGCCAATCCGCCCTGGTTGCGCGGCGACCTGAATCCTCTGCGTCCCATAAAGCCTCCTAAGAGTCGGTACTTGGCGTCTGGCTGTTGTCGATATAGGTCTTGTACAGCTGGATGATCTGCGGCCCGGTGGTATTGGCCGGGTTGGGACCCGGCACGTTGTCGCCTTCGCACACACTCTCGAACTGACCGAATATCTGCGACTCATTGCCCTTTTGCGACGCCGGTTGCAGGACGAAGTAGCAGCCAAAACCCAGCACCGGTATCGAGGACGCCCCGTCGTTCTTGCCCGTGCAGTTACCGATCACGATCTTGATGATCCGCCGCTCGAACGACCCGCTGCTCTGGCAGCCACCACCGCTACCGGCAACGCAGTTGGCGGAGTCCTGCACCCAATTGTTGTAGTCGTACAAGGCGCTGCCACCCGCGGACAAATTGCCGCTGCTGGAGGTAACCGCCTTACTGTTGTACTGAATCTGCTTGAGCGTATCGTCGTAAGTGAACGACTTGGGGTTGGTGGTGATCACCAGGTCCGGTGGATAGTCCGCCGCCTTGAGACCGCCGGAATACTGGTTGAAGCGTGTATTGAGGCCCTGCGAGGCAGGTCCGACAGTGTTCCCCGGCTTGGTCTGGACATTCGAACCGACGTTGTTGCATTGGTTGATACCGCCTGCCAACCCCTGCCTGACCGTGCTGCCACCCGAACCGAAATCGAGCAATTGGAAGTTGCCGGGGCCAATCGGCGAGCTGTTGCCTGCGGCGGTTTTCAACACCTGCGGATCGCCGAACTTGAACCCCCAGAACACCCCGGTGGACGGGCTGTTTTTCGTCGGGTCGCCGCACACCATCAGCGGCGTGAGGTCGCAAGGGCTGGCAGGGCTTGGCCCGGCGGTAGCGACCGCGCTCACGAACTTGTTACCGACGCCATTGCCCAGGGTCTGAAAGACGCCCCAGAAAAATCCGGCCAGGGAATAGTTGGTGACCGTCACCCGCACGTAACTCGCATTGGCCGGCCCCGGGAAAGAGAAAGGCCCATAGACCGTAGACGCCAGCTCCACCGTGGCAAAACCGCCGACATTGTTGGCGATGGCGGTGGCCAGCTCCTGATTGCCGCTGGCATTGGCATTCAGGGTCAGGGTATTGAGCGCAGCGCTCTGCGCCAGGGTCGCGGCCCCTGTGGTACCCATTACCGTACTGAGGGTCTTGGCACCGCTCAGCGCCGCGGCATCCACCGCATTTTGCAGGCGGGACTTGTTCACCAGCATATGACTGCCATCCAACGCCAGGGCCCCCATTAACAGCATCGAGGCCAGGGCAATCACCACCAGGACGAGCATCGCTCCGCGCTGCTGCCGTGGAAAAGCACTCAATGGCTGTTGGATACGCGCGCTCATCATCAAGCCCTCATCGTTGGTTTATGTCGTACCCGATCATTTACAGCTGGGACTTCACAACGTTGACCTCGATCCCACGAATCACCGTGATCCCGCTGTCGCCGCTGGCACGACGCCGGACAATCGGCCGAACCACTGGCGGGGCAGGCACGTCCTGGATCATCGCGACCGGCTCGGCGATCACCGGTTGCTTCTGGTTGTCCAGTGGGTTGCGCAGGGCCAGTTGCAGCTTGCCGGCGGTCATCCCCTTGACCAGTTCCTCGGCCTGCAGGGGGGTCATTTCCAGGGTCACGGCGCGCACGACCACCGGTTGGGTCTTGTCGGTACTGGCCGTCTGGTCCACCGCCAGCACCCGCAGGTCTTCCAGGATGGTCTTGGATTCGGCGTCGCCGGCATTGCCGGTCTGTCGGGTGGCCAGCACGTCGACCCGGTTACCCGGCAACAGGAAGCCACCCACGCCGACCACGTCGTCCACCCGGACCGAGATCGCGCGCTTGGTGGGCTCGATCAGCGACGCCAGGGTGCTGCCACCCAAGTGTTCGGCCAGACGCGCACCGCGCAGGATGTCGCCGCGCAGCATGGAGAAGGTGGCGATCTTGCCCACCACCTTCTCGGTCGCGTCGAAAGCATCCTCGGGGACCGTCTCCTTGGGCATCCGGACCAGCGCGACCTGCTGTGGCTCGACCATTTGCCCGAAAGCGATTTCCACGGTCGCCACTACCACGTTCTGCTGGTTATCGTCGGGGGTGGCATTGAGCCTTGCATTGAGCCAGGTGTTGGCCATCCATGCCGCGCCCAGGCCCAGAACCACGGACAGGGTCACCAGAGTGAAAGTACGAGAACTCATGTCGAAATCTCCTTACTCAAAGAAAGTCGAGCTGGACGAAGTAGCTGTGCCATGCCCACTCCAGTTCCAGGGTTGACAGGGGTCCGCTGGCGCCCAGATAACGCTGGCGATCGAGCGCCATGCTCAAGAGATCCCGTGGGTGGCAAGGCACCAGCGGCATGTTTTCAGCGCCATAGAGTTCATCCAGGACGTAGCGCAACAACAGCGGGTCGTATTGGATGTTCAGGCGCTCTGTCTCTTGAATCCAGATACGTTCGTACTCCTCGGGCTTGAGGTAGCCGAACTGCAGCTTGTAGCCAATCCGCCGCAGGAACGCCTCGTCGGCCAGTTCCAACGGGTTCAGGTTGGTGGAAAACACCAGGATCAGGTCGAACGGCAACTCGCAGTGCCGCCCGCCGCCGAGGTTGAGGAAGTCGCGCTTCTCCTCCATCGGTACGATCCAGCGATTGAGCAACTCCGCAGGCGCCATGCGCTGGCGCCCCATGTCGTCGATGACGAACAGGCCATTGCTGGCCTTGAGCTGCAACGGCGCCTGGTACTGGCGAGTGAAGGGGTCGTAGCGGATATCCAGCTGTTCCATGGTCAGCTCGCCGCCGGTGATGACGATCGGCCGTTCACAGCACAGGAGCCGGCGGTCGATCCCTTCATTGAGCATCAGGCTGTACTGCGGATCGCCGACATCCAGGCGCCGGTGTACCTGGGGGTCGTAGATCTCGATCACCGCATCGTTGATCGCAATCGCATGGGGCACCCAGACGGACTCGGAAAACAGCCGGATCAAGCGACTGCTGACATAGGTCTTGCCCGTCCCCGCCGGCCCGTAAATCATGATGGCGCGCCCGGAGTTCAGGGCCACGCCCAACTGATCGAGCATGTTCTGCGCCAGCACCATGGAGCCGAAGGAGGCCTGCATGTCCCGGGCGCTGATACGGCCATGATGAATAGTCTGCACCTTGAGCAGCGTGCGGTAGGCGCTCACCGGAAAGGGCGCCGCGCCGATATAACCACTGCGCGACAAGGCATCCCGGGCAGCATTGCGGCCGCGCTCGGTCAGCCCGTAGCGCAAGCCCTGGCCACCGGCTTGGCCAAGGACCTCGACCCGGTGATCCTGACGCAGGAAGGTCAGGACTTCTTCAACCACCGCCCCCGTCAGCGCCAGGCGCTCTACCAGTCGAGGCATGTCCAGCACGCCCGCATCGTGCAAATGCTTGCAGACCAGGTCTCCCA
The DNA here is from genome assembly GCF_900215185.1 of Pseudomonas sp. LAMO17WK12:I10. Classification (NCBI taxonomy): domain Bacteria; kingdom Pseudomonadati; phylum Pseudomonadota; class Gammaproteobacteria; order Pseudomonadales; family Pseudomonadaceae; genus Pseudomonas; species Pseudomonas sp. LAMO17WK12:I10. The sequence continues at coordinate 25,009 of NZ_OBDX01000004.1, read as the reverse complement.
GGAAATTGTCGGCCAGCCCGGTCTCGAGGATCGTGCGTGGCTGTGGAGCCAGTCGCTGCACTGCTTCCCGGTCATTGCCGGTCGGACGGCTGTTACTGATGGCGTACATAATGTTCTCCTGAGCTACTGGCCAAGGGGCAACCAGAAAAAGCTGGCCAATGTGCCGAGCAGGATCGCAACCGAATAGGGAAAGGGTTTGCCGGCCACTTCATCGTCCGCCGGCGAAAAATAGGCCCTGGCTCTCATCATCAGCCAGTAGCGCCCCATGGTCTGTTGAACTTGACCACGTACCAACACGATCAGTACTCCACACGCACCGCCCGCGATCAGGCTGAAAAACGCAGCCCAGAGGGCGTGCTGCGGAGTGAGAAAAGTGCCAACCATGGCCATGAGCTTGACGTCGCCGGCTGCCATCCCGCCAAAGGCGTACAGGGGGAGAAAAACGGCAAAACCGATCAACATGCCCAGCAGTCCATAACCAAACCCGATGACGCCTGAGGAATAGACCTGGCCGGCAATCCCCAGTCCCAGCCCCAACAGCACCAAGAGGTTGGGAATACGGTGGCGACGAAGATCGCTCACCACCGCAATCCCCAGCAGTCCCAGCATCAATGCAACAACGAATAATTGCTCTTTGCCCATGACTGCAGCCCTCGGTGGAAGTTGGCGTTAGCAGACTTGACCCTGGACAGCGCATCCCAGGCTGGTGATGGCAGTGGCCACGTTGCCGCCCAGGGTGATAAATGCAGCAACAGCGCCCAAAGTGATCAGGCCGCCGGCCACTGCATATTCCACAATGGTCAGGCCGTCTTCGTCTTTGGCGAACTTGATGATCGAAGTCTTGATCGATTGCAGATTCATTTTCCCACCTCACTCAAATGTTTTTGTTTAAGAGCAGCACTGTCGTACTGCCTGGTTGAACATTAGTCAGGGAAGCATTGGAAGGGTTAGGAGATTTTTGCTGATCGTTAGGACTTTATTGCTGTTGTTGAAAGATGCAAAAAAGCACCAGGAACAACACAAGGAACAGATGGTTTATCTAAGGAAGGAATAATTGAAGAGTCGCCTTGAAACAGTCTGGCCCTCGATGCAAGACCGGCCTGAGCACTGGCCGACAAAGACAAAAGCCCCGGCCGTGTTCGCTGCACCCAAACCATAGTGCGAAACGAAGTAACCCGGGGCTTCCCTATCAGGATTTGATCTTCACGCGAGCAATACAGCGACGATACTCCTGAAGCTGGAAAGAGAATTTTCAGGCCGCGGCAGAGCGATGGAGCCGTGCTCGGCCAAAGGTCACTTTGACAATTTGGACTCGCTCGAGGCCAGAACTGGAGCCATCCGTCATCTACTGTGCGCTGACTGCACATACCGATTGAGAAGGCTCCATCCTGTCCAGGCGAGCGCAGACAGAACAGCGGCGGAAACACACATGCACCACAGGTACGGCCTCAGCCCGAGGGAAACCGCTCGTCGCAGCCAGACCCAAAAAGTCTGGCCGCATACGAGCGACAAGCAGCTCCAGCCCGGAGCCGAGGACTCGGCACAACGGCTGTCGTCAGCACACCTGGCCCTGAACGGCACAACCCAGGCTGGTGATGGCGGTGGCCACGTTGCCCCCCAGAGTCACGAATGCGGCAACGGCGCCCAGGGTGATCAGGCCACCGGCCACGGCATATTCCACGATGGTCAGACCCTCTTCGTCCTTGATGAATGCCAGCACCGAGGTTTTGATTGTTTGCAGATTCATTTTGTTCACCTCATATAAGAAAAGTTGCTTTAAGGCGATCAGTATTTGTGCCGCCTGACTGAATCCTAGTCAGGGGCTAATAGAAAGAGTTAGGAGTTTATTGTCGGTTTCTAGGACTTTTTTGCAACGCTTGGCAAGACAGCAAAGAACACCAATAAAACTAAACCTGGCAGAGGGAGTTTTTCAGAAAAAGAACTGTTCTCATATAACACTAAATTGATTCAGCTGTGCCCAGTGCTGCAAGAAAAGGCGATCGCAACAGCAAGGAGCTGCCTGTGACTCTTATCTCGCTGTCAGACATAGAAGGTAATCAAGAAAATTTATGAAGCGCTATCAGAACTTGATCCTTTGCCCGCAAAGCCCAGTGGCGATACTGACAGCCCAGGAAGTGACAGTGAGACACCAGGAAGGAATAAGGAAATGAAACCTGAGTCGGCCCAAAAACCCTCTCTTTTATGGTTCGACCTCACCCGCGACCGATCCTCTGAAGAACTGATCGCGCTGTTTCGCCCAGCCTGCGATTGCCGGGTGTCGAAAGATGCGTCCCTGCCCGAAAAGGACACCCATCCCCTACCGGACATGATCTGCATGCACTATGACCGCCCGGACATGCCAGGGCTCAATCTGTTGCTGGAGATCAAACACAAGATTCCCTCCATTCCCATCGCCATGTTCACGGTGCAGCACTCCGAAGAACTCGCCGTCTGGGCCATGCGCTCGCGTGTCTGGGAATACATGGTGCTCCCTCTCTCGAGCGCCGAGATCCGGCGCTTCCTGCATGCGCTGAAGCAGCTCTACGAACTGCGCCACAGCAGCGGCCCCGACAACAAGACGCTGCAGATCGAACACGGCCCATCCCTGCCGGACAGCATCCGACTGACCGTAGAGCACCAGAAACATCAGGCACTCAGCGATGTGCTGCTGTACATCGAGCAGAATTTCCGTGAAAGCATCGACCAGAAAGAGCTGGCCAAGCGTTGCGGCATGACCACGTTTCGCTTCAGCCGGCTGTTCAAGGAGGTCCATGGCCTGGGATTCATGGACTACATCCTGAGCAAGCGCATGGACTGCGCCAAGAATCTGCTCGACAACAGCCAGATGCCCATCACCAGCATCGGCTATGAAGTCGGCTTCAAGGACCCGTCCTACTTTGCCCGCGCCTTCAAGCAATTCGCGGGCGCCAGCCCCAGCGAATACCGACAACGCCGAAGAATCCCGGAACGGGTAAAAAAGGAAGAGGTGGAACTGGAGCAAACGCTGTCTCAGGTGATCGACAGCCTGCCGCTGCGTATCGAAGGTCGATGAACAGGCCAGGCATGCCGCTCAGCCCAGCCGGCATGGCGCCTTGGGCCCCGGCAGCCGTGGGCGGTTGCCTGTCTATCTGTCTGCACTGCGCCTTAGACACCGTCCAGCCGCCTTCCGCTTGAACATCCGCTCGCCGACACCCCGCCCCGCCATCCTGGCAGGGCCACGGCGTCGTTCGCCGGGCGCTATACCCAGCCGCCATCGACGATGAAGTTTTGCGCCGAGCACATGGCGGACGCATCGGACGCCAGGAACAGCGCCATCTGGGCGATATGCCCGGGCTCCACGCTGCCCGGCAGGCATTGGCTGCGGCTGATCAGCTCGCGGGCGGCATCGTCGACCCACATCGCCAGTTGTTTTTCGGTCATCACCCAGCCGGGCACCAGGGTGTTGACCCGGATCCGCCAGGGCCCCAACTCCCGCGCCAGGGCCCGGGTCATGCCGTGGGTGGCCGCCTTGCTGGCGGCGTACACGGGGTAGCCGCTGGAGGCCATCATCCAGCCGATGGAACCCAGGTTGATCACGCTGCCGGCGCCGGCGGACTTCATCATCGGCACCACCGCCTGGCTGGCGAAAAAAGCGTGCTTGAGATTGACTGAAATGAGCTTGTCGAATGCCTGCGCGTCGACTTCTTCCAGACTGTGCCGCACGTCATTGGCGGCATTGTTCACCAGCACCGTGATGGGTCCCAGCGTCTGTGCAAAGCGCCCGATCGCGGCCTGGTAAGCGACCTCGTCAGTGATGTCGCAATGCGCGAAGTCCACGCGATGGCCCTGCGCCGATAGCCGGGCCGCCAACGCCTCGCCCTGGCTTTGCGCCATATCCACGAACGCGACCCTGGCGCCCTGCTGTGCGAAGGCGCAAACCAGGGCTTCGCCAATTCCGGAAGCTCCGCCGGAAATCAATACGGTCTTGCCCTCGAGATCCGCGTACACAGCCTGCATGCCAGCCCCTTTTTCAGTGTTCATCATGACGGTTCCTGAGCAGTGTTCATTTCGATTCGATCCTTAAATAGTCTTATTTTATATTGTAAGAATGTCGAATTAAGCGATAAATTTGCCGCGACACCGACAAAATAATGCAAATTAGTAGAACTATTCCACTCAAAACAACAAAAGGAAGTTCAACCATGCCGCACTCTCCCCACCGGCTTTCCAGCCTCGGCCTGTCGCTGCTGCTCGCCAGCTTCGGCGCCCAGGCCGCGGGCCTGTCCAGCGAACACAAGGCCTTTGGCAAGACCCTCGACGGCACCGCCGTCGAGCAATACGTGTTGCGCAACAGCCATGGTCTGCAAGCCACGGTCATCACCTACGGCGCTGTCCTGCAATCGTTGAAGGTGCCGGATAAAAACGGCACCTTCGACGACGTGGTCCTGGGCTTCGATGATGTCCAGGGCTATCAGCGCGGTACCGCGTTCTTCGGCGCCACCATCGGCCGCTACGGCAATCGCCTGGCTGGCGGTGCGTTCGAGCTGGACGGCCAGCGTTACCAGGTGCCGCTCAACGACGGCCCAAACTCGCTGCATGGCGGCGCCCAGGGCTTCGACAAGCGCGTCTGGAAAGCCCGGCCGATCAAGCGCAAGGACGCCGTCGGGGTGACCTTGAGCTATCTGTCCAAAGACGGCGAAATGGGCTTCCCCGGCAACCTGCAAGTCGAGGTCACCTACAGCCTCAACGACAGCAACGAGTTGCGCATCGAATACAGCGCCTCTACCGACAAACCCACGGTGCTGAACCTCACCAACCACAGCTACTTCAACCTCGCCGGCGCCGGTAACGGCGATGTGCTCGCCCAGCTCGCCACCCTGCACGCCAGCCACTACACGCCGGTCAACGCCAGGCTGATCCCGACCGGCGAACTGACCCCGGTCGCCGGCACGCCGATGGACTTCCGGCAACCGACCGCCATCGGCCAGCGCATCAAGGACGATCATCCGCAGCTCAAGTTCGCCGAGCCGAAACAGGGCGGCTTCGACTTCAACTGGGTGCTCGACGCCAAGGGCGACGTCGGCCAGCTCGCCGCCGAAGTGCGCGACCCGCAATCCGGTCGCCGCTTGCAGCTCTACACCAGCGAACCCGGGGTGCAGTTCTATACCAGCAATTTTCTCGACGGCACGCTCAAGGGCAAGGCGGGCAAGACCTACAACCACTGGGGCGCGTTCACCCTGGAAACCCAGCACTTCCCCGACTCGCCCAACCAGCCGGACTTCCCCAGCACCCGGCTCAACCCCGGCCAGGTCTACAGCCAGGACACCGTGCTGAAGTTCTCCGCCGACTGAAGCGCCAGTGCCGCCCGCCTCTTGCCTACAGATTCGGCAAGGGGACGGGCCGACCGGCGACGCGTATCGCGCCCCCGGCATCCCTTGCCGCAGCCCCCGTAATCAGCGTTGCTTCATACGGTCGATGACCACCGCCAGCAGCAGGATCGAACCGCGGATCACGTACTGGTAGAAGGTGTCGATGTTTTTCAGGTTCATCGCGTTTTCGATGATCGCCAGGATCAGCACCCCGGCAATCACGTGGCGGATCATGCCGATCCCGCCGCTCAACGACACCCCGCCGAGCACACAGGCGGAAATCACCGTCAGCTCGAACCCCTGGCCGATCATCGGCTGGCCGGAGGTCATGCGCGAGGCCAGGATCACCCCGGCCAGCGCGCCGATCACCCCGTGCACGGCGAAGATCACGATCTTGGTCCGGTCGACATTGACCCCGGCCAGCAGCGCGGCTTCCTGGTTGCCGCCGATGGCCATGGTGTTGCGCCCGTAGGTGGTGTAGTTGAGCAGCCAGCCGAAGAACAGGAAGCAGCCGATGGTGATCAGGATCGGCACCGGCACCCCGAACAACTGGCCATTGCCGAAGACGAAGAACGACTCCTGGGACACGCCGACCGCCTTGCCGTTGGCGAAGATATAGGCCAGGCCCCGGACGATCTGCATGGTCGCCAAAGTGGTGATCAGCGCGTTGACCCGCAACTTGGCAATCACGATGCCGTTGATCAGGCCGACCAGCAGCCCCATCAGCAGCGCGGCGCCCACGCCAAGGAGCATGCTGTCGGTATCGCGCATCACCACCGCCGCGACGACCCCGGCACAGGCGATCACCGACCCCACCGACAGGTCGAAATGCCCGGACGCCAGGCAATAGAGCATGGTGCAGGCGGCGATGCCGGTGGTGGAAATGGCCAAGCCCAGGCCGCGCATGTTCAGCGGCGAGAGGAAGTTGTCGATGAGCAAGGTGCAGAGCACGAAGATCCCCACCGCCGCCAACAGCATCGCCCAGTTATCGAGCAGGCCACGCAGGTCCAGGGGTTTGCGCGCCGTCGGCAGCGCGTTGTCTTGAGTTGTCATGTTCACCTCTTCAGTTCTCCAGGCCGTCGGCGCGTTGGCGCGGCAAAGCCAGTTGCAGCAGGTTGGATTCATTGGCCTGTTCACGGCTCTTCTCGCCGCGCAACGCGCCTTCGCAGAGCACCAGGATGCGGTCGGAGATTCCCATCACTTCCATCAGGTCGCTGGACACCACGATCACCGCGATGCCCCTGGCCGCCAGGTCATGGATGATCTGGTAGATCTCGGCCTTGGCGCCGATATCGATGCCGCGCGTGGGTTCGTCGAGCAGCAGGACTTTCATCGGCATCGACAGCCAGCGGCCGAGGATGGCCTTCTGCTGATTGCCGCCGGACAGGTAGACGATTTTCTGCGCCGCGTTGGGCGTCTTGACCTTCAACGCCTTGATCTGTTTGTCGGCGTTGCCCTTCTCCCAGCCGCCGCGCAACAGCCAGCCAAAGGCCGAATGGGCGCCGCGCGCGCTGATGTTGATGTTCTCGGCGACGCTGGAAAGCGGAATGATGCCCTCCTTCTTGCGGTCCTCGGGACACAGCAGCACCCCGGCGGCGATGGCGTCGCGCGGCGAGCGCATTCGCAATGCCTCGCCACACAGCGCCAGGCTTCCGGCGCTGGCCCGCTCGAGGCCGCCGAGCAGGCGCAGCAGTTCGGTACGCCCCGCGCCGACCAGGCCGAACAGGCCGAGCACCTCGCCCTGGTGCGCCTGGAAACTCACCGGTGCACGCAGGCCCGGCCCCAGCAGGCCGTCGACCTTGAGCGCCACCGCGCCGCGGGGCCGCGGGCGGTAATCGTAGATGTCCTGGATATCGCGACCGACCATGCAGGTAACCAGCTGGTCGTGGGTCAGTGCGCTCATGTCCTCGAAGGTGCGCACGTAGCGGCCGTCCTTGAACACCGTCACCGCATCGCAGATACGGAACACCTCCTCCATGCGATGGGACACGTACAGCACCACTTTGCCTTCGTCCCGCAGGCGCCCGATGATCGCCATCAAGCGCTCGATTTCCCGGGCCGACAGGCTGCTGGTGGGTTCGTCGAAGGCAATCACGTGGGCACCACGGGACAACGCCTTGGCGATTTCCACCAGTTGGCGCTGGCCCAGGGATAGGCGGCCGACCTTCTGGTCGGGATCGATTTCATCGGCCAGCCCCTTGAGGCATTCCAGTGCATGCTGGCGCAGCGCACGGCGGTCGATCACCCCGAGGCTGGCCGGCAGATGGCCGAGGAACAGGTTCTCGGCCACGCTCATGGCGGGCACCAGATGCAGCTCCTGGTGGATCACCGCCACCCCGCAGGCAATGCTGTCGGCCGCGCATTTGAACGTCATGGTCCGCTCGCCGATCTGCACACTGCCGCTGCTGGGCATGTAGGCGCCGCCAAGGATCTTCAGCAAGGTCGACTTGCCTGCGCCGTTCTCGCCCATCAGGGCGTGCACCTGCCCCGGCTGGGCGGTGAAACTGATGCCGTCCAGCGCCTTGACCCCGGGGAAGGTCTTGCCGATGCCGTTGAAACACAAACTGGCGCCGGCACTGTGTTGTTGTATGTGTTGCGCGTGCATAACCACCTCATCAAGTCAGGCGGCCCGTGCGAACGGGCCGCCGGGGAAAGTCGACGGCCTTCAGTTCCACAAGCCGATCTTTTCCAGTTCTTGCTTGAAGTTGTCCCGGGTGATCAGTGTCACATCGTCCATCGCGGTGTACTTGGGCGGTTCCTTGCCGGTGGTGACCCACTCGAACATCATGCTCGCGGTGTTGTAGCCCTCCATGTGCGGGCTGGGCAGCATCGAGCCGAAGAAGCCGCTGTCGGGTTTCTGCAATTCGCCGATGGCGTCGGTGCCATTGATGCCGATGCCGATCACATTGGCCGCGGCGAACCCGGCGCTTTCGGTGGCGCGCACGCCGCCCAGCACACTGTTGTCGTTCATCCCGCCGATGATCAGGTTCTTCGCCCCGCTGGGCAGCTTGACCAGCGCCGAGTTGGTGGCGTCCATGCTGCCCGGCACGTCGAGGGTCTTGAGCGGCGCGAAGAGGATGTGGTCCTTGGGCAGGCCGGCTTCCTCCAGCGACTTGATCGAGCCGTCGGTGCGTTTTTTACCGGTGTCGAGTTCGTTGTAGGTGGTGATCACCGCATAGGTATCCTTCCAGTCCCAGCCGCGCTTCTTCGCTTCGCCGGCCATGGCGGCGCCCTGCTTCTGTCCTACCTCGAACGCGGCCATGCCCAGGTAGGGCACGTCTTCCATGAACTGGCCCTTGGCATCGACAAAACGGTCGTCGACGGCAATCACTTTCAAGTCGTTGAGCCTGGCCTTGGCCATGATCGCCGGGCCAAGGGACACGTCCGGCGGGCAGATCACGAAGCCCTTGGCGCCGTTGGCGGCGAGGCTGTCGATCGCCGACAGGGTTTTCTCGCCGTCCGGCACAGCGATCTTGATCACGGTGAAACCCTTGTCCTTGCCGGCCTTTTCGGCAAAGGCCCATTCGGTCTGGAACCAGGGTTCCTCCGCCTGCTTGACCAGGAAACCGATCTTCACCGGCTCGGCAGCGAGCGACAGGCAGCTCAGGCTGGCGGCCGACATGGCCAGGGCGGCACAACACAGGTAATGGATCCCACGACGACGCTTCATAAGGTGACTCCTTGTTGTTGTTTTTCAGAGTTCGTTGCACACAGGTAAAGCCTGAGCGTTATCCGGCAAAGCGATGACAGAGATTCCCGGGGGTATCGACCCGCACGGCCAGCACCGCGCCGTCCAGGGGATGGTCGAGCGGGCTGGCCGCGCTGGTGATGTACAGGGTCTTGAGGTCCGCGCCGCCGAACACGCAACTGGTGGGGCGGCTGACCGGCAGTTCGAGCACCCGGTCGACCTCGCCGTCGGGCGCCAGCCTGAGCAGGCAGCCGCCGTCCCAGCGGGCATTCCAGACATAACCCTCGGCATCCATCGCCGAACCGTCCGGGACGCCGCGCGGGTGTGGCCCGAACCACGCCTGTGCGGGGCCCAGCCGGCCATCGCTGGCGATCGGGTACTGATACAGCGTGCCGTCCAGGCTGTCGGCGAAATACAGGCGGCTGGCGTCCTCGCTCCACAGCAAGGTATTGGGAATCCCCAGGCCCTTTAGCAGAGGCGTGACCCGCGCCTGGGCATCGATGCGGAACAGGCCACCGAAACGCCGCCGCACCGGCAGGTCTTCGCCCCGCTCGCCGATATTGTTCTGCATGGTGCCCAGCCAGAGCCTGCCCTGGGCATCGCAGCGCGCCTCGTTGGCCCGGTTGCCCGGTTGTGGATCGGCCACGCAGAGCAGGCTCAGGCGCGGCGCGGCGGGCGCGGAGTCCAGGTCGAGGCGGTATACGCCACTGCTCAAGGTCACCAGCGCATCGCCGCGCTCACAGGGGATGAAGGCCGACACCGGTTCCGGCAGGTGCCAGGCCCGCAGCTGCCCGCCCCGCAGGCACAAGGCCTGCCGGCCGGCGATATCGACCCAATACAGGGCCTGGCCGGGCGCGTCCCAGAACGGGCCTTCGCCCAGCCGCGCACGGTGTGTGGTCACTGCGGTCCACGACATGAAACCTCCTGCATTGTGTTTGTTTTCAGGTAGGCATTAACGGGTTCGTGTTACAGGCTGTCGCGTGAGGGCCGTCCATCCACCAGGCGCTGGATGCGCAATGGGTTGGCATTCTTCAACGCATCCGGCAGCAGGTTGTCGGGGTAGTTCTGGAAACACACCGGACGCAGGAAACGCTCGATGGCCAGGGTCCCCACCGACGTGCCACGGGCATCGGAGGTGGCCGGATAAGGCCCGCCGTGCACCATCGCGTCACAGACCTCGACGCCGGTCGGGTAACCGTTGAGCAGGATGCGGCCAACCTTCTGTTCCAGCAACGCCGTCAACTCGCCAAACTGCACAAAATCCGCCGGCTCGCCAATGAGGGTCGCCGTCAGTTGCCCGCGCAGGCCGTGCAAGGCGGCATTGAGCTGTGCCTGATCAGCCACTTCGACGAACACGGTGGTCGGACCGAACACTTCTTCCTGCAGCACTTCATCGCCCTCGACCAGTAGGCAGGCATCCGCCTTGAACAGCTGTGGCCGCGCCTGGTTGCCGGTTTGCGGAGCGCCGGCCAGGTGCTCGATACCCGGGTGCGCCAGCAGCTTTTGCAGACCTTTGCCGTAGCTGCCCAGAGTGCCGGCGTTGAGCATGGTCTGTGCCGGTTGATCGCCGATCAGCCGGGCCACCTGCTCGGTGAAGGCCGCGAACTGCGGCGAGCGGATGCCGATCACCAGGCCAGGGTTGGTACAGAACTGGCCGCAGCCCTGCACCACCGAGGCGGTCAGGTCGCGGGCGATCGTTTGCGCCCGCGCTTGCAGCGCCTGGGGCAACACGATCACCGGGTTGATGCTCGACATCTCGGCGAACACCGGGATCGGCTGCGGGCGTGCCGCCGCCATGTCGCACAGCGCCCGGCCGCCCTTGAGCGAGCCGGTGAAACCGACCGCCTGGATCGCCGGATGCTTGACCAGCGCTTCGCCGACCCCGCCGCCAAAGATCATGTTGAACACGCCGGCGGGCATCCCGCTGGCCTGGGCCGCCCGGACGATCGCATCAGCGACCCGCTCGGCGGTCGCCATGTGCCCGCTGTGGGCCTTGAACACCACGGGGCAACCGGCTGCCAGCGCCGCGGCGGTGTCGCCGCCGGCGGTGGAAAACGCCAGGGGAAAGTTGCTCGCGCCAAACACCGCCACCGGCCCCAGGCCGATGCGGTACTGGCGCAGGTCCGGACGTGGCAGCGGCTGGCGCTCGGGCAACGCCCGATCGATACGCGCGCCATAGAAATCGCCGCGCCGCAGCACCTCGGCGAACAGCCGCATCTGGCCACTGGTGCGCTTGCGCTCGCCCTGGATCCGCGCGGTGGGCAACGCGGTTTCCCGGCAGACCAGGGCGATGAACTCATCGTCCAGCGCGTCCAGCTCATCCGCCACCGCCTCCAGGAATTGCGCGCGCCGCTGCGCACTCAGGGCGCGGTAGGCCGGGTAGGCCGCCGCGGCAGCGTTAGCGGCGGCGTCGACTTCCTCCGCCGTGGCCTGGTAGAACCCGTGGGGCAAGGCTTCGCCGGTGCTGGCATCGATGCTGTGAAGAATGACGGTGCCAGCGGCGCTGCGCTGGCCGCCGATGTAGTTGTGACCAAGAACCTGGGGCATGCCTGTCTCCTGTTGTTCGTTCAAAGGGCGTCCACTCAACGAGCGGTGGCTTAAAGAGCGCCGACGCAACCCGGTGCCAGCACCGCATCGACGCCGGCGATACCGTTGATCAAGGGGGCGCCGAACTCCGCCTGGCTGATTTCGAATACGTCCCCCGGCTGCGTGCGGATTCCGTCGGCGAACGACAGGGTCGCGGTGCCGAAGAAGTGGATGTGTACATCCCCCGGCCGCAGGAACTGGCTGTATTTGAAATGGTGGTACTCAAGGTTCTCCAGGCTGTGGCACATATTGGCTTCGCCACTGAGAAACTCGTTCTGCCACAGCACCTGGCCATTGCGCAGGATGCGACTGGTGCCCGCCAGGTGCCGGGGCAGCTCGCCGACCCGCAGTTCAGGACCATAGCTGCAACTGCGCAATTTGGAATGGGCCAGGTAGAGATAGTTCTTGCGTTCCATCACGTGATCGGAGAACTCGTTGCCCACCGCGAACCCCAGGCGATAAGGCTTGCCGTCATGGCCGATGACATACAGGCCGCCGATTTCCGGCTCTTCGCCGGCGTCTTCGGCAAAGGCCGGCAGGCTGAAGGCCTGGCCCGGGCGCACGACGATGCTGCCGTCGCCCTTGTAGAACCATTCCGGTTGCACGCCGGCCTGACCGGCAGCGGGCTTGCCGCCTTCCACGCCCCACTTGAAGATGCGCATGGTGTCGGTCAGCGCCGTGTCGTCAGCGCCCTGCTGGTGCATCTTGTCCCGCGCCGCGGCGCTGCCCAGGTGAGTCAGCCCGGTGCCGCTGACCAGCATGTGCGCCGGGTCCGGGTGATCCAATGGCGGCAGGACCCTCAGGATCGCCAGCAGCTCGGCGTAGTCGTGGCTGATGCCCAGGCCGAGGCTCTGCACCTGCTCGCGCAGGCCGACACCGGCCTCGATGGCGGCCAGCGCCAGCTCGCGCACCGTGTTCACCGATTGCACTTCACGGACCAGAGCCTCCTCGACCACACCGACCCGGCGCTCGCCGTTATTCAATTCGAACTGCACTAAACGCATGAACTTTCTCCTCTAGGCCATTAAGTACGAGTGGCGCCGCGGGCACTGGCGGCGAACTGCTCGACCGGCAGCACGTGCCTGCGCTCCAGCAACCGATAGACCACGCCCGTCAGCAGCAAGCCGAACAGCATCACGCCGGACAGGAAGTACAACCCCGACGCCAGGCTGCCGGTGTACTGCTTGAGCGCACCGATCACGAACGGACCGATGTAGCCGCCCAGGTTACCCACCGAGTTGATCAGGGCGATCCCCGCCGCCGCGCTGGCGCCGGCAAAAAAACGCCCGGGCAAGGTCCAGAACACCGCGGTGCAGGAAAACAGGGCGAAGGCCACCAGGCACAAGACCGCCAGTTGCAGCAGCGGCGCTGACAGCCAGGCGCTGAGGAACAGGCCGATCGCCCCCAGCACATAGAGCACCGCCAGGTGGCCGTAGCGATCGTTGAGGCGGTCGGAACTGCGCGGCACCACCAGCAGGCCGATGATCCCGAAGAAATACGGCACCGACGAGACGAAGCCGGTGGTCAGGTCGCTGCCACCGAACTGCTTGATCAACGTCGGCAGCCACAGGCCCAGGCCATAGATGCTCAAGGTCACCGGCAGATAGAACAGCGCCAGCAGCAGCACCCGCGTGTCCTTGAGGGCGTGCAGTGGATTGCCGTGGCGGGTCTGGCCGTATGCCTGCAAGTCCTTGTCCAGCTCGCCGGTGAGCCAGGCCTTCTCGGCCGGGTCCATCCATTTGACCTGTTGCGGACCGTCGGGCAGGTAGCGCAGCACCGGCCAGGTCAGCAGGATCGCCGGCATGCCGATGACGATGAACAGCCACTGCCAGCCGTGCAGGCCGAGGATGCCGTCCATGCCGAGCAGGCCGCCGGACACCGGGCCGGTGATCATCATCGCGATGGGTTGGGACAGGATGAATAGCCCGAGGATCTTGCCGCGATGGCGCACCGGGAACCATTGGGTGATGTAGTAGAGAACACCGGGGAAGAACCCGGCTTCCGCCGCGCCGAGCAGAAAGCGCATCAGATAGAAGCTGTAGGGGCCCTGGACAAACGCCATGCCGATGGTGATGGCGCCCCAGGTGATCATGATCCGCGCGAACCAGCGCCGTGCGCCGAAGCGGTCGAGCATCAGGTTGCTGGGGATTTCCAGGAGGAAGTAGCCGATGAAGAACAGCCCGGCACCCAACCCATAGGCCGCGTCGCCGATGCCGATATCGGCGCCCATATGCAACTTGGCGAAGCCGACGGCGGAACGGTCCACGTAGGCGATCAGGTACAGCAGGATCAGGAAGGGAATCAGTTTCAGCGTGATGCGCCGAATAAGCCGCAATTCCTGGCTCATGAGATCGGTCTCCGATTGTTGTTTTTATAGAAGCTCGGGGGACGCCTCTCGCGGAAAACCGCCAGGGCCATACCTCAGTTGCAAACGACTATATAGTATTACTATTTAGCCAACAATACTTCCAAACCCACGATTTTACGCTTATGTTATGACCAGACCAGAACAATATAGTCTTACAATAAGAGAACCTGACCATGTCTGATAAGAAACCCAACCTGCGCTCCGCCCACTGGTTCGGCACCGCCGACAAGAACGGTTTCATGTACCGCAGCTGGATGAAGAATCAGGGCATCGCCGACCACCAGTTCCATGGCAAGCCCATCATCGGGATCTGCAACACCTGGTCGGAGCTGACCCCGTGCAACGCGCACTTCCGCCAGATTGCCGAGCATGTGAAGCGTGGGGTGATCGAGGCCGGCGGCTTTCCGGTGGAGTTCCCGGTGTTCTCCAACGGCGAGTCGAACCTGCGCCCGACCGCCATGCTCACCCGCAACCTGGCCAGCATGGATGTCGAGGAGGCCATCCGCGGCAACCCGATCGATGGCGTGGTGCTGCTGACCGGCTGCGACAAGACCACCCCGGCACTGCTGATGGGCGCGGCCAGTTGCGACGTGCCGGCCATCGTCGTCACCGGCGGGCCGATGCTCAATGGCAAGCACAAGGGCCAGGACATAGGTTCGGGGACCGTGGTGTGGCAGCTCAGCGAACAGGTCAAGGCCGGCACCATCACCCTTGATGACTTCCTTGCGGCCGAAGGCGGCATGTCGCGCTCGGCGGGTACCTGCAACACCATGGGCACCGCCTCGACCATGGCCTGCATGGCCGAGGCCCTGGGCACCTCCCTGCCCCATAACGCGGCGATTCCGGCGGTCGATGCACGCCGTTATGTGCTGGCGCATATGTCCGGCATGCGTGCGGTGGAGATGGTTCGCGAAGACTTGCGGCTGTCGAAGATCCTCACCAAAGAGGCGTTCGAAAACGCCATCCGGGTCAACGCTGCCATCGGCGGATCGACCAACGCGGTGATTCACCTGAAAGCCATCGCCGGGCGCATCGGCGTCGAACTTGATCTGGATGACTGGACCCGCATCGGTCGCGGCACGCCGACCATCGTCGACCTGCAACCGTCCGGACGCTTTTTGATGGAAGAGTTCTACTATGCCGGCGGCCTGCCGGCGGTGTTGCGCCGCCTCGGCGAGGCCAATCTGATTCCTCACCCGGATGCATTGACGGTCAACGGCAAGTCTATTGGCGAAAATACCAAGGACGCGCCGATCTACGGCCAGGACGAAGTGATCCGCCGTCTCGACAACCCGATCCGCGCCGACGGCGGCATCTGCGTGCTGCGTGGCAACCTGGCGCCCCTCGGCGCGGTACTCAAGCCTTCCGCGGCCAGCGCCGAACTGATGCAGCATCGCGGCCGCGCGGTGGTGTTCGAGAACTTCGACATGTACAAGGCGCGGATCAACGACCCGGAGCTGGAGGTCGACGCCGACTCGATCCTGGTGATGAAGAACTGCGGCCCCAAGGGCTACCCCGGCATGGCGGAGGTCGGCAACATGGGCCTGCCGGCCAAGCTGCTGGCCCAGGGCGTGACCGACATGGTGCGGATTTCCGACGCGCGCATGAGCGGCACCGCGTATGGCACCGTGGTCCTGCATGTGGCGCCGGAAGCGGCGGCCGGCGGTCCCCTGGCCGCGGTGAAGGAAGGCGACTGGATCGAGCTGGACTGTGCCAGCGGACGCCTGCACCTGGACATCCCGGAGGCTGAACTGATGGCGCGCATGAGCGACCTGCAAACGCCGCCGTCACTGATCGTGGGCGGTTATCGCCAGCTGTATATCGACCATGTGCTGCAGGCGGACCAGGGCTGCGACTTCGATTTTCTGGTGGGTTGCCGGGGCGCCGAGATCCCGCGGCATTCCCACTGAGGGGGCTGATGCGGGCCCGTCGCCCACCGGTTCAGGTATGCAGGAGCGCCTGATAGATACGGGAGCGATGCTATGATGCAGCCAATTTCTTCAGAGCAGCCTCCCTGTTATGGATCACCAGCCTTCCAAACCCCGCAAGAGCATGCATGCCCGGATCGTTCAGGATCTGGGCATGCACATCGTCTCCGGACGCTTCAAGCCGGAAGATAGATTGCCCTTGGAGGCAACGCTGTGTGAGGAATATCAGGTCAGCCGCTCGGTGCTGCGCGAAGCTACCCGGGTGCTCAGCGCCAAGGGGCTGGTGTACTCCAAGCCACGGGTCGGCGCGGTGGTACGGCCACGGGCGAAATGGCACTTGCTGGACCCGGACGTGCTGTCCTGGTTGATGCAGTCGACGCCTCACAGCGAGTTCTTCAACACCCTGGCGGGCGTACGCCGCATCCTCGAACCGGAAATCGCCGCCATGGCCGCCACCACCGCGACCGACCCGGATATCGCGGTGATCGAGAAAGCCTACCAGTCCATGGAGACGGCCAAGACCCACGAGGAGCTCTTGCAGGCCGACCTGGATTTTCACCGAGCGATCGCCGATGCCACCCGCAACGACTTGCTCGCCTACATGTGCAACATGCTGTCGCTGCCGCTGCGCGAGTCCATCAGCATCACCAACCGCCGCCCCGATATCCAGCGCCTCAGCCTGCCACGGCACAAGGCGATCCTGACCGCCATCAAGAACCGTGACGCCCTCGGCGCCCGGCATGCCTCGCTGGTGCAACTGGACGACACCCGCGTGGCCCTGGACACCGTGATGAATGTCCTGACTCCGCTGTAGGGCGCCCGGGCTGTCGATCCATCGCCCACCGCCAGCCCTCACGATGGGCCACCCTTAGCGGCGGGCTTATTAGGCGCAAAAAACCGTACGCAAAACCTTTCATTTATACCAAATGCCTTTGCGTTTTAGATTGTTAATTCGGAAACGGAATTTGCGTCGCTTTTCCGGCAGGCTAGAGTCTAAATCTCACAAGCACATTGATGTGCCTCTTGCACGGATGCACGGAGACTGGCGGCCTTTCCCTCGTCACAGGCAGGCCGCCTTGAAACAAGGAGTGTTATGAACAAGCCGATCAAGAATATCGTCATCGTGGGCGGCGGCACTGCGGGCTGGATGGCCGCCTCGTACCTCATCCGGGCGCTCCAACAGCAGGCGAACATTACGCTCATCGAGTCTGAAGCGATCCCCCGGATCGGCGTGGGCGAGGCGACCATCCCGAGTTTGCAGAAGGTGTTCTTCGACTTCCTCGGGATACCGGAGCGGGAGTGGATGCCCCAAGTGAACGGCGCGTTCAAGGCCGCGATCAAGTTCGTGAACTGGAGGAAGTCTCCCGACTCCTCGCGCGACGATCATTTCTACCATTTGTTCGGCAACGTGCCGAACTGCGACGGCGTGCCGCTTACCCACTACTGGTTGCGCAAGCGCGAACAGGGCTTCCAGCAGCCGCTGGAGTACGCGTGCTACCCGCAGGCCGGGGCGCTCGACGGCAAGCTGGCCCCATGCCTGCCCGACGGCACCCGCCAGATGTCCCACGCGTGGCACTTCGACGCGCACCTGGTGGCTGACTTCTTGAAGCGCTGGGCCGTCGAACGCGGGGTGAAGCGCGTGGTCGACGAGGTCGTGGACGTTCACCTGAACGAGCGCGGCTACATCTCCAGCCTGTTCACCAAGGAGGGACGGACGCTGGAGGCGGACCTGTTCATCGACTGCTCCGGCATGCGGGGGCTCCTGATCAATCAGGCCCTGAAGGAGCCCTTCATCGACATGTCCGACTACCTGTTGTGCGACAGCGCGGTCGCCAGCGCCGTGCCCAACGACGACGCGCGCGAGGGGGTCGAGCCGTACACCTCCGCGATCGCCATGAACTCGGGGTGGACCTGGAAGATTCCGATGCTGGGCCGGTTCGGCAGCGGCTACGTCTTCTCGAGCAAGTTCACCTCGCGCGACCAGGCCACCGCCGACTTCCTCAACCTCTGGGGCCTCTCGGACAATCAGCCGCTCAACCAGATCAAGTTCCGGGTCGGGCGCAACAAGCGGGCGTGGGTCAACAACTGCGTCTCGATCGGGCTGTCGTCGTGCTTTCTGGAGCCCCTGGAATCGACGGGAATCTACTTCATCTACGCGGCGCTTTACCAGCTCGTGAAGCACTTCCCCGACACCTCGTTCGACCCGCGGTTGAGCGACGCATTCAACGCTGAGATCGTCTATATGTTCGACGACTGCCGAGATTTCGTCCAAGCGCACTATTTCACCGCGTCGCGCGAAGACACGCCGTTCTGGCTCGCGAACCGGCACGACCTGCGGCTCTCGGACGCCATCAAAGAGAAGGTTCAGCGCTACAAGGCGGGGCTGCCGCTGACCACCACGTCGTTCGACGATTCCACGTACTACGAGACCTTCGACTACGAATTCAAGAACTTCTGGTTGAACGGCAACTACTACTGCATCTTTGCTGGCCTGGGCATGCTGCCCGACCGGTCGCTGCCGCTCTTGCAGCACCGACCGGAGTCGATCGAGAAGGCCGAGGCGATGTTCGCCAGCATCCGGCGCGAGACCGAGCGTCTGCGCACGAGCCTGCCGACGAACTACGACTACCTGCGGTCGCTGCGTGACGGCGACGCGGGGCTGTCTCCCAGCCAGCGCGGACCGACGCTCGCGGCGCAGGAAATCCTGTAGTGGAACGCACCTTGGACCGGGTAGGCGCATTCGCGGCCACGCACGCTGCCGTGGCGGCCTGCGATCCGCTGCAGGCGCGCGCGCTCGTTCTGCAGTTGCCGGGCCTGAACCGTAACAAGGACGTGCCCGGCATCATCGGCCTGCTGCGCGAGTTCCTCCCGGCGCGCGGCGTGCCCTCCGGCTGGGGCTTCGTCGAAGCCGCCGCCGCGATGCGGGACATCGGGTTCTTCCTGGGGTCGCTCAAGCGGCACGGACACGAGCCCGCGGACGTGGTGCCCGGGCTCGAGCCGGTGCTGCTCGACCTGGCGCGCGCGACCGGCCTGCCGCCGCGCGAGACACTCTTGCATGTGACGGTCTGGAACCCCGCGACGGCCGACGCGCAGCGCAGCTACACCGGGCTGCCCGACGAAGCGCACCTGCTCAAGAGCGTGCGCATCTCGATGGCGGCCCTCGAAGCGGCCATCGCAGTGACCGTCGAGCTGTCCGACGTGCCCCTGCGGTCGCCCGCGTTCGCGCAAGGGTGCGACGAGCTGGAAGCCTATCTGCAGAAAATGGTCGAATCGATCGTCTACGCGTACCGCTTCATCTCGCCGCAGGTCTTCTACGATGAGCTGCGCCCCTTCTACGAACCGATTCGAGTCGGGGGCCAGAGCTACCTCGGCCCCGGTGCCGTAGAAATGCCCCTCTTTGTGCTGGAGCACGTCCTGTGGGGCTCGCAATCGGACGACCAAGCTTATCGAGAATTCAAAGAGACGTACCTGCCCTACGTGCTTCCCGCGTACAGGGCGGTCTACGCTCGGTTCTCCGGAGAGCCGGCGCTCATCGACCGCGCGCTCGACGAGGCGCGAGCGGTCGGTGCGCGGGACGAGCACGTCCGGGCTGGGCTGACAGCCCTCGAGCGGGTCTTCAAGGTCCTGCTGCGCTTCCGGGCGCCTCACCTCAAATTGGCGGAGCGGGCGTACGAAGTCGGGCAAAGCGGCCCCACAATCGGCAGCGGGGGGTACGCGCCCAGCATGCTCGGTGAACTACTCACGCTCACGTATGCCGCGCGGTCCCGCATCCGCGCCGCGCTCGACGAATCCTGATGCGCGCGACCAGGTGTTATCTCACAAGGAGAGTTTGCCCCCATGACTCAGAAGAGCCCCGCGAACGGACACGATAGCAACCACTTCGACGTAATCATCCTCGGCTCGGGCATGTCCGGCACCCAGATGGGGGCCATCCTGGCCAAACAACAGTTTCGCGTGCTGATCATCGAGGAGTCGTCGCACCCGCGGTTCACGATCGGCGAATCGTCGATCCCCGAGACGTCTCTCATGAACCGCATCATCGCCGATCGCTACGGCATTCCGGAGCTCGACCACATCACGTCGTTCTACTCGACGCAACGCTACGTCGCGTCGAGCACGGGCATCAAGCGCAACTTCGGCTTTGTGTTCCACAAGCCCGGCCAGGAGCACGACCCGAAGGAGTTCACGCAGTGCGTGATTCCCGAGCTGCCGTGGGGACCGGAGAGCCATTATTACCGGCAGGACGTCGACGCCTATCTGTTGCAAGCGGCCATCAAATATGGCTGCACGGTCCGCCAGAAGACGAGCGTGACCGACTATCACGCGGACAAGGACGGCGTCGCGGTGACCACCGTCCAGGGCGAACGGTTCACCGGCCGGTACATGATCGACTGCGGAGGGCCCCGCGCGCCGCTCGCGACCAAGTTCGGGCTCCGCGAAGAGCCGTGTCGCTTCAAGACGCACTCGCGCAGCCTCTACACGCACATGCTCGGGGTCAAGCCGTTCGACGACATCTTCAAGGTCAAGGGGCAGCGCTGGCGCTGGCACGAAGGGACCTTGCACCACATGTTCACGGGCGGCTGGCTCTGGGTGATCCCATTCAACAACCACCCGCGGTCGACCAACAACCTGGTGAGCGTCGGCCTGCAGCTCGACCCGCGTGTCTACCCGAAAACGGACATCTCCGCGCAGCAGGAATTCGACGAGTTCCTCGCGCGGTTCCCGAGCATCGGGGCGCAGTTCCGGGACGCCGTGCCGGTGCGCGACTGGGTCAAGACCGACCGCCTGCAGTTCTCGTCGAACGCCTGCGTCGGCGACCGCTACTGCCTGATGCTGCATGCGAACGGGTTCATCGACCCGCTCTTCTCCCGGGGGCTCGAGAACACCGCGGTGACCATCCACGCGCTCGCGGCGCGCCTCATCAAGGCGCTACGCGACGACGACTTCTCCCCCGAGCGCTTCGAGTACATCGAGCGCCTGCAGCAAAAGCTTCTGGACCACAACGACGACTTCGTCAGCTGCTGCTACACGGCGTTCTCGGACTTCCGCCTATGGGACGCGTTCCACAGGCTGTGGGCGGTCGGCACAATCCTCGGGCAGTTCCGGCTCGTGCAAGCCCACGCGAGGTTCCGCGCGTCGCGCGACGAGGGCGACCTCGATCACCTCGACAACGCCCCCCCGTACCTCGGGTACCTGTGCGCGGACATGGAGGAGTATTACCAGTTGTTCAACGACGCCAAAGCCGAGGTCGAGGCCGTGAGCGCCGGGCTCAAGCCGGCCGAGGAAGCCGCGGCGCGGATTCACGCCCTCATCGACGAGCGAGACTTCGCCAAGCCGATGTTCGGCTTCGGGTACTGCATCACCGGGGACAAGCCGCAGCTCAACAACTCGAAGTACAGCCTGCTGCCGGCGATGAGGCTGATGTACTGGACGCAAACCCGCGCGCCGGCAGAGGTGAAAAAGTACTTCGACTACAACCCGATGTTCGCGCTGCTCAAGGCGTACATCACGACCCGCATCGGCTTGGCGCTGAAGAAGTAGTCGGCCGACGACAGAAAAACGATGAACGACATTCAATTGGATCAAGCGAGCATCAAGAAGCGTCCCCCGGGGGCGTACGACGCGACCACGCGCCTGGCCGCGAGCTGGTACGTCGCGATGCGCTCGGACGACCTCAAGGACAAGCCGACGGAGTTGACGCTCTTCGGCCGTCCGTGCGTGGCGTGGCGCGGAGCGACGGGGCGGGCCGTGGTGATGGACCGCCACTGTTCGCACCTGGGCGCGAACCTGGCTGACGGGCGGGTCAAGGACGGGTGCATCCAGTGCCCGTTTCACCACTGGCGGTATGACGAGCAGGGGCAGTGCGTTCACATCCCCGGCCACAGCCAGGCGGTGCCCCGGCTGGAGCCTGTGCCGCGCGGGGCGCGCCAGCCGACGTTGGTCACCGTCGAGCGATACGGCTACGTGTGGGTCTGGTACGGCTCCCCGCAGCCGCTGCACCCGCTGCCCGAAATCGCCGCGGCCGACGTCGACAACGGCGACTTTATGCACCTGCACTTCGCGTTCGAGACGACGACGGCGGTCTTGCGGATCGTCGAGAACTTCTACGACGCGCAGCACGCGACCCCCGTGCACGCGCTCCCGGTCTCGGCCTTCGAGCTCAAGCTCTTCGACGATTGGCGCCGGTGGCCGGAGGTTGAGTCGCTGGCCCTGGCGGGCGCGTGGTTCGGTGCCGGGATCGATTTCACCGTGGACCGGTACTTCGGCCCCCTCGGCATGCTGTCGCGCGCGCTCGGCCTGAACATGTCGCAGATGAACCTGCACTTCGATGGCTACCCCGGCGGGTGCGTCATGACCGTCGCCCTGGACGGAAACGTCAAATACAAGCTGCTCCAGTGTGTGACGCCGGTGAGCGACGGCAAGAACGTCATGCACATGCTCATCTCGATCAAGAAGGTGGGCGGCATCCTGCGCCGCGCGACCGACTTCGTGCTGTTCGGGCTGCAGACCAGACAGGCAGCGGGGTACGACGTCAAAATCTGGAACGGGATGAAGCCGGACGGCGGCGGCGCGTACAGCAAGTACGACAAGCTCGTGCTCAAGTACCGTGCGTTCTACCGGGGCTGGGTCGACCGCGTTGCGAGTGAGCGGTGATGCGTGAAGCCGAGCCGGTCTCGGCCGCGTCGCTGCGCCAGGCGCTCGCGAAGCTGGCGAGCGGCGTCACGGTCATCACGGCGTACGGCGTGGCGGGCCCGCTTGGGCTCGCGGCCACCCGCTTCGTGTCGGTGCCGCTCTTGCCGAGGTATTCATGACTATCTGGCTGTTGCAACTCGTGCTGGTGATCGCGCTCTGCAACGTCTGCGGCCGCATTGCCGAACGGCTCGGCCAGTGCGCGGTCGTCGGTGAGATCGCGGCCGGTCTGCTGTTGGGGCCTTCGCTGTTCGGCGCGATCGCACCGAGTTTCTACGACCTGTTGTTCGGCCCTCGTGCGCTGTCAGCGATGGCGCAAGTCAGCGAAGTCGGTCTGATACTGCTGATGTTTCAGGTCGGTCTGCATATGGAGTTGGGCGAGACACTGCGCGGCAAGCGCTGGCGCATGCCCGTCGCGATCGCAGCGGGCGGGCTCGTCGCACCGGCCGCGATCGGCATGATCGTCGCCATCGTCTCGAAAGACACGCTCGCCAGCGACGCGCCGGCGCTGCCCTATGTACTCTTCTGCGGTGTCGCACTTGCGGTATCGGCGGTGCCGGTGATGGCGCGCATCATCGACGACCTGGCGCTCAGCGCCATGGTGGGCGCACGGTACGCAATGTCTGCCGCGATGCTGACGGATGCGCTCGGATGGATGCTGCTTGCAACGATTGCCTCGCTATCGAGCGGGCCTGGCTGGGCATTTGCGCGCATGCTCCTCAGCCTGCTCGCGTATCTGGTGCTGTGCGCGCTCCTGGTGCGCTTCGTGGTTCGACCGACGCTTGCGCGGCTCGCATCGACTGCGCATGCGGCGCGCGACCGCTTGGCCGTGTTGTTCTGCTTCGTAATAGCGTCGGCACTCGCGACGTCGCTGATCGGATTCCATAGCGCATTTGGCGCACTTGCGGCGGCGCTGTTCGTGCGGCGCGTGCCCGGCGTCGCGAAGGAGTGGCGCGACAACGTCGAAGGTTTCGTCAAGCTTGTGCTGATGCCGGTGTTTTTCGCGTATGCGGGGCTGCATGCGTCAGTCGGTACGATCGACGACGCGGCATCATGGATGTGGTTCGGTGTATTCCTCGCGGGCGGATTCATCGGCAAGTTTGGCGGCAGCTATCTGGGCGCGCGTGCCACCGGGCTTGCGCCACACGATGCGATGCTGGTGAGCTCGTTGATGAATACGCGCGGCTTGATGGAGCTGATCGTCCTGTCAATCGGTCTGCAAATGCAGATCCTTCCGCCAAGGGTCTACACGATCCTTGTGGTGTTCGCGCTGGTGACGACGGCGCTGACCGCACCGTTGGTTCGATTCACGCTGCGCGTGCAATCGCGCGCAATGAGCCAACAGGCTGCCTGAGCCAGCTTGAGGGGAGAGATCACCATGAACGCCGCCACCGAAACCAAGGCTCACGATTTGCTCGATGCCGAGGGCCGCGGTGCCCGCGAACTGCGCAATTTGCTGGGGCAGTTCGCTACCGGTGTGACCGTGATCACCACGCGCACCGCTGACGGCCGCAACGTCGGTGTGACCGCCAACTCGTTCTCCTCGCTGTCGCTGTCGCCGGCGCTGGTGCTCTGGAGCCTGGCACGCACGGCACCGAGCCTGAAGTTTTTTTGCTCAGCGAGCCACTTCGCCATCAACGTGCTGGGCGCGCACCAGCACCACTTGTCGGAGCAGTTCGCACGGGCAGCAGCTGACAAGTTCGCCGGTGTAGCTCATTCCTATGGCAAGGCGGGAGCCCCGGTGCTGGACGATGTGGTGGCAGTGCTGGTGTGCCGCAACGTCACCCAGTACGAGGGCGGTGACCACCTGATCTTCATTGGCGAGATCGAACAATACCGGTACAGCGGCGCAGAACCGCTGGTCTTCCATGCAGGCCAATACCGGGGTTTGGGGAGCAATGGAACAGAAAGTGCACTTAAGCTCGAATAGCCCGGTTTGTGTGATCTTTTGGCGGGAGGGGTCACTGATCTTCGTCTGGATTGCGTAGTGGGCCGCAGTTCACCTCGGACCTCTTGGCTTAACTGCTCAACATCCTCAAAACTGTAGTGGTCAACTAATTCCGGACACGACGTTAAGTTTTCTCTCGGCCTGAGCCGGGGCCATCCCATCGTTGAACTGGTGCGGTCGAATCCAGTTGTACCGATGCATTAGGTAATGACTGATGTCTCGGTGCGCGCCTTGAACCGTCATGTAGCCCACGGTCGGTATCCATTCAGTTTTCAAACTGCGAAACACGCGCTCCATCGGCGCATCCCAACAGTTTCCACGACGGCTCATGCTTTGGCGCATGCGGTAACGCCAGAGCCGTTGGCGAAACTAGCGAGCCCTGATCCGAGTGAAACAGCAGTCCTTGAGGCCTGCCACGCTGTTCGTAAGCCATGTCCAACGCCTTGATCACCA